>NZ_JALLPL010000002.1 GCF_023276355.1 Haloplanus sp. XH21
CCATGCCACCCTTGATCACGTCGACGCGGAAGTCGATCCAGCCGGCCATCTCGATGGCGCCACAGAACGTAATCTCGCCGTCACCCTGCGAGAAGTGGATGTCGCCGGTGATGAAGTTCGCCCCCTCGACGAACACTGGGAGGTACACACGCGAACCGCGACTGAGGTTTTTGATGTCGCAGTTACCTGCATTCTCACGGGGTGGGATGGTACGGGCGGCCTCGTTTTTCGCCTCCTCGAGGTCCTCGTCCTCCATCGCACCGAGCATGACGTTCTCGGGTTCAGGTGGGAGTGCGAGGGGCGGTTCGTCCTCACGAGTCTCGTGGTTGACTGCAGTTTCCGCGTTTGGACCGTCGTCGATGAGTTTCTGTTCGCGCCGATTCCACTCCTCGAGAAGTTCGTGTGACGGTGCGGTTCCGAGAATTCCGGGGTGTGTGAGGCCAGCGAACTCGACGCCCGGAATGTGACGGGATTTGGTGTACACGCCGTCGAGGTCCCAAATAGACTTTCGAGCCTCCGGGAAGTGATCCGTAAGGAAACCGCCACCGTTGTCGAGTTCGAAGATCCCGGTGAATCCCCATTCGTGATCTGGGAAGGCACCGATGTCGAGGATGTCGACGACGAGTAAGTCACCGGGCTCAGCACCCTCGACCTCGATTGGACCGCTCAGGTGATGGTTGGGGGTCAGATCCATATCGCGGATGTCGTTGGCACTATCGTCGTTATTGACCTGTCCCCCGGTCCAATCTAGACACTCGACACGGAACTTCTCCCCTGGCTGGACGGTCGATGCAGGTGGCGTGTCCGGATGCCACCGGTTGACGATTGGATCTGGTTGCTCTTCTGGCGGTGCATCTGTGTCTACTTCGAATACGGTTTCTGGCATACTCCAGTCAAACAATTATGATAATCCATTATATATTTGTCGACCGACATCATAATCGATTGACGGGGCGTCCCGCAACTTTACTACCGATGCTTCCGTCCATTCGTACTATGCCCGCCGAACGTTCCGATGTCGAAGACAGCGTCGAACTGTATGTGAACGCCTGGAAATTATTTCGAGACCAACCATTCGGTGCCAGTGCACTCGCGAAACGGTTAATCGAACGTGACGAGTACGAACTGGTGGCTGAGGAGGGAGAACCAGAAGCCTCACTCAACGAGCTCGTGGATTACGGGCTATTGGAAGAGATCGAGTCCGAATATCAGATCGCCGTTGAACCGAATGCCGCCGCCGCCGAGTTGCGGAGTACCGAATCGTTGCGAACCGCGGCAGTCAATCAACTGATTCAAGCAGCACTCGTCCGAACCGACGAGGATTCGAACTCGGATGAGCAACTCTCATTCGAGGGCGGAACGTACACAGTCGTCAAAATCTCCCCCGGAACAACGGTTTCCGATGGGATTGAGCACGTTTCCGAGGCCGCGACCGACAATGGGGGTCAAGGTGTGGCCATCACGACAGCCGGCACGAACGCGGATCAAGCACAGCAGATTGCCGACAGGCTCATCAAACAAAAGTGGGAGAAGACCGGCACCGACGTAGTCGGAGGAGAATCGTCGGAATCAGAACTCATCTTTCGCCTGTTTCTTGAGAAATCTAGTAGTGGGTGAAAATCAGTAGACACCCGGTTGTACGCAATTTTGTGATCGAGTGAATGAACAGTGTCAAACGCGATTACCGTGCTATCAACCCGGATGATAAATATTACTGAACTGCTGGCCACGACCGTCCGCACTCGATATAGCATTCGAACGGGGGATTCATCTCAGAAAATTATAAATATCGGATAGTCATGGTTAGATATGTGATGGCACACCAGACAACAACAGCAGACAGCAATCGAACCGGCTGGAGGTGTACAAATGCCACTGTATGAGGTTCTGGGGATGGGGCTCCTGTTCGTCGGAGGGGTCCTCTTCGTCAACGGATTGTGGCTACTCGGGTACGGAGACAACCGTGACGTCGCGATATTTAATTTCCTCACAGGACTCATAACGTTCTTAATCGTCCTCTGGTGGGCTTTCGGAGGCGATGCATCTGACGGGACACCGTTTAACGCAGCGGGAACGATGTTGTTCTCATTTACGTACCTCTGGATCGGAGCAAACGCAATCCGCGGTGTCGAGGATCAGCGCTCCTTCGGCTGGTACTGCTTTTTCGTCGCTCTAACAGCCGCCCCAACTGGATATCTCGTCTTGCTCACCGGCGATATCGGACTCACCGCACTATGGTGGGTGTGGGCCGTCCTCTGGGCCGCCTTTTTCGTCCTCCTCGGACTCCAGCGTGATGACCTCACCGTTCCAGTCGGCTGGTTCACCGCAGCAACAGGTGTCGCCACTGCTGTTGGCGGCTATCTGATGGCAGCGGGGTTCTGGCCTTGGGCATGAAATAAATCATACACTTCAAAATTGTTAAGTAGATATAATTTCCACTTGATAGTGGGTGACTGTCACCCACGATACCAATGCCCGAAGTAAAATTCGAAGTCGATGTGGATAGTCCCCCCGATGAACAGCCGGATGCCAACCCCTTCAACCGCTGGCATCCCGACATCCCCGCTGTCGTCGAAGTCGACGATGGTGAGACTGCCCGTCTCGAAGCACTGGACTGGACTGGTGGTCAGATCACCGATAACGACGACCCGAACGAAGTTCGGGACGTCGACCTCAGCCAAGTTCACTACTTGGCCGGCCCAGTTCACGTCAATGGTGCCGAACCCGGTGACCTCCTGAAAGTTGAGTTCCTCGATATGGGTCCCCTCAACGGCCGCGCCGAATGGGGGTTCACTGGCACTTTCTCACAGCAGAACGGCGGCGGCTTCCTCACAGATCACTTCCGGAACGCCGCCAAGTCTATCTGGGATGTCGACGGCTACACCGTTTCCTCCCGACACATCCCCGACGTGCGCTACGAGGGGAAGATTCATCCTGGACTTGCAGGATGTGCCCCCAGTCAGGAACTCCTCGACAAATGGAACGAGCGAGAGCAGGCGCTCATCGACAAGTTCGAGGAGGACCCTGAATCGATCCCGAACCATCCGACTGGCGAGCACGAGCCTGGAGTGGCGAATCCGCCGACCCCAGAGGGTGCTCAGATGGGCGAAATGGATCCCGCCGAGGCCGAGGCTGCTGCCGAAGAAGCCGCCCGCACGGTCCCGCCACGCGAACACGGCGGTAACCACGACATCAAGGACCTCTCAATCGGTTCGACCGTCTACTTCCCCGTCTACGTCGAGGGTGGCAAGTTCGGAGTCGGTGACTTCCACGCCTCACAGGGCGACGGCGAAGTCACCTTCTGTGGCGCCATCGAGATGCCCGGCTACGTCGACTGCAAGTTCGAGGTTGTGAAAAATGGGATGGAGAAGCACGGCGTCACTCATCCGATCTTCGAGCCGGGTCACCGTGGACCCAACTTCGAGGACTACGTCACCTTCTGTGGCTACTCCGTCACCGAGGACGGCGAACAGAAGTACATCGACTCGCATACCGCCTACCGACGGGCTTGTCTGCAGGCCATCGACTACCTGAAGGAGTTCGGGTACACGGGTCAGCAGGCGCTCCACATTCTGGGGACGGTCCCCATCGAGGGCCGCCAGAGCGGTGTCGTTGACGTGCCGAACGCGTGTTCGACGCTTGCGCTCCCCACCGGTGCCTTCGAGTTCGACATCTCACCCGGAAGTCTCGGGAACGCTAAGGATCGCGGTGACCTCGTCGTCACCGACGACCCGCTCGGATAGCCCGATAGAAGTCACCGCTCATTTTTTCGGTAGGGCCACGGTTTGGAACACCGGCACGATGTGGGAAACGGTCTAGAACTCGTTTGCCACCCAATAGTTTTGCCACAGTAGTACGAACTATCTGAATATTCAACATGTCTAATGATTTTGAGACTTCATCGGAACGGAGCATAGCTCCTCCCGAAGAATTTGTCGATCAAGCTAATGTTACGGATCCTAATATTTATGCCAAATTCGAGGAACAGTGGCCTCACTGTTGGGAACGGGCCGCTGAGTGCCTCGACTGGGATCGGCCCTTCGACACAACCATGGAGCCCATGGATTCCCCTCCCTATGCCCGGTGGTTCGTCGGTGGCGAACTCAACGCATCGAGAAACTGTGTCGACCGTCACGTCCAAGCCGGCCGTGGTGACGAGCCAGCGCTCCGGTGGATCGGCGAACGTGGAGTGACGAAGACATACACCTACTCGATGCTTCAGCGTGAGGTCAATGAAGTCGCAGCGATGCTCCGGGAGCTCGGAGTGTCAGCCGGCGATCCAGTGGCGCTCTACCTGCCACGGATTCCAGAACTTCCGATTGCGATGCTGGCTGCCGCACGTCTTGGCTCCCCTCACGTCGTTGTATTCGCGGAATATTCGGGTTCTGTTCTCGAGTCGTTCATGCGAGAAACCGGCGCACGAACCTTGCTGACTTGCGATGGATTCTATCAGGAGGGCCAAGTACGGTCTCTCAGCAGCGAAGCTCGGTGTGGAGTCGAAGAGCTGCCGTGGGACGTTACGAGCGTGACGCTGGCTCACATCCATAACGAAAGTCCGAACTTCGGGCACGATTTCGAGCGCCTGCGTGAGAAGTGTCGTGGCGAAACAGTGACACCGGTACCCCGAGCGTCAAGCGATCCGCTCTTTTATTGCTATGCCTCGGGCCCGACTGGAGGACCGATCGGAATGGAACATGTCGTCGGGGAGTATCTCCCCTATGTGGCCTGGACAGCTGCGACAGTACTTGACCTCAAGCCGGCAGATACGTTCTGGTGCCCCGCTGGCATCGAGTGGATCACTGGGCATTCGTACGTCGTCTATGGCCCGCTCGCCCACGGGGCAACGAGCATCCTCTACGAGGGCGCACCGGCATATCCAGACAAGCATCGTCCGTGGCGAATTATCGAGAACAACGACGTCACACAATTCTACACGACACCGACCGCCATTCGGACGTTCATGGAATGGGGAGAAGAGTATCCCGACGTCCACGATCTCAGTTCGCTTCGGCTACTCGGTACCGTTGGCCAGCGTATCGAGCCGGAGACTTGGCGATGGTTCTATCAGAACGTTGGGGACGAACGCTGCCCTATTGTCGATACGTGGTACCAAGCCGAAACGGGGGGGATTACACTTTCGACGATTCCGGGGATTAGTGATATGAAGCCGGGATCAGTCGGGCCGCCGCTCCCCGGTATCGAAGCGACAATTGTCAATGCTGACGGGGAGCGTGTCGATCCAGGGGAGGCGGGATATCTGGTTCTCGAGAAGCCTTGGCCGGGTATCTTCAGACCAGTACGAGAACCGGACGATAAGGCGCAAGAGTACTGGACTGAGTTCGGAACACCCGAGAAGGATTGGAGGTACTTCACAGAAGACGGAGCGATGGCTGATCGAGACGGATACATAACCGTCCTTGGGCGCCTCGATAACGTGATTAACATCGGCCACTACAGCAAGAACCGCGTTCACGTGAGTGAAATCGAGCGAGTTATCGCTGAAATGCCAGACGTTGAAGATGTTGGTGTTATCTGTGGCGGACACGAGATCCTGGGAGAGGCACCGTATGCATTCGTGGTTACTACCGAGTGTGCCGACCGGGACTTCGAGAAGCGTATCGCTGAGAAGGTAGAAGACGATCTCGCCGCCCAAGCCCGTCCCGAAGCGGTTTTCAGAGTTTCCGAACTCCCGCGAACCTACTCCGGCGGTATATTGCGTCAAGTACTAGCGGATCTAGTGAACGGCGAACGGCTCGGCGATACAGATCTTCTCCGTAATCCCGACATCTTGGACGACATTGCGGTCGAAATACGCCTCCGTCTCGAAGACAGCGAGTTGTCCTGAAAAGCCAAAGATAATACAGAGATAACCGTCCATCGGCCATACCGAGGCGGAAACGTTCGTTCCAACGGGAATAGCGTCCATGTCTCGACCGTACTGTGCCCCTCGATAGCGCGCTACACCTCGAGCGGATCCCCAACCGTAACCTCGTCGCCGACGCTTATCGTACTCCCGTAGTCCTCCTCTGGCACCTTCGTGATGAGCATGACGGTAAAGAAGTGTTCAAACTCCTCCCTCGGTGCCCAGTCCGGAAGTGTCTCCTCGCGATACTTCGCGAATCTCTGTTCGAAGTCCTCGATCGGCTTGCCAGTGTCCGGATCTCTTGAGGGAACAACACAGCGGGCACAGGCTTCAGCACCGTCGAACCACGTTCCATTAACTTCGAATCCGGAGGGATCGTCGCCGAGGAAACGGTCCTCCCAGAAGGGTGGGACGCCGCCGATTTCGATATTTGGCCGGAGACGAATCCGCGCTCCGTCCACGGTCATGTCGTCGAACCACGATGCCACTTCTTCGAGGGTTCCAGTGCTAATGACGGAGGGACCTAGGTTCGGCCGGTCGATAAACGATGGTGGTTCTCGATGGCGCAGTTCGACCGGTTTTCCAACGAACTCGCTGAACCATTCACTTGCGGCGTCGCGTTCGGTCTGCAGATCGAACGTGACTTCCGCCCCATTTTCGCGCATGGTCAACGTGAGTTCGTGGGACTCCGGATCAAAGGCTGACTGCACCTCGTGAGTGTGATCGATCTCTTTCCCGTTGAACGTCTTGCCGACTGAATCAAATCGGTCCTCAATCACGTTATTTTCAGCTGGGTCCAACATTGCATACTCCCGGTCACCCTGGAAAGTGCCGGCGTCGTTGATGCTAATGGTTTTGACTGTCATCCGGTCCAATCCCTTGACTGGGTAGACCCAAAGATTCTCAACGTGAGCCATCAGCATGCAGTGTGGTAGGTAATACCATAAAACTTTGTTTGAACCGGTTCGGGTGAGAGCGATATGTAATCCTACCGAGCCAACGGTGATTAACAACACATGTGTTGTTAAGAAACAACAAATGTAGAACTAGACACAGCTACAAAGTAGCTCCACGCTGTGAGGTAGTCAACTTCGGATAGAATAATTACCATATATGATACGAATTTGGATATAATATATTCCCATGAACTCAAGAGACAAATATTCTCCATATGTGTCAGGTAGATAGAGTTGAAATCAGAATATATTTCCCATTTTTCTCATATATGTGTAGTATTTACCCGTCAATTATAATTTATTTTAATATATTTCCCCAATATTCCAAAACAGGAGACATACGCTATACCAGATGTCATTATAATATTATACTTTCCTACCAGTTTATTATAATAGTACAATAATAGAGATATTCCTCCGGTTCAAGGCCAAGAAGAGCGTTATAGGCGTTTACATCCTTCTGTTGTAATGATGTTCCAGCCCAATACGGGCGGGACTGGAGAGTGATAGGACCCGACATTTCGATAATCCGGATGTTCACGAGAGTAGAGCACCCATGAGTACACCAGAGCCCTCATTCCGAGGGCATCGGGGCTTTCGTATGACCTCAGTTCGGCTGCACTAATCTGAACAGTACCGTATTCTACTACCACGTTGCCACGACTCAATCACTCTCGTGCGAACTGGAGGTCGTACAAGAACATCGACGTTGATCGAGTAGCTCCGCTAGATAGAACTTCCATCGCAGCGAGACAGAGATCGCCCACGAGGAAGCGAAGGAGTACACCCACGTCGAGCGCGTCTACCCGCGACACAACGCCATCGAGCGGACGGATCGGGCCCTTGTCGGAGCCGTTCAGGTGTCGCCACCGACGATGGCGCTCGCGACCGACGAGGAGTGGGCCCAGAAGGCGGAGGCCTTCCAGGACTTCGTCAATACGACCGTCGAGTTCCCGATCCAGATTTACTCGACGACGCAGGCGTTCCCCGCCGACGAGTACGTCGGGCGGTACGAAGATCGGTTGAGCGACCCGGACGTCAAATCGAACGAGAAACTCCAGGCGCTCATCGAGCACTACGTCGACTGGTACGACCGGGAGCTTGCGCAGCGTCAGATGACCATTCGCGACCACTACGTCCTGATTCCAGTGCGACCTGAGGAGGTCCGATACGAACGGGCCAGCCTCCTCGAAAAGCTCGCTGGGATTCCTGTACTGGGCATCCTCATCCAGATTGTCACGGCGCCGCCGGAGGAGGAAGAGCGAGCCGCGATGCTCGAGGAACTGGACGAGCGGCGCCGGCGGGTCGAGCGCGGCCTCCGCGGCATCGAGGGGTGTGACACGCGCCCCGTTGATGCGGCCGAACTCACCCGCCTCATCGCGGAATACTGGACCGGCACGGAAATCGAGTACGGCGACCCCGAACAGGTGCTTCGAACGTCCCCCGTCATCAACAAGTCATGATTGGAAACCTGCTTCCGTTCACCAGCTCGGATAGTTCGGAAACCGACGACGAGGCCACGGCAGACGAGGCCCCCGACGAAGAGGGGGAAGATGCTGAATCACAGTTTACCGTGGACTACGAGGCCGACGGTGAGGCAGTCGACGGCATCCCCGAGATCCATCAGACCGTCGTCTCGCCGTCGAGTATCGAGCGAACGCCCAGCGCCCTCCGGACTGACACCCAGTGGGCGCAGAGTCTGTGGGTCGGTGAGTATCCCGATGCGCCGATGGATGGCTTCCTCGAAAAACTGTACGCGGCCGCCGAGACCCAGCAGACGGATGTCAGCATCCACATCGATCCTCGTGATACGCGAGAGACGTTGGATTCGCTGGAGAACAAGATCGAGGACCTCGAAGCCGACTACGAGTACCTGACCGAGAAGCATCGTGCGAGCGCCCGGGGCGTCGAGAAAGACCTCGAGGACCACCAGGAGATGTACGACGTCCTTCGGAACACGACGATGCAGGCGTTCGACGTCTCGATGTATCTCACGGTCAGGGGCAACGATCGCGAGAACATCGACGCCGAGTCGGTGTCGACGACAGCCCGACAAGCGCCTGCGAATCTGACGCCGGTGACGCCCCGGTGGTCACAGCTGAAGACGTTCACCTCAGCGAGCCCGATCGCCCTGGATCAGTTCAACGAGACGCTCGACAGCAAGACGCCGATGCTCGGCGGGGCAGTCGGCGCGATGTTCCCCTTCGTTTCCGGTGCGTTTGCGGAACCCGGCATCGAATACGGGACGTACGCGCTGAATTCGAGTCCACTCATCCTCGACCGCTTCAAGCGGCAAACCGGCTACTGTATGATGGTTATCGGCCGACTCGGCGCGGGCAAATCGTTCGCGACCAAGCTCCGGTTGGTGCGGCGGGCGATGTTCGACGAGGATACGGTCGTCATTATGCTCGACCCGATGCGGGGATTCGCCGGCGTCAACGAGGCACTCGATGGCGAGCGCATCACGGTCGGTGGCCGGCGGGGGCTGAACCCGCTGGAAATCAAACCGACGCCCGACCACGTCCTGCAGGAGGTCGACGACATCGACCCGTGGGGCGAACAGATCAACTGGGTGATGACCTTCTTCGCGACGTTCTTCGAGCACGTCGCAGACCATCCACTCGGCGAGCGCAACCAGACGCTCCGGCGGGCCGTACAGGAAGCCTACGAGAAGCGCGGAATCACCCGCGATCCGGAGACGCACACCCGGGACTCGCCCACCATCCACGACGTCATCACGGTCCTCGAAGAGATGGTCGAAGATCCCGAGGAGTACGGCTACGTCACAGATGGGGAGCAGGAAGCCGTCCAGTCCGATGCCCAGTCGCTACTCAAGGATCTCCGCCCGTCGTTCCGCGAAGGCGGTGAACTCGAGAACCTTGCTCGCCCCTCGGAGTTCGACCTCGATTCGAAGGTCATCTACCTCGATCTCCATCAGGAGGAGGGGACCCGTGGCCGGGCGGAGACCAGCCTGATGATGCAGGTGCTGTTCAACAGCGTCTACGAGCGGGTCAAACAGACCGACAAGCGCGTCGTCTTCTGTATCGACGAGGCGCACTACCTGATGAACGACTCCGTTTCGCTGGACTTCCTAGAGACAGCCGTCCGGCACAGCCGCCATTTCGATCTGAGCCTCGAATTCATTACGCAAACGGGGGGCGAATTCGCGCTGACGCCGGAGGCACGCACCATCGCGAACCTCTGTTCGCTGACTGTCCTCCACCGCGTCAACGAGGAGAAAGAGAAGATTGCCAAGTGGTTCGACCTCAGCGAGCGCCAGGTGAACTGGGTCACCTCCGCGAAGGCCGGCGAGGACGAGGACGGCTACTCGGAAGCGCTCGTCGGCATCGACCAGGAGGGCTGGTTCCCACTCCGAATTCGGGCGAGCGACTACGAGGCCCACGTTATCGACGGCGGCGCTGCTGACGTGGCCGAGCTCGAGCCCGAACCGACGACGAGCGTGACGAATCCAGATAGCCGACCCGCCGGCACGCGTGCCGACGGCGGTGAACCAACTAGCACTACCTCTCAGGAGGATGACTGAGCAGACCCCGTCAGAACTCCCGGCAGTGGATAACGGCGACGACGAGTATATCCGGATCACTCCCTCCCGAAGCGACCTCGCGCCGGAGACCGTCGTCCGTCAGCTGGCCGGCCTCCACGGCCTTGACGCCGGCAACGACGGATTTCTCGAAAGTATCGGTCCCTTCGGCGATCCGCCACCGGTGTTCGAGTTCCTCGCAGTGAGTGAGGGGGCAGACGAGCCGGTCGAGTTCTATTACGGGGCCAACCGTCGGTTGGATGCCTTCGAGGAACGCCTCCGGACGCTGTATCCACCGACCGTCACGTTCGAGCGGGCCACCCTTGACTTGGAAGCGAAGCTACTCCCATCGACAGCAGACCCGACGCAGGACCACAGTGCCGGGGGAGACGAGAGCCACGGAATAAACTCCAGGACAGCTGAGGAATCCTCCGGAGACCCAAGTTCGGATTCAGAGCCTGTGACTCTCTTCGATTCATCGGGGGAGGAACCGGTCGGTGACGGCGGAAGTGTGCTGTCGGAGAGCTCCACGTCGCTAGACGAGGACGTGGATCTGTTCGAGGCCGATTCGAGTGATGAGTCCACAGCGGCTGGTCCATCCGACTCCGAACTCGATGCCGATCACCAGCCGGCTCATACGCAACCGACCGTCGATGAGACGACCCCACTCGGAATCAGCTGGCACGGGCAGGCTACCCGGCGGGAAGACTGGATGACGACACTAACCCAATTCACGAATACGGAAGACGACGATGACGATCACGCTCGGGCCCCGCTCGCGTCACTCATCGATCAGCTGACCCGGGCCGAACACCCGATCGCGTTCCAGGTACTCTTTCAGCGGAAATCGGACTGGACGCACGAGGCACGAGAGCGCCAGCGAAAGCTCCGGGAAGGCGAAGATCGAGTCGTCGACTGGTTCTTCGGAGAACTCCTCGGAAACACGGAGAACGAACCACAGAGCCCGTCGAACACCGGGCGACAGCGTCGGTATCTCGACATCGGTGGGCGGGAGCGAGTCGAGGCTATCGACGAGAAGGAGCCACAGCACACGTTCACGGTGAATATGCGGGCACTTTCGCTCGTGGATTCCGAGCGACAACGAGAGCGGGTTGACCATCGTCTCGACGATATCGGGTCCGTGTTCGATCACCTGAACGGGCCGCACTATCGGCTCCGACCGAAGCGCATCCGCCGTGGGCTTCGAAAGGGACGGCGGGCCAAGAAGCACGCCGACCGGGTACTCAACGCTACGTTGGCTACCAAGAGCGACTGGCGGAAAACCCGCCCCGATCTCGTCCTCGGGCCGGCTGAGTTGGCGAACTTCGTGGTCGTTCCGCCGGCGACTGACCTCACGACCGAGGGCGGGCGGGGGTCCGACGCCGAACCCGAGAGCCGGACGCCCCTGCCACTCCCGGCGCAGGACCACATGGATGCGTTTACCGACTCCGGGATGGCTATCGGCCGCGGTCTCGGGGAGGACGGCACGCCCACGCCGGAGCCGATGCGGATTCCCCCGCATCTACTTCCGTTCCACGTCGGCCGGTTCGCGAAGAGCGGCGCCGGCAAATCGGTCGCGTTGATCAACGATGCGCTCTCCCTGTACGACCAGACCACGGGCCCAGTGTTCCTCATCGACTCCAAGGGCGGGAACCTCCCCGAGAACTATATGCGGGCCCACGCGAAGCGGTTCGGGACTGAGGACCTCGAGGAGAACGTCCTCCACTTCTCGGTGCCCGACATCCTGCCTGGCTTCGCGTTCTTCGACATCACGCCGGCGCTACAGGACGGGGTCCGTCGCGTCGACGCGATTCAGGACAAGGCCGACCACTACGAGGAGCTCATCAAGCTCGTAATGGGGCCGGAGCGGTACGAGGACGCCATCGCCTCGCCGACGCTCATCAAGTACCTCATCAAGGCGATGTACGACGAGGAGTACGGCCTCGAAAACGGACATTTCCGGCAGGATACGAACTACTTCACCCACGACCAGTTCGAGCAGGCGGTGACCCAGTTCCACGCCGCCGGGCCACCAGATTCGACACCCGAAGATGCACCGCGAGCCAGCGACCCGCAAGTCGCGGAGAAACTTGAGCGACACCTGCGCTCGAACCCGGCGACGTTCTCGAACGTCGTGAGCGGCATCAGCAACCGGATGGACTACATCACGCAGGACGCCCACCTCCGCCGGATCTTCAACAATACCCAGTCGCAATTCGACTTTCGCGACCTCCTCGACGAGGACAAGGTAGTCATCTTCGACCTCGGTGATCTCCGCGACGAGGCCGCTCGCGTGATGACCGGCGTCATCCTGACACAACTCTATGACGCTGTCAAGCGTCGCGACGGCGACGAGCTGGCCCGCAAGCCAGACGACT
This sequence comes from Haloplanus sp. XH21, assembly GCF_023276355.1. NCBI lineage: Archaea > Methanobacteriati > Methanobacteriota > Halobacteria > Halobacteriales > Haloferacaceae > Haloplanus > Haloplanus halobius. Next base: position 12,739 of record NZ_JALLPL010000002.1, read on the forward strand.
ACGTTGCGAACCTGCTCATCGACGAAGCGTCGTCGGTCGTCGTCTCGGATACACTGACGACGCTGCTCGAAAAGGGACGGGAGTTCCGGCTCTCCATCGAACTCGTGACGCAGTTCCCCGAGCAGATGAAGGAGGCTGGCAACCGCGAGGTCTACCTGAACGTCCTGAACAACATCGGCAGTCCGCTCGTCGGGAAGATCGCCGTCGACGCCGACATCGCCGAGGCACTCTCACACGAGGCGATGGATCCCGTCGAGTTCAAGAATCGGATCAGTTCGCTCCCGCGTGGCGAGTGGATCGCCCAGCTCCCGAGTCCGGAATTCGGCGAAACCGGTCCCGACCCATTCAGTATCGAACCCCTCCCGATTCCGCCCGGTCCTCCCGATAGCGAGCAGCCTCTGACTGGTGCGCAGGAAGAGCGATTCCAGGATGCCCTAGAGGCCGTTCACGAGCATACCCGAGAGGAGTACGGGGTGGCTGGCGGGACGACCGTGGAGAGCCGTGACGCTGCGACTGACGTCGCTCTGGAGAACGCCGACGATCTGCCGTTGGAGGTCGCGATGGCCCGGGCGATTCGCGCTGTCCAGCTGTCGAACGACGTCCGCGAGACGAACGGCTGGGTCTCCGTCGAGGAAGTCGACGACGAACTGCTCTCGCGAATCGAGGAAGGAACCATCGAGGCGCAGGGCTACGAGACGCTGCCGGAGGTACGGGAGGCGTCCTCGCTCATCGAGGTCGATCTCCCGTCCGGGGGATCGTCGGTGCAGTGTCGGCTCACAGATGAGGGTGAGGAGGCAGCCACGCCCGACACGTCGACGTCACCGACCGGCGGGGGCGAGCACCACGATGCAGTCCTTGAAACGGTCGAGCAGTCGCTCGCAACTGCGGGGTTCTCCGTGGAGGTCCTCGATCAGAACGGTGAGTCCCGACCCGATGCCATCGCAACCCATTCGGACCTCGACTGGGAGCTCCAGATCGAAGTCGAAACCACCACCCATGTCCGCCCGGCGAAGGTCCTCTCGAACCTCCGGAAAGCCCAGGAACAGGAGCGAATTCCGTTGTTCGTCGTCGCAGACCACGACGATCAACCAGCCGCCGAGATCGCCGACCGGCTCGCGAAAATCCTCAGCGAGCCGCGAAATCAGCTCTCCTCCGGTGAGACGCGCTTGTATACGATGAACCACAACGTCACATTCAACGGCGGTGCGCGAGCCGCGGATGGGGTGACGGCCGTCCGACCGGCCACCGGTGGTAGTCGCCATACCCGCTGGTTCGTGCGAGAAGGTGCGTTCGTCCTTGAGGACAGTGCTGGAGACCAGCACGCCCGGATCGACTCCTTCGACGCCGTGTCGAAAGACCAGTTCCCAGCGACGTACAGCTACGACGCCGAGAGCGAGACCTACACCGTCTTCAGGCCGGGAGAACTCCCCGAGTCCTACGAGTCACGAGAGGCGTTCGAAGCGGACTGGGTGCCCGTCAAGCGTCCGTTCGTGCCCAGTACCGACCTGCCCGTTCCGGACTATGCGCAGAGTTCGTATACAATTAGTATTCTCACCAGCGACGGTGAACCGGATCTTCAGCTCTACAAGCCGGTATCGGATACGGTCCAAGATCTCTCAGTACTCGTTGAGGCGATTCAAGGTAGTGAACTTCACCCAGCAGGGATTGAACCGACGGATACCGAGGAAGATCCGTTCGGAATTGGGGCCTTCGTGCGCGATAAGATCACCGAGTGTGATGAGGAGTTCGTCCCGATCGCATATGTCTACGAGGCATACGAAGAATACGTCGAGGATCGTGAGTATGAGCGAAAAAAGAAACCCCGGTTCACCCCAGCATTCCGTGAGTATGCTGACTTCGACCGTAAGAGGAAGTGGGTGGATGAAGAAACCCGACGCTGTTACATCGGGATCCAACTGAGCGACGCCGGCGATCAAGAGGATTCGGGTGATGCCGGTGCGTAGTCGTTTCGCTCCCGCTCAGGAGGTGCAGGAGCACACGAGATGACGCTCTCCGAATCAGCTATCCGCGAGTACTACCGTCGTGCCAAACCCGTCTACGAGGCACTGGCGACCGTCAAGGACTACCCGACCATCGGGCTGAACGACTTCGTCGGATGGTACATCAAACGCGACCACGACGACGTCGAGGCGATCAAGGCCGGGTATCCGCAGCGCGGGCGGGTTGCCCGCCTCGATCGTGACTACGACGAGATCCACGACCGCCTCGAACGGACGCTCTACGCCGTCACCACCTACAAGACACCGTCCGCCTTCCAGCAGTGGGAACCCTGTCGCTACGACGAGTCCGAGGAGACGACTGTCTGGCAGGATGAGCCCCCGACCCCCGGGTATGCCGACCTCCGGGCGGTTCCCGCCTGGGGCGATATCGACCTCGCCGACGACATCAAGCCGCAGCGTGGTGACCTCGATGCTGAGGCCCAGGGGCTCGTCGAGCGAACGCTCGACGCCTACATCGACGAGTATGCGACGCTCTACGGCACGCGGGAGGCGGTGTATGCGCTGGACTCCGTCGGGGGCGCGTACGTCTTCGGGGCACCGGAGGCCACGCTCCCGATTGCGGACCACTTCAGCAATGATCCGGATGCACTCGAACGAGTGTTCGACGAGTTCCTCGACCGCTCGAACGCATGGCTCCAGGAGGCAGAGGCCCGCGTGAACGAGCGCATCGACGGCGCCGGAGACGTCATCCAGCCCGACTGGGTGAACAACAAGAATCGGCAGTACAAGCCGCCGCTGTCGGTTCACGCCGACCACGATGCCGTCGTCACGCCCATCGCGACCGACGACGTCCGCTACGAGCTCCGTCCGTTCGAGACAGTCGATGATGTACTCATCGAGCAGGCAGTCAGCTGGGCCAACGACCTCACGCGAGTCGAGCACACGGACTGTGTCGACTCGCTGGTTGCAACGCTCTGGCCGGACCTGTACGAGGATCACGACGGGTGGCGGGCAACGCTGGAGGCGTGGGTCGAAGCGGAGCGCGAGCAGGAACGGGAGCGAGAGAGACAGCGTGAGGCGGCGCTTCAGCGACGTGAGGAGCGGCTGGCAGAACTCGATGGCACCCTCGAAGGCCGGCCCATTACGCCGTTCAAAGAGGACGTCTACGAGGCTGTCGAGAATATCGACATCACCGAGATCGCCCGGCACTACGCGAGCGATGCCTACGATACGGATCCAAACCAGCCGCGGCCGCAGTTCGACCCATGCTGGCGCCACAGTGAAAGCGGCCAGTCCTGTTTCGTCGACGAGCAGGCCAACATCTTCGGCGATTCGAAGGTTAATGCCGGGGGCGGGCCGGCGAAGCTGATGGCCCTCGCGACGGGAATCCTATCCGACGCCGATGCGGACCTCGACGGAGAGGACTACTGGACTGCCGTCGACGAACTGCGGAGCGCCGGCTACGACATTCCGGTGTGGGTTCCAGAGGCCGGCTCGGACCGCGTCGACGGCGGGACCTACGACCAAATGCCCTTCTGGGCCGTTCGCAAAGCAGCTGTCGCGCTCGAGATCTGTCCCGAAGACGCGTTCGTCGATCGGGAGGGTAAGGATGGATCCTACGAGGGATTCCCCGGCTACGAAACCTACAACGAGACGCTAGAAGCTATCGAGGACGCCGGATTAAGACACGGACGCGATCCGATCTCACCGGAAGAAGGGCCCGATACCGAGGACCAGAACGAAGAGGACGCGAGTAGTGATACGGCCTCGGCAGATAGCCCAGCTTCGCAACTCGATCAAGCTCATCTTCGCGAGAAGAATCGGCTCTTATCGGCGAAAGTGGATCAGCTCGAAGCAGAGTTAGACGAAAAGACCGATCGGATCGACGCCCTAGAGGCTGAGCTAGAGCGTCTACAGAGAGAACTCGAAACAGTTCGATCGGAACGTAATCACTTGGAATCCGCTCTCGAAGACGATGTATTGAATCAGGATTCCGAACAGCAGACGGAAGAAGACCCTGCTGACGACCGATCCCCGCTGGATCGAGCGAGGGAGCTCGTCTCTTTCGATCAGTAGAGCGTATCTGTTATTCAGGTAGACGGTGTAACCATAGCGACTCAGCTACTCTGCCCGATCTACCTGACACCCCCAGCGACGCTACCTGACACCCGACAGGCTTCACCCCCTCCCAATATGGGAAAATCGCCAGACGGGAGCACTAGACAGCTGTTCCGGGAGTCTGTGTTTTTTCGGTCGGCACTGAAATCGGCTGTCAGGGAGCGCCGTCTTGCGATTTGAGGGTACCTGACAGCCGAAAAATCAACCGATATATGGTGGGGGTGGCCGCCCAAAGTTGAGTTCGCGGCCAACAGGGCCGAGATGCCAGGCCGCAGGCCAAGCGTAACCGGGCTGCCACCCGGACGATGGCGTGGGGCGTGGAGGGTGAGGGAGCAGGTCGACATCCTTCCTGAGAATGGATGACTGTGGCGACTGTTTATTGTGCCCCGGAATGGGTGCGGGGCGGTTCCTGTGCTGCCCCTGATTTGTATGTCTGGTCCGGAAAGATACGACGATACGGCAGACGATCACGAACGGTTTGAAGCGGAATTGCTCGCTCAGGATCGGGATGCGCGGTCACCATCGACGGCGGATCTCGACGACGAAACGGCCCGCCAGCTGGTTCGAGAGCTACTCGATGCCGGAACGATCACACCGGTCGTCGACCAACGGCTCCTCGTTCACGAGCCCAGCGACACAGCGTTCGAATCGATGCACCAGCTCGCCGTCTTCCACAAAGGCTGGACGGCCGCCCGCGACGCCGCCGAGGCGGACGAATGATACAGCAGACGCTGGCCGGCTGTGCGTTCTGCGAGGCGCCACCCGGGACAGAAACCGGGATTGCCTACACGTGGGGGAAAGAAGAGTTGGTCAGCCACCCGATTTGCGTCGACTGTGCGATCCAAGAGACGCCGGATCCCGATGAGCGTGATCACTACGCCTGTGACAGCTGTGGCCTCGTCGTCGACGCGCTCGCAGCGCTCACACGGTTTCGGATTGAACTCGGCCATCTCGAAGGTCCGATACAGGTCTGTGCGCGGTGTAGTCCAAATGGCCCGGCAACATACTGGACACGCGATCTCGAGGCGCACATCGTCACGGACTGACCCGTCAAGCGGTCGCCGACACGAGTTGAACGGCGACCACGGTGGGAGGGTCACAGTTGGCCGTGGCTACACCGTCCCACGGCCTATCGGCACTGTTTGTGTCGCTGTCCCGTCGCTCCGCTATCTTCAACAAACGGGCGCTCCTCGGGATGACTATGGACTGCCCCGCGTGCGGGTCCCCTGTCACCCTCGAGGTCGGACCGGACCGGCCACTGTCGACGTCGCTGTCCGACGCCGTCCTCGCAGCGGACGAGGACGAGCAGATCGAGGTGACCCGAGACTGTTGGGACTGTGGCTGGCACGAAACGCGGGCGCTTCGCGTCACATCGATCGACACGACCGACGGCGACGAGACCGCTGTCGAGCGAGCCGGACTCATCGACGAGATTACCGATGAACTCGCGGCGATCGAGAGTGTGGGTACGCTTGAGGAGACACTGGCTGCAATCCGCGAGCAACGAAAAACCGACGCAGCGACGACCGATACGGACGACGCCACGGAGTGACTCGTAATGCCTGATACAGAGGCCAACTATGGCGTTCGTGAGCAAACCGGGAATCCCGAGCACGCATCGGTCGACGATGTGGTCGGCCTCGTGATCCAGCGAGCGCAGAACCCGCGAACCGAGCACGAGGACGCGCATTTCGATACGGCGATAGCGGCTCTCGTCGACAGGTATGGAACGGAGTCGGTCCGGACAGTCATCCACCGCATCCTCGTCGACAACGAGCCGTTTCGAACCGCCACGAACGGCCTTGAGATGCGCAACGTCGACGGCGTTCGGATCGGGACCGCCGCCAGCTGGTTCCTCGAGGAACTGAACGCACAGGACGACGGCTGAGACTGGCGGGACGGTCCCGTCAGGGCTCCGATGTGCAAGCTCTGTGCAAACGCCGAAACGGTTATCACTCTATGTGCAGAACTTGCACATAGAATGAGCGCTAGTGATGATCCGCGACGGGTCCATTTCCAGTCGCCGGAGTATCTCGTCGACCGGCTGGATGCGATCGCGGAGCTCTTCGACAAGGATCGGACGGATCTGCTTGTCGAGGCGATTCGTGAGTACATCGAAGATACGGCCGACAGCGAGACCTTCCAGGAACTCGTCGCGACGAAGTACTACGATGACCAGCTTGAGTTCGAGACGGTCAAGCAGTTGGTCGGCGCCGAGACTGCCCAGCGCCTCCGGCTTCTCAAAGCAGATCTCGAGGATGAACCACTCGATCTTGCTGCCCCCGACGACGTCGACGTCTACGATGGCGACGCGACGGCGGTCGAGACCGCAGCCGACGACGAGCAATGAGCGGCCGGCGACTGCGAACGGTCGTCGCCGACACCAGCGCGCTCGTCAGTCTCGCGGTTCCCAGAGCCGATGCGGCCGTCGACACTGACACTCCGGACCCGTTTCAGTATCTACTCACGTCGTGTGACGTATTCGTACCACCAGAAGTGGTCGCGGAACTCGGTGACATCACGCAGTATCAAGACATCCACGCCGCGGCTGCGAACAACGTCCTCGCGGCCCGTAGCCACTACACGGTTGACGACCCCTACAAGCGTGAGGATACACCGGACTCCCGACCGACGTTCGGGCTCGACGACGGCGAAACCGACGGGATCGTCCTTGCGAACGCGCTCGGGGTCGATGGGTTTCTCACCGACGAGTTCGGCGGGACGAACTTCCCACTCATCCACGCCGTGCTGCAGGGGCCGCGGATCGTCCCGACGCCGCGGCTCATCGTCGAATACGCCCGGAACGGACATCTGAGCCCCGAAGAGGCGCGAACGCTGATCACGACGATTAGCCCGCATCGGAGCTGGGAGAATAGTCCCTACGTCACGCAATTGCTCCACCGTCTCGACGAGTAACCGGCCACCGAGTGGCGACGCCGAATACCCAGCGCCGGCGACGACACCCGAAAGCCCTCGGCCGCTCGGCATCCCGCGACCACCGCTGCGCTCCTCGTCCCTGCGGTGCTTGCGGGGTCGGGGGACGACCGAGGCGGCCTCGCCCTTTCTAAGTCCGCCAGGACGGTAGCTGGATCGCCGAGTGTCGCAGCCGGCTGGATAGGTGTGTTCGTATCGGCCCGCCCCGCTCGCCGCTGCCGCCCTCCGCATCGCTCGCGACCGACCATTCCGGGCTGCCTGCCTGCAGTAGCGGGCGGGCTGCCGGGCTAAAGTGAATGTGCCCTCGGCGCCAGCGCTTCTCCCGTTTCGGTCCCGGACTTCCGGAGGCTTCCGGGACTCTCCGACCCGCGACGGACGTAGTTGCGTCGCGGGCGAAACGGGGAATGCGCTGGCCGCTCGCTCCGGGCGGGTCGGCGCGCGGTGCTGGTTGGGGTCACCGCACTCGGGCGCGCTCTCGCTCGCGCCCGGTAGGGCGCTCGCGAAGGCGCGAGCGAGAGCGCGCAGTCGGTGCTATCGGACGTCGACATCGTCGGAAAACCGCGATGCTTGGGACATCGCGGTGGCGGCGCGCAAGCGCCTTCAGTGGTATCTGGAGGATACCAATGTCTAGTAACAACTCGAGTCGCAAGGTCGTTACGGTCGATGAACAGGCATTCGAACGAACCGAAGACGCCGGCGTCGACGAGGACGGCTTCGAGGTCGTCGACGACAAGCCGGAGTTCCGGGCGACGGTCCAGCAGGAAAAGCAGGCGAAGGTGGATTCCAACCACCCCGACGGCATCGTCCAAGACTTCTCGCACCTGCCCCTCGCGCAGGAAGAGAAGATTCGCGCCCGAGAGGCCGAACTGGACCACATCAGCGCCCAGGCAGAACTCGGCACCCAAGAGGGGCGGGCGAAGCGAACGCGCGAGGTCGTCACCGAACGGCGGCAGCGCAAGCGGGCGGAACGCACCCCGGACCGGACGGATCCGCGCGAGCGCCTCTCCCGGATGGAGCTGGCGAAGGTGAACCAGGAAGCAGACCGGATTGCACAGCGGCTTCGCACCGGTCACAGTCGGGCAGCCGTTTCGCGGGCACTCGCAAAGCGGGTCGCCAAGGGGCAGGACATCACCAAAGCAGTGTTCGACACGATGGACGCGCTCAAGGCGGCCCCGGGCGCGATCTGCCCGATCGAGGACGTCCCGGACGTGCAGACGGATGAGGTGAGCGTTGAAGGTACCATCCAGACCCTCTGGGAACCCAGCTCGCCAAAGATCGAGCAAGTCGGCCTCATCGCAGATGACACTGAGCGAATCAAGTTCACCAGTTGGGTGAAGTCCGAGCCCCGGATCGTCCGTGAAGGTGAGAAAGTGCGGATGCGCGCGGTCAAGAAGAATTGGCATCAAGGGCGCTGTTCCCTCGCAGTCACCTACGACAGTATGATCGTCTTCCCAGAGCGCGACCGCCGCTGGTGGGAAGAGTAGGGGCGACGCCCCTTCTTTTTTGGTGCGTGCCGGACCGGCCCAAGCCCCGCCGCCCCACCCACCGCTCCGTGCTCGCTCCCGGTGGTCGCTGCGCGCGCAGCCACAACCTCGGGTACAGGTCTAACATTTATCAGTGAAATCGGGGGAAAGGGTGCGCGACCCGAGTGCGTTTATCGGGCCCTGTGAGGGGTGCAGGCGCACAAGCGCTCGGGAATACGTATGACAGTCGAAGGTGACTATACCTGTGACATCTGCGGGGAATCGTTCGAGCGAAACGTCGATATTGCGACCCACGTCCAGAGCCATCGGTCATCGATCGATCCGGACCACATCCTCGCTGAACTCACCCGCGTTGCCGACCAGAAAGGTCGTGCCCCGACACAACCTGAATTCAACGAGGAGGCGGATTGTACACACGGCGCGGTCCAGTCACATTTCGGTAGCTGGAAGGCTGGTCTGGAAGCCGCAGGTCTCGAGCCACTCTCTCATTCATATTCAGATCAAGAACTGATCGACGAACTCCAGCGTGTGGCTGATGTACTCGGACATTCGCCCTCAGTTGCGGAAATGGACGCGGAAGGGGGCATCTCATCCGACACGATCTCCAAGCGGTTCGGATCGTGGAACGAGGGGCTTGAAGCAGCGGGATTGACCACCACGAAAGCTACCAAAACGTCGTCGCAAGAGGTAATCACAGCAATTCGGTCACTCGCAGATGAACTCGGACGGGCTCCGACCGCCGCTGAAATGGAGGAGCGTGGGGCGTATTCCACAAAAGTCGCTCAACGGCGTTTCGGTAGCTGGAACGCTGCCCTCCGGGAAGCAGGGTTCAAGCCAATCTCGAGAAAAGATGTTCCAGAAAACGAACTCATAGCGGAACTGAGGCGGCTTCGCGACGAATTAGGTCACGTTCCTTCTTCGACGGAGATGCACGAACACGGCCAGTTCACGATCTATCTCTACCTCGACCGGTTTGGATCCTGGAAACAAGCCGTCGAGGCGGCCGGGATGGAGTATCGTGGCCACCCAAGCGGCCAAGATCACTATCTCTGGAAGGGCGGCTATGGAGATATCTCATACGGCCCGAACTGGTACCGGCAGCGCAAACGGGCACTGGAACGGGATGGGTTCGAATGCCAGAAGCCGGGCTGTTCCATCGACCGCGAGACTCATCGTGAGCGCTGGGACCGTGACCTGAACGTCCATCACATTACGCCGCTTGGCACATTCATCGACGCCAACGGTGTTCTGGACTACGAGCGGGCGAACCGGCTTGAGAACCTGATCACGCTCTGTCAGCGCCATCATATGCTGTGGGAGGAGTTCGCCCCGCTTCAGCCCGATATTCGCTAACCGCGTCCGGTGGTGTTGCTCGCCCCCGGCGATGGGTGGCGGGGACACCAGCTATCCCGTCCCACTATGACCGACGACACGACACTCACGGCCCGTGAACGGCTTCGCATTCACCTCCGCGAAGCCCGCCGCACGACCGACTCGCCAATCGTGGAAGCACAGCTCGAGGCCGCGCTGGACGCCTGGACCGACCTGCCGCCGACACCCCTACGGGAGTGTCCCGTCTGTGGGAAGGTCGGACTCCCAGAGCGGATTCAACAGCACAAGTGCACTATTCAAATTCCAGAGGAGGAGAATTCAGGGATTCAGTACGATAGTACAAACAAGGGGTAGTGACTCTCACCTGTCGCCGCCCCTGAATTTATAATAAGCCCATAACAATTCACAAGGAGTGCCAGCCGGTCCGCTCATCGACGCGCTGTGTGAAAGCAACGACATCTCCAATAAGCCCAGGCTACCGGAAAACCCTCGGCTGGGGGATACTCGAGTACACTGGCCTGAAACTCTAGATGTCCACGATACGTTGCTCAAGGGGGCAATCGAGCGTGAGAGCAACGTATGGTTATTGTCTCCTACACTCCGACACGAGTACTTAGAGATACTCACGTTAAGCGCGCTGTTCAAACTCATGAGTGCAGACACGGACCGGAATCGCGTTCTCGTATTCTCGAGGGACGCGCACGTTCGTGAGCGCTACAAAGAACTCCGCCCTGGTCATCGACGACCTTGGAGCAAAGAGCGGTTTCCGCTCGCCACCATTAAACCGAATGGCGAAGTCAATCAGAAAACGACCTCTCGCGGTGACGAAGGACGTCCTCCAAGAGCCCTCTTTTCCAAGCACCTGACTCACCTACCCGACGAGAGCGTAGCATCCGAAATCGGCTGCGTCATTCACGACGAAACCATCACGTACCGTCCAAATCGATGGAACCGGTTCCAACAGTGGCTTGACGAGAACGACATTCCTTCCGTGATCTACTGCCTCCACGATCCTCTCGGTCCAACCTTCGGTCACGTATCTGAAGACGCCTCAGGGTGGGCGTGGCCTCCAGCGTTATTGGACGCTGTCGTCGACGAATCGACGGCTGCAGATGGCGGAGTAAAGACCGTCCCAGAGGTGGATCGACAGACGCGCGTAACGCGACAGCTACAGAATCACGTCGACGGTGTTAGTCGAGAGGTTCACGTCGTCGAAGAAGGCGAGGTCGCGGACGACTTGGCTGATGTATGGTCCTCAATTGAAGAACTCGGTGATGTTAACGACGATCTCCAGAGCGATGTCCTCGACGACGGGATTAGCGACCTCAAAATGGCGCTGAACATCATCTCCAACATCGTCGCTTCAATGGGTAACGCCGACAGAGCATTGGGAAACCAGTGGGAGACGATCGCGCCTTCGGGGTGGCTTGATCGACTCGGTCATAACTACGAGAAAATCCGAGACGACGACGCAGGAGGGCCGGCTCACGGCGTGTACGGCGACGCAGTCAGAGCGTTGGAGGACGTTCACGACGAGTGGGAGGACTACGACCTCTCGGAGACCAAGCGCGGTCACCTCTACCGTTTGTTACACGGGGCACTCGACGCCGACGAGAGCGTGTTAGTCGTGGTTCCCAGCGACGGTGACCGTTCGGCAGTCGAACTAGATCTCGAAGCACGTGGAGGTCCCCTGTACGACGCTTTAGGGGAGAAACTGGGAGTAATTTCGACGGGAGCACTACCGACCGCGCCTCCGGCCGATCGCGTTATACTCGTTGGACCCCCAGCATGGCGCGATCGATGGATTCTTCGAACGAATCACGCACCAGAGGTAACCGTACTCGCCTACGAACACCAGCTTCCACTCCTCCGCTACCAGTACGACCACCTCGACGACACGCTTCGAGACGTAACTGACCGAGAATTATATCGAGAGGCAGCTGAGACGGCAAATAAGGACGAGGAGTGGGACGCCCCCGTCGTTGACGGTGTCTCGGTGAATGTGCCTATGCCCAAGGGACGGTCGGAAGACGAAGACACCTCAGAGAGGGAGAGCTCTATCGCTGAAGGCTACGATGTAGTCGAAGAGCATGAGCCAATGTCTGTCGACGAGATCATAGATTCACTCGACACGTCTAGCGATCCGTCTGTACCTTCCAGCAGTAGATCCGAAAGTGGTGACGGCCGGTCTGGGTCGGTGAAATGTCTTCGCCTCGTGTTCGACGACGGGAGATCGATGCCCATCAAGCGCGGATCTCGGGTACACGTCGTCGATGGTGATCGTGGGGGAACGGTTTCGAAGTACGCCAGTAAGGTTCAATCTGGAGATACCATCGTCCACGTTCGTCAGACGGAACAGCTCCGTCAACAGCTATACGACCTGATCAAGCGACGCGGCGATGACAAGGTCATTATGCGAGCCGAGCGCTGGAAGATTCGGCTCGAGCAGGCGCTCGACGAGACTGGAGACGACTTCGACGAGTTCAAAGAGCGGATGAGAGAGGCTGGAGCGGACCACGGGGACGACACGTACCGCCGGTGGTACAATCTCGAAGTCGACTATCCCAGAACGTACGATGACCTGCCTACGATCGCTGAAGCCTATGACCTAACGGTTGTGAAGGAGAATTCTGAGGAGATCTGGGAAGCAACTCAGGACATAAAAACAACATATATGAACCTACTGAGAGAGTTGCGGAAGCAAGCTTACCGGATCATGGCTGGCGACGAGCCTGAGCAAGTCGTTCTCTCAGAGGACTGGGACATCCGTCTGGCTGACTTCGACGTAATCGACGAGGAAGGACAGCGAATCGTTGAACCTCACACAGTGGTTGATGTCCACGAGGATCAGGTAGCTCATTATCGGTTGAAAGATATTGAGTCCGTGGAGATAGGTGACTAAAATTTGTTCAAATAGCGGCTTACAGCGGGAAAAGTGACGAGAACCCCGTCGAACGAACTGGTCTACCAAAGTCGAACGAACTGGTCTACCAAAGTTTTTATCGCACTACGTCGTAACGGCGGAGTACGGAGGATACAATGGAAAACGTTGATCTGGATCCCCTCACTTATCTTATAGACTATATTTTCGAAGAATTACCTGAGGGGGCCGAGCTCAAGTATATTGACGCTCAAAAGATATTTTATTTGACTCAGCAACGGCTTGATGCGGATAACAGAGTCGCACAGTCACTCCCGTTTTATTGGTACATCCATGGTCCTATGAGCAAAGCGGTCAGCTACTCCCTTAACACCGCTAAGCAGGAGGGAATCATTGATGGCCAAACGACTCCTACTGCGGGCCAAGTTTATACGCCTGGGCAAACGGACCCTCCAGAGATCGAAGAAGACGAGGATCTGGAACGGGCAAAAGAGGCCATTGACGAGGTTCTGGAAGAGTACGATATTTTCAGTGATCTTGACGAGCGACTTCGGGACGATATCTACGTGGACGCTCCATATGATTTCCAGCTGTACTATAAATTCGAGGTTCTTCCAGCGATAGAAGAGTTTGCTGGGGAACATTATATTGTAACTCACCCCCCAGACGAGATACAGTTCCGTCTTGCTCGAGCAGAAGCTAAGTTCCCAACCAATCCCGCATTTAACGAGTGTGGACACCTGTTTTCTCGTTTTATCACACTAGCAGAGACCTATCTAGAGGAAGTGGATGAATCCGAAAAGAGGGCTGTAGAGACGTTTGAACAGTTGGCAACTGACGCATGGGAGCTATTCGCCAAACGTCTGAGGATCGAAGAACACGACGACGAATACGATGATGATGTAGACTCATGGGAATTAGAGTACAATAGCTCACTACAATCGTTCGATAGTGACCTGCGTAGCTTCGAAGTGACACTCAATGAGCAATACGATCTCTATGACGACCCATCCGAAGAATCTGTACGGATTTCTGAGGATAGCGCTTGGGGCGTCGTGAATTCTTCCCTGCTAGAAGAAAATAGACCTGAGTAACGTCGCCAGCCAAAGTGAAATGGATTTTTGGGATACTAACATCGTTCTCGGCTATACAGTAGAGTGGGACGATTTTAATTCGCCTGTAGATTCCTATTTACAAACTCGCGCGTCGGAACGAGAATTAATTGCGAGTACGAGAGTCTTTGACGAAGCACTCAGCGTGATTGAAAAGCAGCGGAAACGCGTCCGGCAAGCCGCAGATCGGGTCTTTGAGCAATTCGACTCCGGGCCATATGATACGATAGAAGACGTGAAGAGGTTCGTTCATAGCGAGTTTGGCGACGATTGGCAAAAGGTTGGTCCGATCCTCAGTTACATTGATTATCACAATAACGCATTTCTAGGGCTCACGCAGACCGATTCAGAACGCGCTCTCCGGTCCACCTTCGAGGAAATCTCTGATGACTTTGACGCTCCTAAACAGAGCATACAACGATTAAAATCAGAGGACGGTGCTATAGCACTTGCTCATTTCGATCAAGGATTGGTCAGCTATGAATCCGAGTACGAAGAGGAATACGAAGAGCTCTCTAATCTGTTGGATGACTTGGACCGAGATATCTTATTGGACTCATATCATTTAGTTACTGTAACTCCCCGGTCAAGAGTTGGCTTTCTTACATTCGACGCTAACGATATTATCGATAACAACGATGAAATCGAGGAATGTCTCTCTGGGATCTCAGTAGTCAACGGCTGGGAGTTCGAATAGCTATTTCCGTTTCCGACTATTCACCGATCCAAGCGATGTCCTCACTTAACGTTATGTTGTTACGTCTCAAATCCCCCTTTTATGCCCGCTGGTCGTCGTGATATTCCACCTCAATCAAATCCACGATACGTCCGCCCTCCTGACGAAGCATATGAACTTGATGAGGACCCCACATTCCGACAACATCAAGCCGCAAACGACGTCATCACCCGGAGATTAGTACGCCGATTAACCGGTCGAGGTCCAAACGAGCAAACGCACTACGGATCTAAACCGTCTCGTCAGTACTTCGCGGGTGTTCTCGCCTCCCAGTACAAATACCGCGAGGCTCTGGCTCAGGACGAAGCATTTCAGGATATCGCGGAAGACGTTGCGCCCTTCCGTATTGGAGTAACATTTCGCGTCCCGACGAACATCGACGAGGACGCGACCGTCGAACTGACGCCCAGTGCCAACGTCTACTATCGTCGATTTCCAGAAGTTGACGAACAACGTGAACGTGGAGGAGAAAGGCATCTTCACCGCACGCCAACCTACGAGCGTGGAGGGCCTCAATCGTCGCGCCACCAACCAGACGTGCCACAGGAGGCAACGGACGGTGGTCGTGACCTCAGATCGGACGGCGGTGACGGAGAAAGTGACGACGGAGAGGAAGAAGCAGTCGTCGATCTGCTTCCAGTGTACGAGCGAATTGAACTCGATCTGAAAGAACACTGTGGAGACGAGTTGGTTCTCACCGGATCTGACCTCCACTCCCTCGCTGACAAACCCGGTCCGAAAATTGTCTCGCTGTCTTCAGCGTTCACTGCCGCAGAAGAAACAGTTCGTGATGACCCACTCGCGTTTCGAGAGTTACCTAGTGGAACAAGCGAACGTGACGGACGAGAAATTCCGGTAGAGCTTCTCGAAGACGAGTCCGCGTTTCGCGGATGGATCGACGAAACCTACTCGAGTGATGTCGTCGATCCCCTCTGGGAGGGTGATTTGCGTGTCCAGGTCAGAGAAGAGTCCCGAGACGAAGGAGAAGATCGGTTCGTTATCGAGGCCACGTTCGTGAACACTCATGGGTCGGACTACCCTGACGCCGGCGACTATGAGTACAAGATGTGGCGGGCATTCCTCTTCGACGTGGGAATTGACGCCAGCGTCGACGGACCGGACATCACGCCTTTCCAGCTCGACGAGATTCGCGACGAGTACCAGTACGACGGCCGAATGTACGCGGTAGGGGAGAACTGTGCGGCAGAACCGATATATCCTGCAGAAGAACGCAATCCGTTGGCTGATCCCGACCCAGTCGGTGTGCGGACCGTCACTCTGCCAGTCTACGAACAGTCAAAATACCTCCCCCGTGAACCAATTCCGCTGCAGTTCGATGTCCTTGCTGACAATGCCTCGTTGTCCGGAGACGACCTCCCCACCCACGTCCTCGAGGACCTCCCCGAGCAAGTGAACGGGACTGACGAGATCGACTTAGACGACTTACTCCTTATCCTTCAAAATGAGATGGAAAGGGCTGAAGGCCATTACCTCGACGTTGGAGATGACGTCCTGTCTGACAAGTCCGACGAGGCCGAGCGACGGTTTGAGGAGGCGATATCTTCATTCAGAGACGAACGTCGACGATTCGAGCAGGGACGTCAACTCATTCGCGACGAAGACAGAGTTCGGGAGGCGTTCACACTCCTGAATGAGACGTTCATCGAGATGGGTGACTTCCCGGGTTGGCGACTGTTTCAACTAGTATTCATCGTGATGTCGATTCCCGATATTGTTGCACAAGCTGATCCAGACCGGGAGGTGACGAATCGACTGGACACTGCAGACGTCATTTATTATCCGACTGGCGGTGGGAAAACCGAAGCGTATCTGGGGTTAGTCACATTCACCGCGTTTCACGACAGATTGCGGGGAAAGGAGTTCGGAACTACAGCTCTGACGAAGTTCCCGCTTCGGTTTTTGTCTCTCGAACAGCTACAGCGCGCGGCGGAGGTGCTCGGACATGCTGAACTGGTTCGTCGCGAGAACGGCCTCGATGGTGATCCGTTCAGTGTAGGTTACTTTGTGGGCAAGGACAACGTTCCAAACAAGCTGATGGACGAGCGGCGCTACGACCGCGTCGATCGGATCCAGGAAGCGAAGGACGACTCACCTGAAGATCAGGACCACGAGTTCCTCATCCTTTCCGAGTGCCCCTTCTGTGGGAACGAGAGCGTCGAAATAGACGGTGACCACGAACGAGCACGCGTCGATCACGTGTGCACCCACTCAGAGTGTCCGTGGGTCAAGCTACACGACGGTGAAGAACCCCTGCCCGTCTACGTCACGGACAGAGAAGTCTACCGCCACGCGCCCACGTTCGTCGTTTCGACGATCGACAAGATCTCTATCGTCGGGATGCAACGTCGATTTCGGACGCTACTCGGACATATTGAGGCGCGGTGTCCCCACCACGGATTCACCGGAGAAGAGGACTGTCTGGTAGACGACTACGACTATCCCTCGAAGCACACGTGTGACAACGAGGACCTCGTAGAGGTTGACTCCGTGGACCCTCCGTCGTTAATAATTCAGGACGAACTTCACCTGCTTCGAGAAGAATTCGGATCCTTTGACTCCCATTACGAGACGTTACTGCAGACCTTGGCCGAAGAATTCGGCGACGGTTGGCAAATGAAGGTCGTCGCGGCGACTGCGACCATTAAGGGTGCTGAACGGCAGGTAGAGGCACTATATCGTCGGGAACACAATACCTTCCCCGCACAGGGCCCTCGCCTGAAGCAGTCATTCTACGCTTACGCCCACCCGCGGAAAGTCGGCCGCAATATGATCGGCGGCATTCCACGGAACGTATCTCGGACGTTCGCCATCAACCGCATCCACGAAGAGCAAGCACGGATCGTCCAAGAGTTTCAGGAAAATCCTGCCGAGCTGGACGCGGCGATAGCTGCCCGAGACCCCAACGAAGGAGAATACGATTACGACGAACTGGACTTTTCGCCCGGCGAGGACGAGAGAAAGGATGAATTGATCGACGTTCTCGACGACTACGAGGTCCAGGTTTCCTATCACTACGCGAAGGACAACACCCAACTGATGAAGCGCTCAGTCCGGACGATGATAAACCGAAACCTGGCGACGGCCGATGGAAACTATCACACCCTTCGTCCCGTTCTCATGACGGGCGAAACGCCACTCAGCCTGGTCCGGACGTACAAGGACGAGATCGAAGCTGATCCTGAGGATCGCGAAGAGCCCATTCACGTTGTCATCGCGACGTCAATGATCTCGCACGGTATCGACATCGAGCGGTTCAATTTCATAGCGTTCCATGGCACTCCGCGCTCGACGGCGGAGTACATTCAGTCGTATTCCCGGGTGGGGCGGGAACATCCAGGGTCAGTCTATATGTCGTTCCACCCGATGCAGGTGAAAGACCAATCCCATTACCACCAATTCCATCATCACCACGAGTACGAAGACCTCCTGGTAGAGGCTACGCCGCTCGAGCGGTGGGCGAAGTACGGGATCGAGCAAACGTTCTCCGGGTTATTCTGTGCTCTATTCCTGCAGCTGTTTGACGGAGAGTACGGGGGTGAACTCTCGGAGCGTCTCTACGACTGGGAAGGCCTTCAAGAAGCAATTCATCGCGACGAGATTGACGTTGACCGGCAACGAGTCGAGAATCTCCTTGCTCGAGCGTACGACGTTCACGACGCGTCTCCGTCGGACGCAGACGCGGCGTCGATCTACTCGGAGCGGCTAGAGAAGATGTTCGACGACCTTTGGCCTGCGCTAATTGACGCTGAACCTGACGACGATAACACGTTCCTACCCCACGTGTTTGGAACGCTAACAGACGAGAACGACGAACCCCTCGTCGGTGCGCGAGAACCGATGACTAATCTTCGTGACATAGACGAGCAAATTCCGATCGAACCGGACACGAACACTGCCAAGGCCATCAACCTCTTCACGAACCAATGACTTCGACAGCACACCTTACGGCAAATCCAACCGTCCAGAGAGCCCTCGTTAACGAGTCTGTCCCGCCGGTGGGGTGGTAACGCATGGACGAAGAGGCCGACATGATGCGGGGCATCGCACAGGTACTGTACAATTTCGGCCCCGGAAACGTGTTCGACTACGGAGAGTATGACGTTGCGATGCGGGTGAAAGACAAGGGGGTGAAGGTGCGGCAGTTTAACGATTTGCCAGTCGCCCGAGTGACCGGAGAGATGCGTAGTCAAGCGGATCGATTCCGTAACGCGGACGAGTCGCCGTGGAACGAACTCTCTCCCGCTGACCTCGACGCTTATCGTCCACGCAAGGTCGAAGGACGGTTGTTCCCTCTGACGATGGTGTGTGACCAACCGGAGTGCCGTCGCGTAGACATCAGACAAAATCCGACTGACTACTACGCGACTGACAGCGAAGACAAGAATCCCGGTGACTGTCCTCGAGACGGATGCCAGGGCAGATTACAACAAGTTCCATTCGTCGTCACTCACGAGTGTGGTAACGCGCTTCCTCCTGGACCAACTGACGAATGCGAAACGCACGACTACGTCGCGCCGTACTTGCACAAGCCTACCCGAGACCCCGCGACGTGGAGGTTCCGCTGTGACTATTGTGGGGACGACATGGGACCGCTAGGTGCCTTTTGCGAAGATTGTAACGAGTACGTGGGAGGACCGACACCACCAGGTGGTGGGGGGATATACTATCCAGCCACGTTACTTCAGGTGGCCATTCCGCCAGTCGGGATGGACCGCGACGACCTGGAACGGGAGGAGTCCTGGGCTAGAGTATTGATGGCTGCATTCACTGACGACGACGTTCCCCTCACGGAAGACAACACGATCGAGGATATGGTGACTCGCGCCGGGGAGCAAGAGCAAATCGAGAACCTTCGCGAAGAGGGATACACCGAGGATGAAATCGAAAGGTACCTCCAAATGCAGGCTGACGCGGGGCGCGCCGTCGACCATTTGACGAGTGAGTACGTGACAGAGAAGACCCGAGGTGAAATCGACCCACCTGGTACCGAAGGCGACGACGAAACTCGAGAACAGCGAGCGTACTCTCTGATCGCTGACCAGCTATTCACATTCATCCGCTCAACGGAAGGGTACGAAGGGGATCCCGAACACGACGATTACGATCCGAGCACGTACCCAGAACCGCGGAAACTTTCGGATGTTCTCACCCCAGAGTTCAAAGAGAGGTACCCGCGAGCTCGAAAGTACCAGGATAAGCTGGATCGAATCAACGTGAACGAAGTGTGGGTGGTGGACAACTTCCCGCTACTTTCGGTGCTCTACGGCTATTACCGGGAACTTCCAGATCCGTCTCAGGTCGACCTGAACGCGTTCGATCATCCTTACGGTGACGAGGGGACGATTCCCGTTTTCGCCGATCGTAGTCCGTCAGAAGCGCTGATTCTCGAGGTCGACCGCAAGGCCCTCGTGGAGTGGTTAGTTGACGCCAACGTCGTCGACGAATCGGTAACGCCGGACGCTGACGCCAGCGACGAAACGTACCAGAAGTGGCTCTTGAACAACGTCGATCCCGTAGCCGTCGACAATCCATTTTCTGATGTCGATCACGAACCCACCGAATCGGCGTATCGACTCTTACACAGCATGAGCCACGCACTGGTTTCCACGGCATCTGATCAGTGTGGCCTCGCGACTGACAGCATTTCCGAGCTGATCTTACCGAACGTCCCGGCCATTATTCTGTACGCGAAGTCGACCGAACACTTCGCACTCGGTGGGATGTCGACCCTCTTCGAGACTCGAATTCACCCGTGGGTAGACCACACGATCGACTTTGCCGAACAATGCCTGCTCGACCCCGCGTGCAGTCAGGACGACGACGGTGCTGCGTGTCACGCTTGCCTTCATCTAACGACCGTCACTTGTGAGGCGTTCAACGAGCACCTCGACCGGCGAGCGCTCGTCGGTGGACCAGCTACGCCTGCGTTTTGGAACGTGTGATAGTATGCCGGACGGTGAAGAGAATGATATGGTCGGCTTCGATGACCCACCTCGGGATTTCGCAATCGCCCAGCAACTTCCACCAAGAGTAATCGAACACCTTCGTGACGGGTTCGCTAAATTTCGGGACTCACCCCAAACCACGGTGAATCAAACTACGCTACAGGAATACGCACCCTCGGAATATACTCTGTCGGCGCGGGCAGTAGAGGCTGTCTTTGTTGGCCTCGCGACGGACGCTGAGGCCGAGCAGATTTCGACAGGAGATCGTTACGCCGATTACACCTTTCGCGTATCTCCGCAATTGGCGGCACGCACTCTCGATCGCCAGTACGTCGCGGCGTTGGCTATCGAAGAGGTTACGGAACGCTCGCGTGAGAGTACACCCGACGTCAGTTTAGTTGCGACCCTTCCGGACGGTGTGACTCTCAGTGAGGGTGATGCCGTTGGCGCGATTAGTGCTCGGGCCCGGGACCTAGTCCTCGGGGCCAGTGACACAGTCCGGATCGCGAACCCTTACTTCGACGCTGACCAGCGCATCGTCGACGACCTCGCAAGCTTGCCCCAACGAGGGGTCAACCTACGCGTTCTCACTCGTGAGACAGAAGATCCTGGTGACGACCTTATTGATGCGCTAAACACGTTACACGAGGGCCTTGATCGAGAAGGTCGATCGCGTCTAGAAGTTCGCGATCTATACGAAGAAACGGATTGGGGCAGGCACAAGCTCGCAACCCACGCGAAACTTGCCATCGTCGATGAAACTAGCTGTTACGTCGGCTCGGCTAACCTCACCAAGACGAATCTCAGCGCCAACTTCGAATTTGGGATCATCGTAGAGGGAGCTCCGGCCACGCGAACCGCAGCAGTTTTCGACGACGTGTTCACAGCTGCCGACCCGGTCGAACTACCATTATTACGATAAAATGTCGGCAGCGCTTAACCCACACTCTACGAAGGTGCGACTCCCCTCGTTCGCCAACCGGGAACTTCACCTGAATCACAAAAAATTAGACGTCGGAATTTGTATGGGTGAGTAATGAGCAGAGGTACCGTGGTTGACCTCTTTTGCGGCGCTGGTGGGGCTTCTCTCGGATTTCACCAGGCAGGGTTTGAAATAAGAGGTGCGGTTGACATCGACGAAGACGCACTCGACACGTACGAACGAAATCTCACGGACGAGGGAATAGTCGACTTTGAACCTCTGCAAGCAGATTTAGAGGAAACGACTTTCGACGAGATTCGCGACCACTTCGGCCTCGAAAAGGGAGAAGTAGACGTAATCTGTGGTTGCCCTCCGTGCCAGAATTTCAGCTCACTTAGAGACACTACGCCCTGGCCGGAGGACGAACCGAAGGACGACTTACTCCGGGCATTTGTTGAACGGATTCGGGAAGAAAAGCCCGATATCGTGTTCTTTGAGAACGTCCAAGGCATCCTCAGTTCGGGAGAGGGTGCCTATATCAAGTGGTTCCGAAATCAAATGGAGAAATTGACACGCGAAGAGGACACTGAAGAACAGGGCGGATACGGTGTGAACCTGAAACTCGTTAATGCCGCCAACTACGGGATTCCGCAACGGAGGAAGCGAACCATTGGCGTATGTGTGTACGGTGCGGACCCAGACGATATCGCAGTTCGGTCACCAACACACACAGAAAACCCGGATGAGGACGACGAACGAGAGCGATGGAGGTGGGTCCAAGATGCGATCGTTCGAGACGATCTGGAGAACTTGTCAAAGGGAGAAAAACAGGATGACGATCCAGCCCATCGAGCGAGGAATCATCGGCAGAAAACCATCGATCTAATGGAGGCAATCCCTGACGACGGAGGAAGCTGGATGGATCTCCGAGGAACCGAGCACGAGGATCTTATCCGAGAGTGCCATCAGAATATTGATTCAGGTGCTGGCTCAGCCTATGGAAGAATGGCGTGGAAAGAGCCAGCACCAACTCTTACGACGCGTTGCACGACCCCAAGTTGTGGCCGATTCACTCATCCCGAAGCTAACCGGAGTATAACTCCTCGTGAAGCTGCACTACTGATGACTTTTCCGAGAGAATTCGAACTACCTGATCGAATTAGCGCGGCCGAAAGGGTCGTAGGAAATGCTGTACCTCCGGATTTGGTGGAAGCGATGTTGTATAGTCCGTCAGTCGAGAGGATGTTTCCCAGTTGATCCGATTCCATAGAGACACTCTCTAGTGTCGGCGAATCTTTGCCGCACTCTTATCTGATCTATGTGTCACTGACGTAGCTGTCTTACAGTTTTTCTACCCCCTCGATGGGTGAGGGATTCGCCGTACTGGCGAATTCCCACTAAACTGGAGAGAACAATGGCAACGAGAGACATCTACGCGACTGGATTCGACGAAGACGTCTACACGGAGTCGAGCGCAAACCAGTGTCCCGAGTGCCACGGACACGTCACTACGAACGTCAAGGAAACGGTCTGTGAGGACTGTGGCCTCGTCATCGAAGAGCAACGTATCGATCACGGGCCAGAGTGGCGAGCATACGATGCAGACGAGCGCGAGCGAACAGGCGCACCGTTAACGGCGGCCCGCTACGATCGAGGCCTCTCGACGGAAATCGGCCACGGAACCGATGCACACGGGAACGAACTCTCTAGTCAGAAACGCCGGCGGCTGGCCCGGATGCGGCGCGAACAGACCCGTGGCCGGTGGCGGTCCAAAGCGGAACGGAATCTCGCACACGGGTTGGGCGAGGTACGCCGGCTGGCGAGTACGCTCGAACTCTCCGAGTCGATTCGTGACCAAGCCTGTCAGCTCTTCCGGAGCGCTCAGAGCGAGGATCTGCTTCGTGGCAGATCCATCGAAGCCATCGGTGCAGCGAGCATCTACGGTACCTGCCGATGTAACCAACACCCGCTCCTCCTCGAGGATGTCGTCGACGCCGCCAGAGTCGAGTCCACTCGTGTCACCAACGCCTACCGAACACTGAATCGCGAATTAGAGCTCCCAGCACCACCAATGCGCCCGACGTCGTTCGTTCCGCGGCTGATCTCGGAGCTGGAGTTAGACCACGACATTCGCCGCCGCGCGAACGAACTCGCAGAACACGCCGAAGGGACAGCCCTCACGAACGGCTGTCAGCCATCGGGCGTCGCGGCCGCCTGCGTCTATCTGGCCGCCCAAGAGCAGGGCGCGTTGATTACCCAATCCACCGTCGCGTCGGCAGCAGAGGTGTCAGTCGTGACGCTCCGAAGCCGGCGAGACGAACTCCAAGCGATGTGAGACGCATCCGGTGGAGGAGTACCTACATACCGGCAGAGAGTCTACCAGGGGGTATGGATCTGGAAGAGACTGTCGAGTATCTGTCGACAGAACTTGATATCGAGCGGAGTGAGCACGTTCGCGAGGTCGGTCGAGCGGTCGCTGAGCTCCGTGACTGACTCCGTCTCGGCCCGGATTTATTTCGTCGGCGCCGAATCCGTCCCCCGCATTTCCTCACCCTTGAGTTTAAATACCAAACCGGGGGAAACGCGGAGCGAATCGATGACGGACCGCAACTCAGACCGAGACGCGTTCCAACCTGTCGGGGAAGGCGCTCTGGTGCCGGACCCAGCGCTGGATCAGCCAGCAGACGGCCAGCCAACCCGCCAGCGTGAAGCCTCGCATTCGGGCGGATATCCGGACGGAACAACCGACACAGACCGAGCCTGTGTCTCCTGTGGCGCATCGATCCCGGAATCGCAACAAAAATGCCGGTTCTGTCTCGAACACGAACTCGACGCCGCCTCAGCGTCGGATGCTGCGAGTTCCGAGCAATCACTCCGTGGTGTGATCCACTTCCTCGTCGAATCCGGGACGTTCTATGGTGCTGTCGCGAAAGGGGCAGCTGCAGCGACACTTCTTACGTCAGGTCACGACGAGCCGATCGACGACTGTACGCTCATCTACGATCTCGACGACGAGCCCGCACCCCAGCTAACCGAACGGTGGCCTACGCTCCCCGCGGCCGCCGAGGTGACCTCAGCGGCCGGTGAGGCGTTGCTAACAGCGACCCGTGAGCGGACAGCGTGGGACGAGAGGAGCGATGGTTCTCAGACGGATATCCCACGCGTCTATGACGAGCGTGGCCAGGGAATTCGTGATGAGTCATCCCTCGAGCACGCTCTCGACCACGGCGACCAGCTGTGGATCGTCCCAGCAGTCGCTGTTGAAACAGTTCCTCGTGAAACGGAATCCACCAGTACCGGGGCCGATATTCCGACCGTGACAGCCCTCGAGTGCCAGCACTGTACGAGAGAAACAGAACATCGGTTCAGGACACGCGAGTCGCTCCCTGACGAGACCTGGACGGGCCAACCAATCTGGGAGTGCCAGGTGTGTGGCACAGGTCGCTACGGGCCTGCTCCCGAATAGGGCAGGAGGAATCTCGCCAATTCTGAGGAACGAACTGGCACCCTCTGCCCGATGAACAAAACGAAGGAAACGAACGTAACGAACAGAATGAATGAGTTGATGGCAACGAGTGAGTTTGCTTCAACGAGTGGAACGAACAGTTGGTTTTAACACCGTAGTAATCCTCTCACCGAGTGAAACACCCTCACCGAACGCACCGAACTAAACGACCAAAACGAACGAAACGAACATAACGAAAGGAACGAAGATAATGGCCGACACCAATACCGCACGAATCACGGTGGCGAATCAGAAGGGTGGCGCGGGGAAGACAACCGACGTCATTCATACTGGCGGCGCACTCGCCGCCCGAAACCACGACGTCCTCCTCGTCGATATCGACTACCACGGAGGGCTCACCTGCTCACTTGGCTACAACGATCTGTACTACGATACCGACCGTACAACGCTGTTCGACGTCCTCGACTTCGACCAGATGGAGTCGGTGAACGACATCATCGTCGAGCACCAGGAATTCGACATCCTCCCCGCCAGCGAGAAGCTCGCGAACAACAAGAACATCCAGACCCTGCTTGAGGCGCCGAAGAGTCGCGAGCGGCTGGAGATGACACTCGACGAGCTCGACAAGGACTACGACTACATCATCGTCGACACGCCGCCATCCCTGAACGTCCTCACCGACAACGCCCTCGTCGCGACTGGCAACGTCGTCATCCCCGTCATTCCCGAGAAGCTCAACGCCAACAGCCTCCAGATTTTCGCAAAGCAGCTGAGCTCTCTCGAACAGGCCTACGGAGACATCAATCGGCTCGCGATTGTCTGTAACCGTGTCGAGCAGAACGCCGAACACCGCGACACCATCGAGGAGATCAAGTCGGCATACTCCCTCCCGGTGTTCGAGATCCCGAAGCGGACCGACCTCTCTCAGTCGATTGGCGAGGGGGTGTCCGTCTTCGGCTTCGGTAAGGAGAACCAGCGTGTCGAAGACGCACGCGACCTGTTCAACGAGATCGCCGACCTATTCGACGAGACGTTTGAGAAGACCGCACCTGAGGGGGTGGAAGCATGAGCGACGGCTGGGGTGATGCTTCCGGCATCGAGGGCAACTACGAAGAGGAGGACGATGAGGCAGATTCCGGCGAAACGACTGAGGTGAGTGAAACGGTGGAAACCAGTTCATCGACCGAAACGACGGAATCGACTTCAACGAGTGAAACGAACGAAACGAGCAAAACGAAGACGAACATCAAGGACGAGTGGAACGGGCGGACGATCTACATTCCCGACGATGTCCTCGACGAGATGGAGGATACCTACCTCGAGTCCCAGCTGAAGCTCCGCAAGGCGGGGCAGGACGAGTTCAAGAAGAACCGCCACTTCTACCCGCTACTCGTCCAGTTCGGTATTGAGGCCCTCTCTGAGGCGGATGCTGAGGAAATCCAAGCTCGCCTTTCAGAACTCGGCGACGAGTGACCTCGTGCAGAGCACAGTTTCGGAGGATGAGCTAGTTTTTGGCCATGTCTCCGTCGCCTCGAGGTTCTACTCGGCGGTCGAGGGACGATATCGAACCGTCATGGACGTAACTAGCGGATAGACGTGGAAAATTGCGCGAGTTTTGGCGCTACAGAATAGTGTCGCCACTTTCGAGCAGCGGACTCAGCGGGGATTCAGCCGGTCAGTCGGGTGGGATCAACGCCGAGACGACGATCTCGACACATTCACCTGCGGTCAACACTGGTGCGTAGTCCATCTCGTCGTCGACGCCCGCTTTCAGCAGGAAGTCCGTGAGCCGCCAGATGTTGTACAGCAGCACGGCGAACACGAAATAGAACAATCGAACCCGATAGTCCTTCGAGGATGTCTTCGCGAGAAAATCGCCCTTGATGGACTTGTACTCGTTCTCAATCTGCCAGCGGCGGCTGTAGCGCCGACAGAACGTCTCGGCCTCATCCGGTCCTACTCGGAGATTCGTCGCGAAGACGGTCGTTCCCTCGCCGCTCGTCGACGGCACATACAAAAACCGCATCGGATGCGACCCAGCCTCCACATGGACGGACGCCGATTCAACAGCCACCTCTTGGTCATCCTCTTCTATCCGCTCTATCACCTCGCGTTCGGAGCTGGTGATGCGCTTTGGAATGAGGTAGTTCACGTCGAGATTCGAGAGTGTCTGAAACACCCGCATGGAATCGAACTCGCGGTCACAGAGCACCGTCTCGATGGGGACCTGTTCTTTCGCGCGTCGAACGAGTCGTCGCACAATACGATGAATTTGATTCGGTGGGTTCTCGTCCCACGCTGAACTCTCACGCACCGGCTCGACCGCCAGCACGAGCGGGATATTCCATCCGACAATCGAGAGTGTGGCGAATTTGAACGCCCGCCCCTCACCGTCTTTCGTCCCGCTCACCATCGGCATCTCCTCGACATCCCCGTAGTAGGGAATGGTCGTGATGTCGATCGCAACGGTCACTGGCCGGCGGAACGAGGCTTCCGAGGCGATGACCGAGAGCAACCGATCCGTCGTTTCATTAAATCCATCCACAAGTTCTTCGGATTCGAATTGCTTGACAGCGCGGAGATGAGTGTCTCCATGAGGTCCGTACTGTTCGCCTCGTCGATACTGGAAGCGCGCGGCTCCCTGGGCGGTGCCGCACCGAACCATCCCCATGAAGGTCTGCAACTCGAAGAATCGCGTGTCCTCGTAGGACGCGTTCGCGGCCCGGTCTGACTCGAAGTAGCCGAACGCGTGATCACGGGCGAGCCGCGTCGTCTGGATGATCTCGCTCTCTGAGAACGAGTCGTCCTCCGCTGCGTCCGCCTCTACTTGAGGCTCGTCAAGGATCTCTTCTTTGGAGCGCACTTCGGGCGCAGGAATATCGAAGTCGTGGACCTCTTTGACGACGAAATGAGCTGCGGTCTGCACGTATTCCTGGCAAGCGTCGTCAAATCGATTCCGCCACGCCCGCGAGAACGCCGATTCGTCGGGCACTCGACTAAACCCGAAGATCGTTGCCACTTCCGGTTGCCGGGTCAGTCTTCGTGCGAACTCGGCATACGAATCACCCGTAATCTCCATGAAAACGAACGAGAGAACCATCGCGCGAAAGGAGAGGGGAGCAGGATGCCACGACGGATACCCATCTTCAATCGAATCAACCGAATGGTCCAAATTCTCGACCGCGGTAACGAGATCGGTATGTTGGAGTTCGTTTCGGATGGCGATTCCAAGCTGGTACGCCTCACACAGATAGCGCATTCGCGGGCTCTCACTCGGATGTGAGCCGCTAGAGCCAGTCATACAAGGTAGTGTGGAAGTTTACAGAATCAACGCTTCGAGTGTGGTGAGGCGTTCAGTTGTGGAAATCTGTGACCAACCGCCACGACGAATCACTTGAGTAGCGGGTTTCCGATACCGGCAAAATACATTAGTGGCCCACGATATCGCTGAATCGAGGTCATTCACAATCGTGTCCTTGAGCCCGCCAGCTTCGTCGTAGATTGCAATCCAGACTGCCCTCTCACCATCATTACAAACGACTGGAGCAACAGGACTCTAATAGTTATAGCCAAATTTTGATCGTACACAAGGCCCATCCTCAATCCCTACGCATTTTCAGACATGAATCGTCGAACATTCCTACGAGACATCGCTACGGTTGGTAGCGTCGGTCTGATAGCTGGTTGCCTCGGTACAGGATATGCAGGAAGTGATCAACAGGACACCACCACTTCACCTAAAACGCCAAACTGTCCTACGTTTGGATCTGAAGTCGATAGGGTGGTTTGTGCGGATAGAGGATCAGCAGAGAATCAACCAGTGTATATCGAGTTGGACGAGCAAACCTTCACAGTCGTTACAACCAATCAGACGGTCGAAACTCTCGGTCTAACGCTCCGAAACCAATCGGATGATCCATTTGTTGTCAACCCTGGTGAGTGGGTGATTATGCGTCGGACAGAGAGTAACTGGAGTGAAAGTGCGTCAGGTGAACGTACCGAACAGCCGATTTCAATCGGTCCAGAATCAACTCACAGGTGGTCCCTCAGTCTGGCACCCCATCCGACACCCTATACTGAGGAGACGACATTTATTACGGCGAATCTTGAGGAGGAGACGTATATCTTCGCAGTTGTCGGGGAATTACAGAGTGGCGATCGACCCCGACGAATCGAATGTCAAGCGCAGTTCGAACTCGTTAAGAAGAAAACAACACGGACCTCTTCAGAGGGATGACGGACGACGACCGGCGACTCCTCCCATTTCGTCCCCTTCCGGAGTCGAATAATACCTCGGCGCGAGTTCTTGATCTAACCAGTGAAGACGCCGATCTCGTCTTTGACGCACTTTCGTCAACCACAGCCCGCCGTATTCTTGCAGCACTCCACAGCGAGCCAGCACCCCCGAGTGAGTTAGCCGACACTCTCGACTTGTCGCTTCAAAACGTCCACTATCACATTCGTAACTTACGGGATGCGGATCTCATCGAGGAGGTAGAAACAGGCTATTCTGAGAAAGGCGTCGAGATGTCGATCTACGCACCGACATCTGAACCGGTGGTATTCAGCGGGAGCACCTCTGACGAGCAGTCTGAGCTTCGAGAACTACTGGAACAGGTCGTCGGGGTGGTTGTCCTTTTTGGATTTTTGAGTGTCCTCGCTCAATGGGCGATCACGCACGAAATACCACTTGTCGAGCCGTCAGAACCAGTCAATCCGACACCGGTTCCGGGGCCGTTCAACCCTGGACCGCTTGTTCCGCCTGGGCTCATGTTTTTTGTCGGCGGGATAGCGATGCTCGTGATAATTGGTGGGTTGTGGTACTACCAGAGACGTCGAAGATAGCAACAGACAACCATTTAAATTTCCACAAATTAAATATTCTGAAAAAAGGCGCGCATCAAATCCATCCTCCGAGGTTGTGGTCGATGAAGACAGGTCGGGAAGGGGCACGCTCTAAGTTCGCCTCGTCGACGACTTCGGAAAGCACGAAGAAGGCTATTGTACCCGTACAGGGAACCAATGTCCACCACAATCACGGCTTACCGAGAACCGGCGGTCTGAATCCGAATCGACGGTATATGTCCGCTTGCGCTGAAAAACGGCTGATGCGAGCAACGACAGGTTCGTGCCATCTTCAAGATGTTCTCGCTTCTCGGGAAGGATTGCGGAAGAAAGCACTCATATTGGTTCCTATGGCGGGTTACGACCTGCGTTAAGTGGTTCATACGAGTCCATATGGTAGGCAACGCGCCAGAGTTTGAGGACCGCTCGGGTGACCAATTCTTCGGGAGACTGTGTAATACAGGACTCTTCGACCTCGTCGGGATCTGAACTGGCATCGGGCGGTGGATGATAGTGTTCTAATCCGGAGACGTGAACGTAGTCTCCTGCATGTGAGTGCTTTCCCCAGCGAAGATCCACCGCTTCCGTGTCCGTGTAGTGGAACTTGTACTCATCTCGGGTCGTCCACTGGATGTCAATTCGGGCCTCCTCGGCCGCACACAGCCCGCCGTCAAACACAACTTCAAGGGTAGATGGATGGAGGTAATCGTCGAGTTCAGCTGTCGCGAGCGGTTCCATCTTCTCAACGACGTCACGAATCGTCAGTAGCGCCGGCCGATCCGTAGCCCCGCGGAGAGTATGGAGTTCCGCTCGGTCAGGAGCATCCTGCATTGCTTAGGCAGGGATGCTGTCGTCAGTCGAGCGACGGTCACTGTCGACGAACTGCTCGGCGTTGCTGATCGAGAGGGCAGCGGTCGCGAACGCCAGATTCCGACGGAGCGTCTTCCACTCACGAATCGTCTCTGGGTCGACCTCGTCCTGTGGGGATCCGGTCTCGCTGAGGGCCTGGTTCGTCTGGTTGACCGCCAATTCTTCGGGAGAGTCGACACCGAATTCGGACCGATACTCGGTGAGCCGCTCACGCATCTCCTGGATTCGCGTGACGAGTTCGTCGGTCGAGACGTGGTCAAGGATGTCGGCAGCCTGTTCGACGACGAGTGATTCGGGTGAGCGACGATAGAGCGTGGCGCCCTGTTCGCCGGGTGTCGTCTCGACAAACCCCTCGTCAGCGAGTGTGTTCAGGTGCTTTCGGGCGGTCTTTGGAGCGGTTCGTGCATCGTCAGCTACCGAATCAGCGGAGACAGGATTGTACGTATGCGCAACGACGTGTCGAATGCGCTCGTAGGGTGTCGTTTCGGACTCCCATTCCTCGCCGACCGCTTCGTTGACATCTGCAAACTCCTCTGGTGGGTCTCGGTCATTCATATGACAACGCACGGTATGGAGGAATATAGTTCTTTGTCAAAATACCATATTCCTTTATCCGGAGGATAGTACACCGGCAAAATCCAGCCGAGCGAATTCATGCTGAGCTGGTGGTCTCTCTAACCGTCACCAGGAATACACAGCCATCGACCAGCCTTCCCAGCGCTAGCCGAGTGAAAAGACCACTACAGAACATCGGATAGATCTGGAGAACTGAGTTCAGTAGTGAGTTGCTGTTGCGTTTCGAGTCCGGTTTGAAACCGGGTGAGAAGTTCAGATTGATGGTCAGGACAAGCGAGAACTGCGACAGCACCGTCTTCAACCGGGATGATGGGCTGACGTGGATTGTGGGGTGCAAGGTGACAGCTTGGACACGCGATACCACCAGCAGGCCGGTGATCAAGGAGTTCCGCGGTAGCTTCCGTCGTGTACCCGCAGATAGAGGCGAACTGTGCCAGATGTTCATCACATCCGACGATCGGCATCGTTAGCTGGTCAAGCAACAGAAACGAGATGCTATGCCGATTAGGGGATCGAAGTGCAGTCTCACAGTTCTCGCAAGGAAACGGCGGAACGCCTTCATAGTGTTCTGGTTGATACCGCAAAGGTTCGTCAGAGTCCATCTTGAGTGTGACTCTGGATCCGTCTGCCAGACGGGTAAGTGATTGGACGGGCGATAGATCGAGAGTATTTAACCAACAATAGTCGGCATATGGCGGATCAGTTGGTTAAGAACGATAGATCGAACGATCTTGAATCGAGTTCGGAAACAGCGTTGCAATAGAGCTATTCAGGACTCACAACCGTTTCGCACACCGGGCACTCCGCCCAAATCCCGGTGCTCCCGTCGTCTTTCTCGTACTCGACCAATATCCACGCTGCAGAAATATCCTCTCCGCAGTCTGGACACCGGCCAAGCTCCGAGGTACCGTTGGTCATCAGGGGAGGGAAGGGAGCGTGTGACAGTCCCCCTTCCAATCAAAGGCGAGTTTTGCATCGGTGTATACTTTGTGTGGGATATCAGCCGCTGCTCTACTAGTTCTGTCGAAATTGTCGGTTGCACCCAATCAACAGTCACGATAGAGGCTAGATAGAATGGAGGGCAGGTGCCGAACAGTCCGGTCAACTGTATCCGGAACCGCCACGGATGTGTCAGGTGACTCGAGATGGTTACCACTGTGTCACGCGTTCACGAAAACAGAGATACCCGTCACGCCAATAGATATACATTAGCAAGAGAACGCCCCCGACGACAGCGAATAGTACGTGAACAAGTCCTTCCTCACCAATCCAGCGGACTGGACCGACGACGTCGAGCACGAAGATTTCGGGTGTCCGCTGTGAGACGCCGAGACCGAACACCGCACTCATGGTGAAATTGTAGCACAGATGAAAGCCGATCGGGAGGGACAGATCACCTGTGAGAACGTATGCACCACTCAAGAGCAGTCCGGCGAGTAAGTAGTAGCCATACTGACTGAGGTGGGTGACTTTCCCGGCATGCAAGGCGGCAAAGACGACGGTGCTGAGGAGGATAGCGATGCCGATAGCGGCCCGTCGGGGAAGGAATCCATCGGCACCTTCTGCGAGATTCTTCAACATCGTAGCTCGGAACACAAATTCTTCCCACGCTGCCGCAACAGCGATGAGGGCGAACGTCACGGCCATTGCTGGAAGGAATGGGACGACGCCCGGTGTCTCGGTGAATCCGACGATGGTCACCCACTCGACGGAGAGAGCGAACACGAAGGCACCGGTGTTGACTATCGTGACAATCACTCCGCCAGCAGCGAATGATCGCCACCATTGGCGATTGAGCGAGAAACCATACTCGGCGACCGACCTCCGGTCAACCAATCGCGCACTGGCAATCGCACCGACAGCAAGAATGAACACAAAACCGACGAGTTCGATCAACTCTACCCAAGGGTGGTCGAATCGGGAGCGAACGGTCGACTGAAGAAAGGCGAGCGCAAGGAATGTCGACACAAGTGGAAGAAACGCGCGCAGTGGTGCACGGAGGCGTCGTTGGTCGCGATTCCAGACGGGCCAGGTAAGCCACTGCCATCCCCGTCGCAGGGACGGTGGGATATCCCACGCTGCCGTTAGTAATGGGGGCATATCCAAACGGAGGGTCGTCATCGACGTGTCAACAGGTGATTGGCTTCCGACTCGGAAGTCGGTAGCCCGTTTTATTGGTCCCCGCTCGCTGGGCAACATATGGACGAGGACGGCGACGTCGAACTCCTCGCGTTGCTCGACGACGAGTACGCGCGTGCCATCCTCACCGAACTCACCACCGAACCGATGTCAGCATCCGAACTCTGTACGGCCTGTGAGATGTCCGATCCAACGGCCTACCGCCGTCTCGACCGACTCCAGTCGGTCGGCCTAGTGGCCGAACAGCAGGTGGTCGACCCCGACGGCAACCACTACAAGCGCTATGTCGCGACCGTCGAGGAAGTGACGGTCAGGTTTGCGGACGGTGCGTGTGAAGTCGACGTCACTCGCTCGTCAGCGGATCCATCCGACCGTTTCACCGATCTATTCGAGGGGTTGTCCTGAGATGTTGCGTGTGTTGCAATTGCGCGCGACAGCGTCTGAGCCACTGATAGCACTCGCCGTCGTCGTGCTATCATTACTCTCGATTGCGCTGTCGATCGTGATCGCCGTGGTGCTCGTTCGTGGCTATCGCCGTGGTCCGGGGCGTCGTGGGATGCTGTATCTCGCTTTCGGCCTCTTCCTGCTCACGACTGTTCCGGAACTTCTGCGAATCGGACTACCAACGGTTACGGGTGTCGGTACCGTTGGCCGGTCGGTCCTCGTGAGCGGCTGTGAACTGCTCGGCCTAGGTGCGATCTTATGGGCCGTCTATAGGGGTGGGTCGCGATGAGTATCCTCGCCGATCTCCTCTCCCCCGACGGAATCGCGCTGGTGTCACGAGCACTAACGGCCGTCATCGGTCTCTTCGTCGCGGCATTAGCCTATCGTGGATACCAGCGTAATGACGCGCCGAAGATGCGGTCGTTGGCGGTTGGGATCGGTCTCCTGACCACCGGTGTCTTCGTCGCGGTTACGGTGGCCAACCAACTGGATACCGGGACCGGCATCATTCTGCTCTCCCGTGGACTCGTAACTGTTACCGGTCTTTGTGCGGTGTTGTACGCCCTCATCTACGAGTGAACCTGGCTATCAGATAGACCAAATCAGGAGAAATCATCTCTTTGGTGGCCGGTGCAGAGACACGCCGGTGACCATTTATGAGTGGGCAGAAGCTTACGAATCTAGCTGCTGCGAGGTGTTCTCTCCCATGAAATCAAGACGCAGATAAGATGTCCCGTGCAGGTAGTTGTACGCTTCAACGACGACCTCCAGTATTGAGAGCCCCATCAGCGCTAACAGGAACGTGGTTTCGAACCCAGTAGAGACGTATGCGATGCCAAAGAGGAGCGTTGTATAGACTGCTGAAAGAGGGCGATAGAGCGGATGGGCTCGAACCGTGTTCAGCGTACTGCCGAGCAGAAACACGAACGTCATCCCGAAGAGCAGGGCAAGAGATGGTGGGATCTGCCGCTCGATGCCGAATACGAACCCACCAATTACGAGTAGGAAGACGACTGTAACGGTACCCCGGTACAGATTGATTCGATCGCGGAGCGAGCGGGAGGGCGGCATAGTCATAATTTCTCACGAGTCTAAATAAGGCTCTTGGAATTGACAACGAATACAGAATTACTAGTTTTCGGTTAGGCGACCCGTGTTCGATCCAGAACTGAATTCACGGCTCGGATACACGATTGATTCAGCTATCTCGAGGTAGATAGCAGTCAATAGAGACGATAGCGGGTGGATGGTTTGACCCGAGCCCCGAGAAACAGAAGGCCTATCGGTGTCGTATCGACAGTGTGATATATGCCCTCCGCGCCAACCGTCGATCGACCGTCGGAAGCAGTCGATATCGCCGCCCAGTATCGACGACTCGAACGTCCGCTCAGCGGCGCCGTCGCCCTCCTCGTCGCCGCCATCGTCGCGATGTCGATCTTCTCGTTCTCCCTCGTAACAGGCGCCCTCATTGCGATAACGGTCCTCCTCGCAGTCCGGGCGCCGCTGTTCAAAACTAGAGGGACTGCGCGTCTCATGTCCGACGCGACACCCGACGCGGTGCGGGCCGACTTCGAGGGCGCAACGCCGCCGATGCTTGCGTTTCAGTGGGGCATCGCCGATACCGTTCGGTCGACACCGGACGGCGCAGTCTACGAGATCTCGTATCTCTTCGGTCTGCGGTCGGTCGTGATGGAGTTGGAGACGCATACGGACATCGACGACGCAGACGTTCGCCTCGTCGTAACTGCTGGCGAGAATCCATGGGGAACGTACGACGTGAATATCACTGCCAGCGGCACCGAGACGGTCATCGATATCGAGTGGGCGTCAGATCGTCGATTCGGCCTCAACCGACTGCCACAGTGGCTGCTCGCCGAACGGTACCGTGCCGTCGCTCTCGATGCCCAAGGATATACCGCCGTCGACCGCGACGCAGCCCTCACGCTCGTCGGATGACTGACCGACGACTCCCCCTGCTGGCCGTTATCGGCACCAACGCCATACCGCTCGTTGGTGTCGGGTTTCTCGGATGGTCGATCGCCGCACTCATCGTCGTCTACTGGGTTGAGCTCGGTGTCGGCCTCGGGTTCGCCGCTCTCAGAGCGACCTTCGCACAGCGGCCGCCAGAACACGACGCTGATCTCTTGCTTCTCGGTGCATTCCGGCACAAGCGCGGCAGCGTAGCGGTACCTTGGATCGGTCCCGATGTCCAGGTCGCGAACATCCCGATACTCATCGTCCTGTTCCCGGTGTTCGGTGCCATCTGGTTCGTCACCGGTGGTATCGCACTCGGCGGTACTGACGTGGCAATAGCAGGCGACCCATTCGATGCGGACACGATGTCCACGGCAGCACTTGGCATCATCGGCATCGTCATCAGCCGGGGCGTCGAGACGATGACCGAATATTTTCTCAACGGTCAGTACGAATCTGTCTCCGTCCAAGGTGCGCTTCAGACAGCGATCTGGCCGATCATGGTCGTTGGTCTCGCGCTCACAGTGAGCGGTGCGGCAGCCACCTCGGGTGCTCCCGCAACCGTCATTCTCGTTGCCCTAGTCAGTACTAAGCTGCTGTTCGACCTCGCCGAGGTATATCGAGACCGACTCGTCGCGTTCGACGAGCGTTCAGCGCTCGACTTTGGTTGGGCAAACACCCCTGACAGCCGGTCGACTATCGACGCGGAGCTCCAGGACCACGTCGATATCGTTCGCCCACGGTGGTCGGCCGTCTTCGTCGACGGTGTCATCCGGGGGCTTCGAACGGAGGCGGTTGGGCTTACCGCGTTCGTCGTTGGCCTCTCGCTCTTGTTCGGGGCCCTTGGAACGAATCCGGAACTCGTCCTGTTCGGGAGCGGAGTTGGGCTCGCCATCCTCGTGTTCGTCGGCCTCTGTGGGGTCGTCGACGGTCTCGTGAGATACTCCGCAATGGAGTATCGACTCGGACGGGATATGTGGGCTACGATAGACTGTTCAGGACGCCACAGTGGCGGCTTCCTCGGTGGAAACTGGAGCGTAGTGACCCGCATCGAACGTTCGCCGACCGTGTGTTCGGGACGCGGACGTTCACCGTCGATCACGATGGGCGGACTATCCGTATTCCGCACGTTCCAGATGAGTTCGTCGCAGATCTCCCTGCTAGCGACTGATATCGAGGATAATGGCCACTCACTCCAGTTGCTATCGTTCTCAAAGGTGGTGGATAGCGATAGGCGACGATACGTGGCCGAAATACACTCAGGAAGAGGATATCAGGTGAGTCATATTTAACCAACAAATTCTGTGATCCGGGAGATGTGTTGGTTAACGCCGGTGAATGAAGGGACGTGAGCCAAAGAGCAAGCGGGGCACCCCTCTATCGATATGTATCGAGAACTCGTTCGAGGGAAAGAGAGGCTCGACCAAGTCGCTCAAATGCTGTCACCGCACTCGGAAGAGACACACCCCTCTATCGATGTGTTCCACCCGATCACGTAAGGACAGGTATCTCGGTGGTACGGAATGGTCGGCTTGGTTCGGAGCAAAAACACGGTGTAGAGGGCGTAACTCACCATCCTACACCAAACACGAGATGTCGATATCGCTCAGATATTTTGGCGTGGGGAAGACAACACAATCACGGTTGAGCAAAACACATCGAACACATCGATAGAGGTGTGTGTGAGTGTTTGTTCTAGAAAGCTAGAAGAAGAAGGCGAAGCCGACGACTCGATCCGAGAACTCGTGGAGTCTGCTTTTCGTGTGCTACCTGTCTTTTCTGCCAAAACCGTGTGTATTCGCCGTTCTCGAGTGGTTGC
Organism: Haloplanus sp. XH21; assembly: GCF_023276355.1. Lineage (NCBI taxonomy): Archaea > Methanobacteriati > Methanobacteriota > Halobacteria > Halobacteriales > Haloferacaceae > Haloplanus > Haloplanus halobius. The sequence goes on from NZ_JALLPL010000002.1 coordinate 50,318, forward strand.
TCCGTTATTCGTGATGCTGTTTTACTCTCGTTTAATGCTCGATATCCCCACCCCCTTCGGGCCGCTGAACACATCGATAGAGGGGTGTGTGTCCCACCCCACATCGCTGAGATCACGTTCCAGAACACTTCGTCGGCGGTTCTGCTCGTTATCACTGAATTCTATTCAAGCCGTGGTATTGAGGCGTACAAAGCCAAGAAACGCCGCATTACACTTCGATAGGGGTGGGGGAACCTTTTTGCCATCAGACTGTATGGTCATCGACATGGGTACTGACGACTCCGATGATTCTCGGTCGGATTCGAGAACGCCGGAGGACGAGATTACGACACAGGCCGACCTTTCATCGAGCGCTCCCGATGGCGAGCAGCGCTCGAAGGGAGCGGCAGGGGATACGGGGGAACCAGTTGCCGAGACGTCGTCAGCGAACGAGTCCGAGAGCGAGTCGCAGTCGATCGAAGAGATGCTCCTCGAGTTCGACGAGCAAGAGGGGCTAATCCGTGATCGGTCACTGCTCGATCCGAACTACGTCGTCGAGGAAGACCGTATCGTCGGTCGGGACGAACAGCTCCAGGAAGTGACGAAGATGCTCCGTGTTGCACTTGGTGACAACCGGCCACCGAATCTCTTTCTCTACGGTCCCTCCGGCACGGGTAAGTCTCTCATCACGAAAGCCGTCTGTAACAACATCAGCCGTATCTGTGACACGCGTGATATCCAGTTCGGAACGATCGAGGTCAACTGCCAAGATCTCGATACCCTCGGTGTGGCAGTCTACGAACTCGCGAGGCAGGCGGCTGACGAAGCGGGTGTCGATATTGAGGTCCCGAAACACGGCGTCGCGACGAAAGAGAAATGGGACGAACTCTATCGGATCGTCAACGAGAATTTCGACTCGGTGGTGTTCGTCCTCGATGAACTCGACATGCTCGTCGGTCGACGGGACAAGCAGGACCCGGCATTCTCTCGCTTGCTCTATCAGCTGTCCCGAGCTGGGGCCAACGACGAGCTAGCGGCCTATATCTCCGTGGTTGCAATCTCGAACGACGCTCGGATGATGGAGTCCGTCGGCAGTCGTGCGCTGAGTTCGTTCACCCCGGAAGACGTCCATTTCGACGACTACGATGCGAATCAGCTGCAGTCGATTCTTCGTCGCCGGCAGGACGCGTTTCACGATGACGTCTTAGATGGCGACGTCATTCCGCTCGCCGCTGCCTTCGCTGCGCAGACACACGGTGATGCGAGAAAGGCGATCGATCTGATGCGGGTCGCCGGCGAACTCGCCGAGCGTGAAGGGGATGATCGAGTCCGAGAAGAACACGTCAGGCGAGCCCAGGACAAAGTCGAGAAGAACCGAGTCCTCGAGGTCGTTCGTGGTATCAGCACTCAAAAGAAGCTCTGCCTATACGCGACCGCCGCCGTCGCAGCACGAACGGACGACGGTTCGGCCCGCAGTACGACCGGCTATCGTGTGTATCAGTTCCTGACAGAGTCGATTGACGCAGACCAGTACCACCAGGAAACCTACGTCAACAAGATGAAGGAGCTGACGACGTACTCGCTGGTCGATTTCGAACGGCGAAGTCATGGGCCTAGCTCCGGGATGTTCCTCGAATTCCAGTTCGGTGAACGACCGGAGACGATTCTGGAGACACTCCAAGAGGACTCGCGTATCGATATGGTTCCTGCGGATGAAGTCGAGTCGGTTGTACAGGCGCAGATTCGAAACGAAACCTGATAACCCCGTTATTCTGGATTGATCCGACGGCACACCCCTCTATCGATGTGTATAGATTGTTTGTTACCGAAGCACACACGTGGATTTTCGTTGCTTGCTTGATCAATTAGTGGCCAGCGTCTGACGCACGTCACACACCTCTATCGATATGTGTTCCGAGTATAGAGGTTCTGAAAGTGCGGAGATTCCGCTAATCGGCTCTGCCGAAATTTCAATAACTGATGGGAATGGCGTACTGAAGAGGTCCGATTCAGCAATTCAACATCAGTGTATCCACCCCCGAACTGAGATGTCTGTATATTTTTGCAGTTCTCATACAATCAAAGCCACAGATCCCGCCTATGCGGACTCTAAATTCGAATAGACTGGTCCAAGGCCCCGTCAGATACTCTCACCGACGTATATTGGATGAAACGTATCTGTAAGAGTGAGTAATTCATCCACGATTGCGTCAACATAGGTGTCATAAGAACCATCTCGGGTCACAGCTTCATGCCCGACCTTTTTCGAGGCAATGTTCACCTTTCGATCCAAGCGCCACTTATAGGACGAAAGTATCTCCTTATTGTCTGGGGCTATCGATTTTAATGAATCTCGTTCTTCCTCTGTGAGTCCATCTATACTTTTGATTTGCAATCGGACCGTCGTGCGACCTGCATCTCCGATTTCACCAACAAAGATATCGTAGCGGATAGCATCGTGGTGCTCTGGATGCGTTGATTTGAATGAAGTGCGTTTGTTATATCCCGTGTACTCGGGGTCACGCTCGAGATGTGGTATATCCGTCTCATTCTGGAACCGGTTCTCAATCGCACGTAGGGTATCAGTAGCATCTGCTGTAGTTGACGCGCGTGATTTTGTCAGAGCTGCCTCAAACACTGACTGTAGGAATTCGCCCCCATCGTATGTGAGATTCCCAAGCTGTTCAAGTACGTCCTCATAGTATATTATTGAGTCGAATCCTGTCTCATCTTCCTCGGACACGTACCTCTCGGGGGCTAACAAACAGACGGTATACGAGTCCCAATCGTCATGTTCGACACGGAACTGACCTCGGTTGTAGTATCGTTCGATTTGATTCGGTTGCTTGTCGGCATCTATTTTGTTTTCTACTAACATGATATATCGATCTCCCGTTTCCGTGAGGAACCCGAACTCAATATCAGATTCACCTTCTCCGGCGTAACTCGCGTGTATGACTCCCCCGATGTACTCACCGAGTTCAATAGCAGGGTTGGCCTGGGAAACAAACCACCGACTAAATGAATCGGAGCTTTCTACCAACTGAGCTACCGAAAAGTCGATTTCGTGCTCTCCGACGGTCTCGAAGGCTGTACCCTGTTCGATCTTCATATACGACTGTCACCGGGATGAATAATGATGTTTTCTCCGATCACTGTAGTTATGATGTCGTTGCTTGCCAAATATCCTGCTCGAATGAATACCACGGGTAGAATTGACGCCGTCACTCGGGTAAGCTATCAGACTCCGATTCCCAGTGGTCGCCGACCGCTGACGCTGGATCGATATCGGCAACGAAGCGCATCGTCGCGAAATTCGCGCCGAGGCCAAGAATGCCGCCGCCGATGACACCGAGTGGAATCCCGACGAGGGGGACGTTCACCACGATTCCAGTCACGACTGGTGAGACGAGAAGAACGAACAGCACGAAGCCACCCGTGTACGCGAGGTACGGGCCACCTTGAATCGCGAGCGCGTACGACTGACGTGCCGCGTCGATCACATCGGTATCTCGCAGGACGACCAGATATGGCGTCGCGTAGAAGAGATATCCGGCGACGAGGAAGATGACGAGTGCCGGAAAAATGAGGAGGAGTACTGCACCGCTGAGACTCTTGGTGAGTGATCCAATTCCGAGGACACCGATAGCGAAAGGAAGCAGGATGAGAACCGGGAGGACCGTCAGAATGGCGAACGGCACCAGATACCGCCGACTGTTCTGGATGAATCGGTACGGTTCGTCGTCGAGTGCGTTTCGGAGACTCCCAAAGTAGCTTGCCGTCAGCGCTGTCTGGATCGCCAGCAGTGCAGGAGCGGTCACAATCGCGACAGGGAGTTGATCAAGCGGAAGTCTCGGTCTCACCGCAACGCCGGAACTTGGGAGACTTACGAACTGCCACACAGTAACGACCGAGAGTGGGTGGCCGAACTTGAATCCGATATGAATACCGTCGAACGACGTGATCGCGCGGATCTTGTTCGCATCGAGGAGAGCGAATATGATCGGCACGAGCGCCAGCTGTAGATGCTCAAACGCGCGGTTCATCCCCGACGAAAACCGTGTCGCAAAGTCAGGCATGGGACGAGACTCCGTGATAACGGCGGCGTGATAACGTGTAGGGTCTGAACCTGTTCGGAGCCGGACCTGTGATTTGGGCTGTCGGGGTCGCTATCAAGCGGGCGTTGCGAGTGGGGACCATATCTGGTGCCCTCGTCTCGACCATGTTTCCAGATAAAACTCGGCATGACTCAAACGATGATTAGTTAGTCGAGTGGCGTCCGTCTGTCCGGTCAGTAGCGATAGGATCAGAAGCCGATTTCCGGCATCCTTCTCGATTCCCCGTTACAAGTGTAACCGAGGAGATGAGACCGCGCATACCCCTCTATCGATGTGTGATCTATACTCGGTGCAGTGAACCCGGGACACTGTTTGGGTGTACCCGTACGCCTCCGTTCTGGACAAGGGAGCGGATACAGGGCCGGTGGTGAGTTGCGTGGGATCACCGTGTTAACCAACAAAAATTCGCTAACCTCTGATTTGTTGGTTAAGCCGTTATATCGACTGATTCTTGCTTTCACTGGCTTCCTCAGCGTAGCTGGCAGGTACAGAATGCAGTAGTAACTCAGCAAATGCGATTCAAATCTCCTTCCTCTACTTCTAATCGTCCGTTGTAGCCTCTGACTCCGGCTGATTCTTCTGTGATTTCCGGATCGCTGTCTGTTTCTCAGTGACCAACTGGGAGAGTGTGACTCCAAATCGTTTCCCGGCTATCGGGGGGACTGCATTCCCGATCTGTCGGAACCAGCTTGTGAACGGTCCGAGGAACACATACCCGACCGGGAACGATTGCAGGCGGGTCGCCTCCCGAGGCGTGATTCCTCGATTTCATTTCACCTCTGCGCGCTCGGGATCCGGATCTGGATATGCATGTTCGTGGAAATCCGGCAATACGTAGGCCTTCGCGTCCTACGCCAGATGTGCAACGATTGTTGGCGATGGTCCGGTCCACTCTAGCATCCGGTACTTATTGTTGCCCTTGTTCTCCGTCAAGGGGATGGTCGGTGCTTACGTCGGAATCACTGGATCAGTTACAGGGCTTAGTTCGGTGCATCTTGGTTGTATATCTGCTTATCAAAATCACTAATTTTATTAATATAATCCTATTACCTCAAATTATTTAATTTATTTGTTCTCCCGCTGGTCCTGAGAAAGTATAAATTTTAAATATAAATACCAGAAATTATCATAATAATCAAACAAATCGCGATAAAAGAGTCAATAAATTACAGAAAATACAAATTTTGGAAATAGATATCTGTTCGAGAACACATACGATTCTAAATATATAAGATTCGAATTATTCAAATAAAATTGTTAGGACTTATGAATCTGGTTGAACTAGTATGCTATTATTCGGCGGCCGCGTGAAGACAAAAGGTCCCGATACGTCCTCCAATTCTTACTGTCACTGGTCGATAAATCGGTGCGTTTCATCAGGAATAATCATGTAGAATACTTATTCACTACGGCCGGTATTCCAGCCGCTTAGCTGAACCGTGAGGAAGTATGGCTGAACAGCACCGCCATTATATATGTTGGCCCCGCTACTCAGAAATATGGCAGAGGATACCGGTGGACGATCAAGGAGATCGAGCAAGGTAGCCAGGATGATCGCTGAATATGATGTCGACGAATCTCTTGGTGACGAACTTGAACGGCTCTGGACGGCCGAAGGCCAACAGCGCAAAAGTCTCCGAGATCTCGCGGATTTCTTTAATAAGCAACTGCTCGAAAGTGCAATGACTGCTGCAGGCATCTCTACTGTAAACGGGGAAGTCTCCAATCTTTATCGGCTCCTCACCGCTGACGACGTGAGTAGTGGGATGCGGACTGAGGCTCGAACCCGCCTCGAACGTGAGGGCGTCGATATTGAGCAACTCGAACGTGATTTCGTCTCGTACCAGGCAATTCGCTCGTACCTCACTGAATACCGGGATGCTTCATACGAACAGCCTTCCGACAGCGAGCAAGTAGAGAGCGTTCTTGATTCTATCCGACGCCTTCAGTCCCGACTTCGGTCGCTCACCGAGGGAAGCCTAGATCGACTCCGCTCGACAGGGCGGATTACGCTCGGTGAGTTCCGCTTGTTCATCGATATTGATGTTCTCTGTGAGGACTGTGGCGCACAATACGGCGTCATCGATCTGCTCGAACGTGGCGGCTGTGATTGCGAGGGAGAGACGTAGCAACCGCCTGGTTGCGACCTATACTTCTGTAATGCGGGTGTAGTCGTCGTCGAGAGCCTGTGCGTCTTCGGGGAGGAGAGCGACAACGAGGAATTCCGGATAATCCGCTAGATAATCGATTAGCGACGCGATTCGCATCGAGTCGATTGCCTCCAAGGAGTCCAAAATCATGAACGGAACCTGTTCGTAGACTTCGTGGACGAGATAGCCCGCAAGGGCAAACACCAGCCCGGTGACTTCCCGTTCGCTTTCACTGAGGTGGTCGACTGTGTCCTCATACGCCGCTCCGGAGTCCGTACTCCGGACGACGTGTAGTTCAAACTCAGTTTTTTCCACCTTTTTTCTCCCCTCTCGCACTTCGCGCTCGACTCGCTCGATCCAGATGCGCTCGAGGTTCTCATATCCGAGGGTATCGAGGACTGCATCCATATGGTCGTTGAACTGCTCGACAGCACTTTTCTCTATCTGGTCGATTCGCGTTCGGAGGTCCTTCAGTTCGGTATTGATCTCCTCACGCTGTGAGTTCAACTGTGTCTCCTCAGTAAGGCGCTCTTCGATGGAATTGGTTTGCTCCGTTACATCCTCTAACTCGGATTCGAGCTGTTCGAGCTCAAATTCGAGTTGATTGGCTTCCTTGTGAAGGTCCAGAATCTCACTGAAGTCCTCGGTCTCCAGCGTCTCAATTTCCGATTCAAGATTCTCGATTTCACCGTTGAGCTGTTCACGCTCATCTCGCAGGCTATCCAGACGTTCTTCACGTTCTGCCACTTCGTTCTCGATGTCAGTGAGCTTTCGCTCGACAGACTCTCTTCGCTGCTGTTGTTGACGATATTCCTGCTGTTTGTCTTTCAACTGGGACAGCTCCGAATCGAGGTCCCGGATAGTCTCCAGTTTCTCTTGCCGGATGTCCCGGAGTTGTTCGAGTGTCCGCGTGATACTCTCCTCGTCGACTTCAGAACCACAGGTCCAACAGACGACAGTGTCGTCGACAAGCGCATCAGTTACTGCGCCATCTTGGGCATTCAGAGCGGAGGTGACGGCTTCTTCGCTCCCTTCCAACTGTTCCTCGTTGAACTGAATCACATCCTGGAGATTGCTCACTTCGCTTTCGATGTTGTCCTTCCGGTCCCGAAGCTGGGAAATTTCGTGTTTGAGTTCGTCATGATCTCCCATCGGTGCTTCGGGTAGTTCGTTGAGTTCCGACTCGAGGTCTCTCCGTTCGGCTGTCAGTGATTCGATGCTCTCCTGCTGGACTTCGATATCGGAGCGGACCCGTTCTAATTCGGCGCGTTTCTCGCGAAGTTCGTCAAGGCGAGACTCGAGTTCTTGTTTCTCCGCCCGTGTTTCGTCGACGTCAGCATCCAGCGTTTCAATATCTGCTTCTTTTGCCTCCAGTTCCGCCTTTTTTGCCTCGATGTCGCTCTTGAGCTGACTTCGCTCGTCTTCCAGTTTCGGGAGCTCACCTTTCAGCTCGTCCAGTTCGCTGAGTTCGTCGTCGATCTGTGATCGTTCCCGTTCGAGCTGCTGAATCTCGGCTTGTATCGAGTCGGTATCGACGGGACGCATGATGAGTTCGCGAAGATCGGCACCTCTAGCGACAGAGCGGCGGGCTTCGTTGGATTCCAAGAGAAATGCGAAGAGGTCGGCAAGCTCTGATTCATCGAGATAAGGATTGCCTCCTGTCATGACGGAGCCATCTGACCGGGTGAACGTTCGCACGTAGGTTTCCTCACCGACGCTGAGCTCAACTCGGCCTTCATCGGCGTCTGCTTTCAGGGACGCATCATCGCTCCCCATAACTGCCATGATGGAGCGGAGCAGCGATGTTCGATTCGTTGCATTTCGTCCCGCCAATACCGTGATGCCGGGGGCGAAGGCGACTGACGTTTCGTTGATCCCACCTATATTTTCTACCGCGAGTTTGGCGGTTTGGTCGAGTATATTTGCCTCGTTCATATTTTCGCATAGTTTTGGTATGGTAAAAAAGTTGCCGTGAAGTGCCCCTTATCGCACCCCGTGGAACCACATATTCCGCACCTGTTATAACAAACATAATGGTGTTACGCTGTTGTTAGGCCGGAGCAGGGGCTATAGCCATGTCCACGAAGTGGGGCAATATCCTCTGTAATCATTTCTGACGGTGCAGGCCTCGGATTTAGTGATAAGCTGATACTGACGCCGTAGAACATGGCCTATCACAAACAGAAAAGCCGCTTCTTCGGAAAAGAGAGATGGAGACAACGAGTGAACGGTAGTGATAGTCAAACGATTAAGTGAGCGCCCCTGCAAGGATATGATAACTATCCCGACGGACGTCGCCAGTTGCCGCTGCCGACCGAGGCCTGATTCGTCCCGTCGTAAGTCGCGCACTTGATCTCGACGCTGGCCCAAACACTACCTTGCCGGGATTCCCTGGCTCAATCGAGCCTGATAGTCGGTGTGCGTACGTTGCGATACCTGGATGCGACCGGACGGCTGTCCTGTCGCCGACATCCGGCGACCTGCCTGTTCGGCTCTCCGTCGACGTTCGTCAAGTACCCCCTCATCACACGGCGTCTCTCTTGGTTGCGTTGCTCTCAAACGACGCTATCGGACTTCCGGACAAGTACGAAGTAGCACCTGCATCTCACCGCTGAACCTCTGCTGGGTCCGAATGCTGGTCAGGAAGGGAATAACATCCCTAATATTGTTATTCTAACTTCGGTCTCGAAATTGGCTGCGGTCGACATTTGCACCGTTTGTACGATGGCGACCATCAATCTCGTGGGTCGACCAATTGGAACAGCCCACTGACCGTACTCCATGGAAATCGACGAGCACTCGATAGTCGAATTCGCGGTCTTTCAGTGCCATTCTACAGTATTTCGTTCAGTACTTGGGAGTATCTCTCGGTTCTGACCTGTTCGTTTTGGAGCGCATTGCGCAAACGCTCGGCAGCCGTCTCGAAGTTCGAGTCTGAATCGTCGTACAGTTCTTCGAAGAAATCCACATTCGCCGTCTCACACTGCGTTATCCATGTATCCCGAATGGCCGTGGCACCGTACAGCGTCCCGACCATCGTTCCAACGACACTCCCGATGGTGTCGCAGTCACGGCCGAAACTTGCCGCCTCGGTTATTGCCGTGTTTGGGTCGTCCCCACAGAGTTCGAGAATGCCGACGGCTGCAGGGAGGGACTCAATACTGTCCGCGCTGAAGACCCGGCCGTCCGAATACTTCGACGTATCCCAGTCGACGGCCGGCCACGTCCAATCGAGAAGTTCGTCATAGAACCGCTCGACGAATGTATCGATGTTGTCGCTATCGGCGGCCAACGTTAGGGAGAGCTCCAGCGCACGGAAAAGCACCTCCGGTGCGTAGTCCAACATCGTCTCGAGTACGTCATTAACGGTGGCGTTCGGGGAACACGCTTCGGCGATGCCTGCCGCGACGACAGCCGCTGCATCACGATTGATTCCGTCTTGATTTATCGAAGCGATATTGAATCCGTCTTGGTATGCCTGTCGAGTGTTGGCTGCATTGATAATCCCGATCGGTGCGATAGACGTCGTTGCGATACCTGCTGGGATCGTCCCACGTCCGGTCTCCCAAGGGTTCATTCCCGCGGCCAGTTTCTTGATCATGATTTCCTCCGATGTCCACACTCTGGTTGGATTGAGGTGAGCGAGCAACGTCTCAGCGAGTTCATCGGGAGTGATCCGCCCCTCGTGTTCCGTAATCGAGAGGGTGAGGTACTGGCGCATGACTGAGTCACCCGTGATAGTACCTGGGGCCCCATCTGCGTGGGGATGCTCGTAGGAGTGAAACTCCTCCACCTTTCCGAACTCGTCCCGGATCTGTTGGTACGGCCAATTTTCCACTGGCGCACCCAACGCATCACCGATTGCGCCACCGATCAAACAGCCGTAAAGCATGTCCTTGCTGTCTCTGGGCATCGTTAAGTCACCTCAATTTTGTTTCCAATGATCTGCGCGAATCGATTGACGATGTTCGAGGGTTCCTCTTTGAATCGTTGAGCCTTGAGATGAGTCGGTTTCGACAGGCTCTCCTCGTCGGTGTTGCTGACGATACCGATGGTACCGAACGTCTCGTTGCCCTGGCTCTTCTCGGGAATGATCGGTGCAGCGAGAGTCTGGACGTTTTCCTGGCGTTCTTTATCGCTGTACGCCAAGCCTTGCTGTCGGACTTCCTCTAGTTCCGCGATCAGTTCGTTAGTATCCGTCACTGTGTACTCGGTCAGCTGTGGAAGTCCATAATGTTCTATTATATTGAATACATCCTCCTCCGGGAGATGGGCTAGGATGGCTTTGCCGAAGGCAGTCACGTGGAGGTGGGACTCCACACCGATATACCAATTGCTATCGCTTTCGAGTAACGGGGATTTGTACACGCAGACCGCTTTGCCCATCTCCTCGATGACCAGTACGGCCGTTTGACCCGTTTCCTCGGCGAGATTATCAACTTCGTCCTCAATCCCTTCGGGGAAGTCCCTCTGACTCAGTGCGGTCCCCCCGAATTCGAGACAGCGGAGACCGAATCGGTACTTCTGATTCTCTTCGACGACGAACCGATTAGCCATGGGCGTCTTGAGATAGTAGTGAAGGGTGCTTTTGGAAACGTCGAGCTCATCCGTCAATTCGCTCAGACTCACCGGCTGCTTCGCCCCGATCACTTCGAGTATCTCAAAAACCCTCTCTGCGGATTTGATTCGTTTTCCTTCGCCCTCCGGAATTGACCTGTCCATGCGTTCTGTTCTGTACCCTAGACATAAAAAAAGGTAGTGTCATTCAATCTTATAGAATACTTATCACTACCGGGCGTGCAGAAATACAGCTGTGGGACCGTTTCGCCCCTTCTCTGGTTGTAGTGCGATTCTTGTTCAATAATATAGAACAATAGACCACCACGTGATGGTTGACGTGTGTCTTCATGTGGGCGTACGATAAACCGCGGTTTCAGTATTCAACGGGCACGTCTTGTGATGTCCCGAACGAATTGGACTGACCCAGATATCGGTCCCCTCATCACCAAGCGAAGAAGAGCGGAACAAAACGCAGGAAAAACGGCGTCCGCGAAACGAAAGCGTGCAAGCATAACTTTGATACCGTATTGGCTCCCCGTATCCGCATGGTTTCCGTAGCCGTTTACGGCGCTGGCGGGATTGGGGGGTATTTTGGTGGCCGACTGGCACAGGGTGGGGCTGACGTGTCGCTCATCGCACGCGGCGAACACCTTGACGCTATGCAGCAACAGGGACTCCACGTTGAGAGCATTCACGGGGACTTCTCGGTCGCGCCCTTCGTGACGAACGATCCCGAAGCAATCGGCCCAGTCGATTATGTCCTTGTAACCGTCAAGTCCTACGATACGGGCGACGTTGCAGCTGCCCTTTCTCCGTTATTGCACGACGATACGGCCGTCATTTCTCTCCAGAACGGTGTGGAGAACGAGAAGGTCCTCGCAAACGAAATCGGCAAGGACCACGTTCTGGGTGGTGTGGCCTACATTTTCTCTACCCTCTCCGAACCCGGAGTTGTCACACACTCGAGTGGGCCGGCACGGCTCATCTTCGGCGAACTGGATGGAACGCGAAGTGACCGAGCACAGCGATTCTTGGATCTTTGTGAACAGAGCGAAATCGAGGCGGAGCTATCCACGGAGATCCGGAAGAACCTGTGGACGAAGTTTGCGTTCATCTGTGCACAGGCGGGGATGACGGCGACGGCAAGGTGTCCTATAGGGCAAATCCGTAACACCCCTGAATCCTGGGCGATGTACGAACGGCTCCTGCGAGAGGTCATCACGGTTGCGAACGCTACAGGTGTCGAGCTCTCGGACGAGGTTGCCGACCGCTGGCTGTCGTTTGCGACCGAACTCGATCCAGATTCGTACTCCTCACTCCACCACGATCTCGTCCACGGAAACAGAACCGAACTGGAGGCCTTTCAGGGGACTGTCGTCGACTACGCGGATCAGCAGGACGTAGCAGTTCCCGCTACGGAGGCGGTGTATGCGGTACTCAAACCACAGCACGACCGAAACCTGAGCAAATCCTAAAGGGGCCTTCGTAAGTAATTGCACTCCTGATCGTACGCAGTCCAACCAGGTGTGCCATTAATTCCGAACGCTACTATAACGACCTCGGATGGCCTGTTTTCGAGGCGCACGGCTAATCATCAGAGATTTGTGGGATAGTGTATCCTTCTCCACACATAGGGGAAAATTGAATAGGGCCTGGGATGTTATGGCTTTCACCGATGAAGAAAATGCTCCTCAATCCTAAGGAAGGACAGGTAGACTCGGACACTGGGCCCCAGTGGGCGGACCACGATACTGCCTATTCGCGCGGCGTCGTCGTGCAGGGCGACGGCTACAAACGCTTGTTCCTCACGGGCATCTGTTCGGAGAAGGACGGGGTAGAAGCACAGACACGGGACATACTACAACAGATCGAGGCGGAACTCGAGAATCTCGATGGCGGGATGGAGGATATCGTACGCGTACGCGTATTCGTGAGTAAGCCGAACATGGACGAACAGACTCTCGAAACAATTCACGACATCCGGAACGAGTTCTTCGTTCAGGAACATCTGCCGGCCAGCACGCTCATCGAAATCGAAGACCTAGTGCGGGACCGGTATCTTGTCGAAATCGATGCTGATGCTGTTATCCCGGACGACGGCTGGGACATTGAGTAATTGTAACACGTTCACCAGGGTATTGGGCCACGCTGGGCGATCATCGGTCCCAACCTTGTCCGTTCAAGGTGTTCGGAAGTGGATGATGCAACGGATTCACTGTCGGGTGACCACCGATAGGATGACCTTCACGGAGGACCACGCACGAACGTTGTCGGGCAGACGATGACGCGTACAGGACGGATGGCATCGCGCATATCTTACCTACCCGACCGACATCGATGAACTATCCGAGCCGCCCGTCACCGTACTTCCGATGGCTACTCGTGGTCGTCGCAGCGGCGATTTTTGGTGTTTCGGGTACCTACCAGTTCGTCTGGTCAACCATTCGGCCCGAACTCGGAATTCGAATCGGCGCGTCTGAAGCCGGTGTCGGGACCGTTTTCACGCTGTTCATTATCGCACAGGTACTCAGCCAGTTCCCTGCCGGCTGGATTCGTGATCGGTTCGGTCCCCGTCTCCCGCTTCTTGTGGGTGGAATCGGGCTCGGGGCCGGCTACATCGGACTGGCACAGGCGGGGTCCGTTTTCGAGGCGTATCTCTTCTACACAGCTGGGGGGATCGGATCGGGAATGGTGTATGTCGTCGCAATCAATACTCCGGTGAAGTGGTTCGACAAGCGGCGAGGGCTTGCCACCGGTATCGTGGGTCTGATGTACGGCGGTCTGAGCGTCGTTCTCATCCCCTACATTCGACGTGGAGTCGTAACCGGTTTCGAGAATACCGTCAGTATGTTGGGCGTCGGAGCTGGCGTCACGTGTCTCTTGGCCGTCCTCATCTTGCGGGATCCTCGTGAGGAAGAGTCGACGTCCGAAAATACGTCGGAACCTCCGGTGGACGATTCTGACAACCGTCCGAAAACCCCGGAGTCGACGGCGGACCTCGACTCTTTTACGTGGTCCGAGATGATTCGCACCTGGCAGTTCTGGCTACTTTATCTGGTCTTCATCGTTGTGAATGGTGTCGGATTGATGCTCATCAGCAAGATTGTGGGTTTTGCGTCCGGGATCGGTCTCTCAACCACGACAGGGGTCAGAGCTGCTTCGTTGATCGCCCTCGCCGATGGCCTCGGCATCGTCGTCGGTGGGTGGTTCTCCGATTACTTGGGACGGGAACGAACGACGATGATTACGTTGACGATGTGTGGCATCTCTCTAGCGGGAAGCGTTCTCGTTGGATGGATGGGACACAGCGAGCTGTTCGTCGTCCTCGTCGCTGTTGCGGCATTCTTCAGGAGCCCTGTATTCGCTATCTTCCCGGCGCTCATTGGGGAATACTACGGACTATCCCGCTCGTCTCAAAACTACGCTGCCCTGTTTTCGGGGAAACTCTGGGGAGGCGTCATCGGCGGGACGGTGGCGAGCGTACTGATCGTGTCGTTCGGCTGGTTGCTAGTGTTTCTGACCGGTGCGGTGTTGCTGATTACCTCTGGAATCGCCACGTACTTTCTGCATCCGATTTCGACGTAGGCCGTCGATCGCTACACTCAGTGGACATGTTGTCGCGGGGTACCGATGCGGTTTCGGGATGGTCGCACGTACCGCGCCCTGTAGTCGCCACGTGATGCAACACCGATACGGCATCGACCTGTACTGAGTTTCTATGGCGCCCCTGTGTCCCGTCTGCCATGAGCCGACTCGCTTGGAGACGGTAGTCTTGCTGCCGTGCTCTCGGGAAAGTAGAACTTTCCCGGTCGTGCAAAGACGCGACCCGAAGGGATGCGTGAAACGCGGGCTAGTATAGGAGAGACGACGGGACCGATGCGATGGCCCCGACGCGGCACCCCGACATTGGCGAATAGAGGGTTTCAAGGTGTCTATGGCCTACTAATCCGCAGTTTACCCACTCCAAACAGAATCCTGAAACCACCCAAACAGATAAGTGAATGGAATATATTCCAGTAGATGACGACAATGCAAGACAATACCATACGGGTAATACTGAACAGTCTGTTCGTGTTCCTTTCCGTGCTGGTTCTGTGGCCAGGAGCAGTGGCCATGAAAGACATTCAGGCAACCGTCTTCAACTGGCCGTTTTTCGCGTTCTGGGAGGTTATCGTTGGTCCACTCCTGCTGATCGCACTCTTTATAATAAACAGCGAGTGGCGGATTCGGAACGACAAGCAACTTGCAGAGACAGGTGGTGAACAATAATGGCGTTCAATCAGGTACTGTCCACGGCGATCATCGTACTGTACATCCTCGGCTCGCTCATGATCGGTATCTATGCGTGGCGAGGGCAGACAGAAAGCACCCTCAATTCTTACCTATCGAGCGACCGCAAGATCAATTGGTTCGTCGGGTTCTTCTCCACCGGGGCCAGCCAGTTCACTGCGTTGGCGTTTATGGGCTTCGTCGCCTTTTATTTCAACTTCGGCATCGCCGGCTGGATCGCCGTCTTCATCGGATACGTCACGTTCTATATCGGAACGTTCTGGGCGCTTGCAGGGCGGACGTGGAAGATTGGCCGAAAATATGGCCATCTGACGCCGAGTGACACCGTCCGAGACTTCTACGATAGCCCGCTGCTGGGAATGATCGTTGCTATCGGACTGATCATCGCGGTGATTCCGTACCTCCAGCTGCAGTTTACCGGAATCGGAATCATCTTCGAACTCGGTACTGGTGGGATGATCTCTGCGATTGTAGGTTCCATCTTTGTACTGGTTGTCATCGCGATATACACCTGGCTCGGCGGTCTGAAGTCGGTGGCATGGGTCGACACGTTCCAGGGTGTCTTGCTCGTCGGTGCTGCCTTCTTAGGTGGCCTGAGTATTTTCTTCCTAGTCGGCGGTGGTTCCGGCGAGGCCTGGTCAACGATACTCTCTAACACACCCAACTTCACGAACATCCCCGACCCGACGGGAACGTGGAACTGGCCGCGGATCATGACATGGACGTCGGTTGTCATGCTTGGCTGGATTTTCCATCCGCACATCTGGCTCCGCATTCACTCCTTCGAGAGCGGCCACGCTGCCGAACGGCTCGCTCCCGTTATGGCCGTCCTGCAGTACCTCATCCAGTTGGGCGGGTTCTTCCTTGTATTGGCTGGAGCGATCCGGTTTGCAGGCTCTCCCCCGGATCAATTCGTCCTGCGAATGTACCGTGAATTCTTCCCGACGGTCCTGTTCAGCATCGTGGCCGCAGCCGGGCTGGCAGCCATGATGTCCAGCGTGAGTAGCCAGTGTCACGGAATCGCTGCCGTCGTCGCGCGTGACATAACGAGACAGTTCAAGCCGGACTGGAAGGACAGCAAACACCTACTCACCGCGCGCATCACGATGGTGGTGGCGCTTATCGCGGCGTTCCTGCTCAGCCTAGCGGATATTCCGTTCCTGCTTACGAGCGGTGCTGCCGCCGCTGCGTTGGCTGCATCCCTGGTGCTTCCACAGATCACCGCCGCGCTTTACAGCTGGGAGTGGACGACCAAAGAGGGGGCAATCGCCGGTAGTTTGCTCGGCGGTTCGACTGCACTCGCCTTCCTCGTCGTTCCGGGCCTTTCGCTTCCGTACAATATGTACGGTCCATTCGCTGGCTTGGTTACCAACATCTTGCTCTTCACGGTGGTTAGTCTGGCCACTTCATCCACCTCTGGCCGCTCCGATGACTTCGAACAAACCACCCACGAGTCGATGGCACAGCTGGAAGACGAGTATCGTGAGGGAGAGTCGATCGTTGCAGACGATTGAGTGAGTGCCGTATCACGAGGTACTTCTTTTTTCGCTGGTTCCGGAGACCGACACAGTGCGGCGACTCTGCTCCGCATGAGGAGCAAGTTATTATACGGTGATCGAGCCAACCGACAGTCGGATGGAGCTGGGTTCAGCTCGCTCGAACGCCGGAATCAGCGCTCATCCTTTCCACTGGCCGTTTCCCTCGAGTGTGCATCAAGTCCATGGCAATCACCACCACAACCCTTATTGTGACACAAACTCAAGGAGAACCATGAGCGAAGTAGATCATGAATCCCTTGCTGAGTACCTTGAAGCAGAAGAATCCGAGTTACTCGAAGAGGTTGAGGGGAAGGAAGGGGCCGTAAACAAAGGCTCACACAACAACAAATCCAGGCGAGTTGCCGCTCTCCTGCGGAAACACGACAATCAGAAGATCGTCCAATCGCCCCACCAGGCCGAACACCTACTCCAGCAGGATGTCGATGTCGTTGTTCACATGGGCTGTCACTCGATTCAAACGCCCCATATTGTCGATGGCACCATGGATATCCTCGAGTCGCTCGGCATGACGACCGTCCCACTTGGTGGATTCAACAACTGTTGCGGTATTCTCGACTTCCAGAACGGAGATGTCGAAACGGCCCAGAGCGTCGACGACAACCGGTTCCGGAACATTGAGGCGTTCGATCCAGACTACGCCATCACGGAGTGCACCTCCTGTTTCGCCACCTCCGACAAACTCTCGATGGGGTATCGTGACCCTGACGGCTATGAATTCACGTCCATGATCGAATTCCTCCACGACCGCCGGGAACAGCTCCGCGAGATGGCCGAAGTCACCGACCCCGTTACTATCGCGCTCCACGATCATTACGACGGGTTCGATTGGACCCCCATCGATGAGGCCCATATGGCTCGTGAACTCTTCGAGACCCTTCCGGGCGTCGAAATCGTCGAAATGGAACACACTCTCGAGGATGGGCTCCCTTGTAACTTCTACAGCGATCTCTCACAGTGGGAGTACGACGACCTCACCGAGCAGGTCTACCAGGAAGCAGCCGACGCCGGTGCCGACCTTCTCATCAACTTCTGGCACGCTTGCCACCGCAACATGGTCGTCTACGACCCACACTTCCCACTCGAAACCCGAAACTACGCGAACTTCATCGGCGAGCGTCTCGGATTCGAGTACCGCGATATCACTAAGGAGTACAAACTCGCCGCGCGCAACGGCAAAATCGACGCCATCCTGAACGATGCAGCCCCCGTCCTCGAGGCCAACGGGATCAGCGATTCCGAAGCGAGGTCCATCATCAGGGAGGATCTCGCACCACAGCAAGACAAGGGCTGTTAGGTCTCATTGTATCCGCGTCAATCGACGATGGTGGCTTCTGGACGGTCACGCCACGGTTCGGATCAACACAGGGGAAATTACGAAGATGAGTTGACCGAAAACGCACGCAAAAAATGCGGCCACTGTCGACGGGCTCAGAGGACGACTATCGCATCTATCTCGACGAGCAGATCGATTTCGAAGACGTCGGCTAGTTCACCGACCTCAAACGCGCTCCGCGCCGGGAATGGTTCGGATACGTACTCGCTGTACGTTTCGTTCACCGTTGCGAAGTCGTCGATATCATCGAGGTACACCGTCGCTTTAAGCACGTTATCGAACGATGTTCCAGCGGCTTGGAGTATCCGGTCAAGGTTATCGAGCGTCTGTTTGGTCTGTTCGCGGATGTCGTCACTCACCACGGAACCAGTTTCGGGATCGATGGGAACCTGTCCGGAGACGTACAGCGCCCCATCGTGTGCGATCGCCTGTGAGAACGGGTAATCGAGAAGCGGTGCTAACTCCGTTTTGATCTCTTCCATAGAGGACGAACCGCACGAGGGAACATAAATGCTACCCAAGCGACGACGTGGCTTCCCTTGCATACTAGGAGACCGAGTCGGTTGACGAATTCGAGGTGATCATGACGGTAACGACGGTCTCATTGCCTGTGAGACTCCAATTGTGTCGGTGGACAGTTCGCTGTGACCTATCGTGGTGGTCGGCAATCCTTGCGTATTGACGGATGCAGCCGTCGATATGTTGGTCGTCGCCCCTCGTGGTCTCGACGGCCAATCCGCATCATGGTTGGTCGGACTCGGTGTCAAATCCATTGAAGCCCCCTCAGTTGGGAACTGCAACGCATGCGAATCGATCACACTATCCAAATTTTTTTGTTACGACCTTCCCTACTCGTAGGTGGCTCTAATGAAAAAAGAGATCGTTAACCCCGAAACCGGAGAGTGGGCAGAGCACGATGTCGCGTACTCCGACGCCGTTGTAGTACACATGCCGGACGCAAAGCGGATGTTCATTTCGGGTGTCGCCGCCGAGGGTGACGACATCGAGACCCAGACACAGGCTACCCTCGAAAAGATCGAGGACATGCTGTCTGAGTTTGGAGGCGGGATGGAGGACGTCGTCCGTGTTCGCGTGTACATTAACAGGCCCGAGATGGATGAGGACAGCCTTGAAACCGTCCATGGCGTCCGTAGTGAATTCTTCGTCCAAGAACACCTGCCAGCCAGCACGCTTATCGAGGTTGAGGACTTAGTCAGCGATGAGTTCCTCATCGAGATCGACGCCGACGCCGTTATCCCTGACGACGGCTGGGAGACTGAGCACGTGTAGGCCGACCGTCACTGATTGCTCCAAAGATCGGCTCCTGTCAGTGGCCCCCCTTCACAGGGCGTATGAACGTCGGATCGGGGTCTCCGCTGCTAATGAGACAACTGTCTTGAGCCGTGTCTTCGGGGTATTGCGATCGGCGAGCCGTCGTGCCGCCGGTCCCACCCTGGTTCGGTTAGAAGTAGATGGGCGGACCGTAAACACGGCACGTCGGTAATGGACGCGCAATCGAACTAGAGGTCGGGCATGAACTCATGCTTGCCTTCTTCGACGGGCCCGTCGGCAATCACGTCGTGTTCCAGCGTGCCGACACCTTCGATCCGGATTTCTACTCGATCACCGTCGCTGAGAGCGCCGATTCCCGACGGCGTTCCGGTCGCGATAACATCGCCTGGTTCCAACGTGATCAGCGACGTGATCTCCTCGATCAGTTCGGGGATCGAGAAGATGAGGTTGTCTATCGAGGAATGTTGTCTCGTCTCTCCGTTAACGCGGAGTTCGATGTCAGCATCATCCGGTACGTGCTCCGGGGATGCGACGACTGGCCCCATCGGTGCGGCGTTGTCGAAGGCCTTCCCCCGGACCCAGTTCTGTTCTTTCTCCTGATCTTTCCTGTTCGAGAGGTCATTCAAACAGGTGTACCCAGCGACGACATCCATCGCCTGGTCGGCCTGGACGTTCCGACACTGTCGACTGATAACAACGCCGAGTTCGCATTCGTAATCGATTCGCTCTTTCCCCTTGGGTAGCGTGATAGTATCACCGTGGCCGGCCACTGTGTTCGGTGGTTTCAGAAACAGCAGGGGTCGGTCGGGGATGTCCGAATCGGTCTCCGCCGCGTGATCCGAATAATTCAGTCCCACACAAACGATCTTACTTGGTTCCGTTGGGGGGAGGATATCGACCTCGTCTGGATCGTAAGTCCCGTTCCCGAAAGCGATCGTTCCGTCTAACCACTCACCAGTCCGTACCATTCCTGCCGGATCTTTGAATCGAACTTTCCGCATCGGTTACGTCTGCACGTCCGAGTAGTATAAACTTAATCAACAACACCGTCTTCCAGGCTCCGACTTCGGGAACCCGTATCGGTAGCAGAGCTATTCGCTCGGAGGGCGACCGTCTCGTTCCCCAGTGCGGTTGCATCGGTCGGAGTACGAATATTCCCACAGGTCTATCGGATTGTGGAATCCGATGACGGAACCAAACACGAACCACCCCTTATGCCCGAAAAACATGCTCAATCGAGTTGATTTCGAACGTTGCAGTCGACCTTTGCTGTCCCTCGCTGTGATTATGGGCCGATTCAGTGGGATGGCACCTTGACATCGGGCACTGTTCCGTCGTCGTTCCATCCCCGGCGGTCGTAATACTCGTCGAGCGCGGCTTCGAAGCCGGACAGATCGTACGGAAGCGTGTCGTCCGAGCGGTCGAACCCTCGCTTGCTGTTAAAGTGGCGTTCCAGCGTAACAATCCGTTCCCCGACGTCCAGCAACTCCTCGGCCTCCGCGTCAAGTAACGTTCCCAGTAGTGACTTCGTATCGGAGTTTCGGGAAAACTTACAGAGGATCGCGCTATCGAGAACGCCATTGAAATTCTCCTTCTCGATCAGTCGCTCCGGCTTTCCATCCAGTCCCACATTGTCAACTGCCTCGTCGGCGTCGACGAGCGGGTACTCAAGTTCATAAAATGACCCGTACATGTGGTCTGCTCCCCGGTTCGCGGTGGCGTAAGCAAGGCCCGTTCCGTTCAGGGTTCGTCCCTCGTGGCCTGCGAACTCCATATTCTTGACTGTCCAGTTTTCGACCCCGATCACGTCGTGGAATCGACCGATCCCTTCAGCAAGGGTGTCGCCGATCCCGTCCCGGTGTGCGATCTTCTCCACCAGTTCGTGTATCAAGTTAGCGTTGCCGAACTCGTCGTTCGCAGCGAGGTACGCTGCAATCGAATTCCCACAGGAGATCGTGTCCAGTCCGAATCGGTCACAGAGTTCGTTGGATTGCATAATGTCGACGATATCGTTGACACCGGAGTTCGGACCGAACGCGTACAGTGTCTCGAACTCCGGTCCCTCCGTCTCGACCTCGCGCTCTTCGTCTCTGGTCGGGAGTTTGCAGGCGAACGCACACGCCGAGCAGGTTCCTTTCTTGTACTTTTTTTCCTCGACGCGGTCACCACTGACCAATGAGATATCCTCAAACGATTGCTCTGAGTAGTACCTGGTCGGCATTCCATTTATCTCATTAGCGAGTTCTGTCACGCTCGTCGTTCCCTGCCGCTTCATGACGTGATCCGATGTCGCTGCCTGTCGGTGAACCGTCTGTTGGGCCTCCTCGTCGATAGGGATCTCAGGTGGCGAGTCGCCATCGAATGTGATCGCCTTCACGTTTTTCGACCCGAGGACAGCTCCGAGACCACCCCTGCCGAACGCCCGGCTTTCCGATGTCATTATGGCAGCGTACCGGACTTCGTTCTCTCCGGCCGGTCCGATAGCGGCAACGTGGTCCGAATCCAGTCCGTGAGTCTCCTTGAGGTATTCGTCCGTCTCTGGGATGGTCGCACCTTCGAGCTGCGAGACTTCCTCGAAATCGACTCCCTCGTCGGTGACGTGAACGATAACGAGTTCCTCGCTTCGATCGGTGATCTCCACCGCGGAGTAGCCTGTCGCGGCGAAGTTCCGGGAGAGGAAGCCGCCGGCATTCGAGGACAGGAGACCGTCAGTGAGGGGTGAGATACCCGTACAGTTCATACGACCCGTGAAACTCATGTTCGAGACCTGCATCGGCCCCGTTGTGAAAAAAAGGGCGTTGTCAGGACTGAGTGGAGGGGTCTCGAACGGGAGGCGGTCGTGTGCGAGGCGTGTCCCGACACCGCGCCCGCCGATATACCTCTCCAGAACGTCATCGATGGACTCGGTCATTATAGTTCGTGAACCGACATCTACCGACAGGAGTGAACCAATCGCATGACGCATACCGTGGATGTGGCTATATCATCTATTAAGATTTGGGTTCCATATCACAGCCAATCGGTCTAGTCACGTAGACAGTCGTCAAATGGGCATCGACCATGAATAATATCTCCCACCGCCGACGGCCTTTGGCGACCGAATAGTTATTGAGGCCGGGAACGGCAGTACACGCTATGGTACTTGAGATAGGGCTTATCGGTTGTGGAACCATCGGTACGGAAATAGCGAAGGCCATCGATACGGACAGAGTACCTGACACCAAACTTGGAGCCGTTTTTGACGTCAA
Source organism: Haloplanus sp. XH21 (assembly GCF_023276355.1). Classification (NCBI taxonomy): domain Archaea; kingdom Methanobacteriati; phylum Methanobacteriota; class Halobacteria; order Halobacteriales; family Haloferacaceae; genus Haloplanus; species Haloplanus halobius. Next base: position 72,848 of record NZ_JALLPL010000002.1, read on the forward strand.
TCATGCAAAGATGGAATCGCTCGCCGACTCGTTGGCCGGCACTCCGGCCGTGGTCGACTCCGTCTCGGGGTTGACAGCGGAGGTTGACCTCGTGGTCGAAGCGGCGGGGCAGACGGCCGTTCAGAACGTCGCGGTCGACGTTCTCAAGGCCAACACGGATCTGATGTTGATGAGCGTCGGAGCGCTCGCGGATGCCGAACTTCGGACAGCAGTTCTCGACGCCGTCGACGCCCGCTCCTCCCGCCTGTACGTGCCGTCCGGAGCAATCGCCGGACTGGACGCCGTCAAGGCAGCCGCCCTCGCCGACGAGCTGTCGTCTGTTTCGCTGACGACGCGTAAACCACCCTCCGGATTGGAGGGAGCACCGTACATCGAGACGAACGACATCGACCTTTCGGACTTCGACGAATCGACTGTCGTTTTCGAAGGACCGGCGACTGAGGCAGCCAAGGCCTTCCCCTCGAACGTCAACGTGGCAATCTCCTTGAGTCTCGCTGGCATCGGACCGGATGAGACGGAGGTAACTATCGTTGCCGATCCCGACGAAGAGAACAACGTCCACCGGATTCAGGCCACCGGGAGCGCCGGCCGTATTGAGACGACGGTTCGGAACGTTCCGTCGCCGACGAACCCGAAGACGAGTTATCTGGCTGCCCTCTCGGCTATCGAAAAACTCCGTGGTATCACCACACCCACGAGTACCGGCACGTAATCGGGACTGAAGGCCGGTCCGCGAGCACAAGCTGTCGGAACCAACCGTTTCAGCGTGGTTCGCCGCCTGCAAAACGTATTTATGATGGGTGTTACCATACTTACTATGGCGGATTGCCAGCCATTCGATTCGGACGCAGTGTACAGTCCAGTTGGTCCGTTTTCACACGGGTCGGCAGCAGGTGACTTCGTGTTCGTGAGCGGAACCGGTGGTCTCAATCGGGACGGTGTCGTCGTGAGCGACGACGTGGCGGCTCAGGCACGGGCGATGATGGAGAACACGGAGAAGATACTCGCTGAGGATGGCCTGACATTCGATGACGTGGTGAAGACGAATCTTTACCTCACCAACATGGACGACTACGGGACGGTCAACGACATCTACGCCGAGTATATGCCGGAAACTCCCCCCGCGAGGACGTGCGTGGAAGTCTCGCGACTGCCCGTTCAGGAACGAGTCAAGATTGAAGTGATCGCCTACGAGGGGTGAAATCATGACGCGAGAGAACACAATCGATCTGGTTTCTCGTGACGAGGCTACGGGCACCGTCAAAGAAGTGTATGATGAGATCATTTCCTCACGTTCGGGTGAAATAGATGAGGAGGCGAGCCTGAACCGCCTCTGGACGGTCTACGGGAACACCCCGGAACTCCTCGATATCTTCTGGGACCACATAAAGGAGACGTATCGCGGGGGATCGCTTTCGTTCGACCTCAAACACAAAGTCGCCCTCGTCGTTGCGACAGTCATGGAGTGTGAGGGGTGTAAGTTCTTCCACTCCTCCACGCTCGAATCGGAAGGAGTAGACGACGAAGAAATCCAGGAAATCCAGGAGCAAGAGCTCGAAGAGGTCGGCTTTTCCCGAAAAGAGTACGAAATTCTCAAGTTCACCGAGAAGGCGGCGACTGACTCACACGGTATCAGGGACGAGGAGTTTGAGGAACTTCGGGAAGTCGGTCTCTCGGAGTCGGAAATCGTCGAGTTGATCGATTGTATCGCCGTCCACGCCCACATCGCTATCCTCCTCGGTGCAACGGGCGTCTCCTACGAAGGCATGCAGGAACAGGAGTTCCTCGGCCCGGTCGAAAACTGATCGGTGAAGCAAATGACGCACATCGCTATATACAAGACGCCAGAGTGTGGCCGATGTCCAAGTGTCATCGAACGTGTCGAAGAGATCGCGAGCGAACGTGAGGATGTCGAACTAGAGATTGTCGATGCGGAGGAAGACCGGCTACGTGCGCTCTCGGATGATGTGTTTTCGGTACCAACCGTCGTTATCGACGGTGAAACGAAACTCACAGGTGTTCCGACAAAGGAAGACATCATCGCGGAACTGCGGTCCTGAATATTTTCAGGACCGAACTCGTCTCACTGGCAGACATCCGCGGCGAAATTTTCTTTTGCGTCTACTGCCCCGCGAGACTTCGCCGACCCGACAATCGTGCGCAACTGTCGGGGAATCCCACGGGAGAACCGCCGATGTCGGCATCGTTGGTCTTTGTCGCCCGCTATCGAAGGGGATCAAGTTCACCGTGAGGCCCGCTGAATCCGAAGAGAGCCACGCGACTCGAGTCGCTGAGGCGTAGCGGCAGAAACTCGGTCGAAAATGTCACGAGACGAGCGTCGCCTCGTCAGGTAAGCATATTCTGTGTGGCGGTGACGGTGAGTCCGATTCGAGACCGGTTCTCACCGCCTCCGAGACAGTGAACGTACAGTCGGGCCACAACCGACCATACAGGCGATGGTAGCCACCCGTGTCCCGGGTCTATCTAGGGTGTCATGATGTTGGCCGCCACCTACGGTAGCCTTTGTGAGTCAGCGCACCCCTCATCGCATACCGTCCGATGATCAGAAGCGCAACCAGTTCCAACGACTACCTTAGAACCGGTGGTGACGTGATATGTATCCAGATCGAATTCTAGTCACCCCATTCAAGATAAATCCCCTTTTGATATAAATGTCTTTGTTGTATCCCGGCAATAGTATTCGAATTAGTTAATTCCATGCGGCGTCGGAGGGGTAGTGTTCAGATAAGGATTGAAAGGTGAGGCGTAGCGTTTTTTGAGTGTCTATGCCAGAAAACGCTAGCTTTAACGGTTGTATCGACCGGATCGAGTTAGGCTTTGTGGAACGAGAGGCAACACCGCGGCTGTTGATGAAGCTCAGTATTCAGCTCCATCTTGCAGGAATATCACTTTCGAATACTATCTCTATTCTTGAAATGTTCGGTGTTGAGCGGGCACGATCCACCGTTCACAACTGGGTTCACAAGGCCGATCTACAGCCCGAAGAAGGCCGAAGCCCGGATCACGTTGCGGTCGATGAAACCGTGATCCGACTCAATGACGAGCAGTATTGGCTGTACGCCGCGGTCGATCCAGAGACGAATGAATTACTCCACACAAAGCTTGAACCAACGAGAACCAACGTCATCGCTTACTCGTTCTTCCGCGAACTGCGCGAGAAACACGACGTTGACGACGCCGTGTTTCTCGTCGATAGCGCAACACCACTGAAAGACGCTTGCCGTCGCCACGGCCTCGATTTTCAGATACGAACGCCACGGAAATCGGAACAGCGTCGAACGTGTATTCCGAGAGATAAAACGCAGAACTACCATTTTTTCGAACTGTTTCAGCAACGCCGAAGCAGAAACTGCGAACGAGTGGCTCAGATCCTTCGCCTTCGCATGGAATCAGCTAATCTGAACACTACCGTATGTCCGCCTCAGTCGAAGTTCTCCATGTGGATGACGAACCCCAATTTGGGGATCTGGTAGCGGATTTTGTGGAACGTAAAAGCGAACAAATTGAGGTAACGACGAAGAGACATCCAGCGGAGGCGCTCGACTTTTTGGAAGATGCAGTTGAGGAGATCGATTGTGTCGTCAGCGATTACGATATGCCGGGTAAGAACGGTCTCGAGTTCCTCAATGCGGTTCGTGACATTACGTCCGACCTCCCGTTCATCCTTTTACTGAGAAGGGCTCGGAGGAAGTCGCGAGTGATGCTATCTCGGCGGGCGTTACGGAGTATATGCAAAAAGAGGGTGGAACTGACCAGTATACTGTGTTAGCAAATCGTATCGAAAACAGCGTCGACAAATATTGGGCTCAAAAAGAGGCAAAACGCACGCAACGGCGGCTCGGAGAACTCACCCAGAGCTCTGTTGATTGTCTGTGGATGTTCAACAGGGAGTGGGATGACCTCCACTTCATTTCTGGGTATGAAGATGTCTGGCATCGCCCCGTCACAGCGATCAAGGAAAATCCGCAGGACTTCCTAGACGGCGTCCATCCAGATCACCGCGACAACGTTGAGGCTGCGATGAATCGCCTCTCCAATGGAGAAACGATCGATATTGAATACCGCATCTTACGAGGCGACAACGAACCCGGGTGGGTATGGGTCAAAGGAGAACCCATCTACAACGAGGATGATGTGGTTCGAGTTGTCGGTTTTACGCGGGATATCACAGACCGAAAGCAGCGCGAGCGCGCATTACGCGAGGAACGCGATTTCGTCGACCAAGCCCTGAACACCTTGGATGACGTTTTCTACCACATTGGGACCGGCTATCTCGAGCGCTGGAACGATCGGTTAGCTTCCGTCACCGGATATGACGATGCACAGATCCGGGATATGGCTGCCGTGGAACTCTTCCCGGAAGATGAGCGGGAGAAGATCGCTACCGCAATCCAGAATACGCTTACTACGGGCGAAGTAACTGTTGAAGCAGAATTTCTGACTGTAGATGGAGAGCGAATTCCGTATGAGTTCACTGGGGCTCGTCTCACAAATCCCGAAGGAGAGGTGATCGGCTTGGTTGGCGTTGGGCGTGATCTTACGGAACGAAGGGAACGCCAACGCGAACTCGAACGAACACAGGCACGGTTCGATGCACTGACTGAAAATACAGACCTCGCGATCGTCACAATCGATGACCAGCACACAATACAGTACGCTAACAACGGTGTTCAGACTGTGTTCGGCTATACGCCGGATGAACTGATTGGAGAGTCACTGCTCACCATTATGCCCCAACGATTTCACGAGCGACATCAACATGCTGTCAAGCAATATCTTCAAAGCGGAGAGAAACAGGTCGACTGGAATTGGGTTGAACTCCCAGGACTGGACTGTGACGGGAACGAGGTACCGCTTGGCATTTCATTTGGTGAGGCGACGATCGACGGCGAGCGTCGATTCACTGCTGTGCTCCAGGATCTATCTGTCCGTTCGTAGCTATTTTTCACTCGACGGTATCGAGGTCTCGTATCTCGAACCGTGCTCCGCTATTACCCCCTTCAACTACGGAAATTGTTCCACCGTGGGCTTCAACGATCTCATTGACGATGGTAAGGCCGAATCCGGTTCCGTCTTCAGATGTCGTATATACTATTGATTCAATGTAGAGACACATATTTTTCTCGCCATCGGCCCGCAATATGCACAGGGGACATCGCGGTGTACACGTTCGACCGGGCGACTGGAAAGAGTCACTGGCAGTTCAAAGTGTGTAATTGTGATTATGCGGATTACTCGGAAGCGTCCCTTACCGGAATTACTGTGGTTGACTCGGCGACTAGGTGGACGATGCCGAGGAACGTCGTCGATGCTGCCTCGTCCGTGCTAGTGGCGTCACTACCGAGATGGTTGGTGAGACAGAACCGGCATTTCGTCTGTTCGTCTGGGACTGACGCCCCACAGGACCGGCATTCGCCGTCGGCGGCCGTCGGCGCATCGGGGTCGCCACCAGCGCTCGTCGCGACGCGTTGCCGTCGGGGGTCATCCTCACGGTCGTCGTCCAGCCTCGTGTCCGGAATGTAGGACGCCTCGCCGGTCGGCCGTAGTTCCTCGAAATCTAGATAGCGATCACACATCGGTTGGTGTGGTTTGTCCCGAATTCGCATTTCAATTTCAGGGCCAGTAGTCCGCTCCGTCTCCCGTTTGAGCATGGGCCATGAACTAAATTATTGAAAGATTCGAGGCTAAAACCTCGCCCTTCAGGGCGGGGATACAGCCGACAATTCCTCCACTAACCATGTTCGATGGCATTCTGGATATTCCACGCCTCAGTCGTTTCGTTTAATACTCTAATTCTCATAAGTGGTTATGAACACAGCCCGATGCTGGATACAACCCGCACCTATCGAGCGAAAATCGCCAACCACTCTCAGGTGAGTGGCGATCTCGATGACTGCGGGCACTCCGCGTCGAAGCTGTGGAACGTCGCTCGCTACCACACCCAACAAGAATGGGATGACACGGGCGAGATACCGTCCGAAGCCGATCTCAAGCGCGAATTGAAAGACCACGAACGATACAGTGACCTACATTCTCAGTCAAGTCAGCGAGTTCTTGAAGAGCTTGCTGAGTCGTTCACCGGCTGGTTCAAAAAGCGCAAGAACGGCGACACAGACGCAAATCCGCCCGGTTACCGAAAGCGAGGCGACAAACACCCACGCTCTACCGTGACGTGGAAACAGAACGGTATCAAGCACGACTCCGAGCACAACCAACTCCGTCTGAGCAAAGGCTTCAACCTCAAGAGCCACCGTTCGGACTTCATCCTCGCAGAATACGAAACGCGACCGGACGTGACCGTCGAGAACATACAGCAAGTCAGAGCCGTCTGGAACGGAGACCGTTGGGAACTTCACCTCGTCTGCAGGGTTGAAATCCCCGTCGAGGACGCACCGGGCGACAACACCGCTGGAATCGACCTCGGTATCAAGAACTACCTCGCCATCGCCTACGACGATGGTGATGCGGAGTTGTATCCGGGGAACGCGCTGAAGCAGGACAAGCACTACTTCACCCTCGACGAGTACGACACTGAAGGCGAGAACGGGCCGTCACGACGTGCGCTTCGCACCCGTCAGAAGTTGTCTCGGCGGAAAGACCACTTCCTGCACACCCTTGCTAAGCACGTCGTTGAGCAGTGTATCGACCACGAGGTCGGGAACATCGCTATCGGTGACTTGAGCAAGATTCGTGAGGACGGGAATGGTGACTCTCGGAACTGGGGCAAGCGTGGAAACAAGAAACTTCACGGATGGGAGTTCGACCGCTTCACTCGCTTGCTTGAATACAAGGCCGAAGAACACGGCATCCTCGTTGACCGCACGAGCGAGCGAGACACGTCAAAGACGTGTTCGTGTTGTGGTCGGAAGCGAGACGCGAATCGTGTGGAGCGTGGGTTGTACGTCTGTGAGTCGTGCGGGGCGACGATGAATGCGGACGTGAACGGTGCGGTGAACATTCGCAGAAAGATAACTCAGAGTCCCCCGACGGGGGATATGAGTAACGGTCGTTTGGCACGGCCAGTAGCCTACCTGTTCGATCAAACTTCGGGGCGTTTCGCACCGAGCGAGCAGGTAGGTTGCGAATCTTAATATCCCAACGCTCGGGAATCCTCGCCCTTCAGGGCGGGGAGGATGTCAAACTTCATGAGCAAGTTGACTGGCGTAGCAACTGGGGATGCTCATGAGCAGTAACGACACGAAGCATCTCCAAACGGAACTGACCGAGGACGAATACGAACGCTTCCGGAAGTACGCGAGAGAACACGGCCTCTCGCTCAAAGGAACTGGCCACCAGGCGCTCATCGAGTGGATCGAACGCCAACAGCAAGCCGATCCCAACGACCCGGCGTTCACCCTCCTCGACGACCTCGAGGACGAGCCCCTTCCAGCCTCGGCGGCGACGGACGCTCGCGAAGAGGCCGATCTCGTTGACGAGTGGCACGGTAGCGACGAATCGTTCAGGCTCGTCGATGATCCGTCCCCCCAGCCTGACACAGATGAATAATCCAGTTGACACGACGATCGGGACGGTCGCAGCCGAGCATTTCCGCCCTGCCCCTCGGTCATTTTTGTTCGCCATTATCGACGAACTCGAAAGTAGTTCGCCCCTATAGCCGAACACATCCCCGACCACAACACTCATCCGAGTTCGGTGGGAAACACGAACCAACTCCTAGTTCGGCAATGGAGGCGAACAAATGACCAAGAATCAAGCCGACGCCGTGTTCGTGGCCGTGATCGGGGACATCCGGGGGTCTCGGGAGCTCGCGGATCGGAGCGAAGCACAGCGGGAGTTCAAGCAGGTGGTCAACTCCCTGAACGACGAGTTCCCGGACAGTTCCATCGCCTCCCAGTTCACCGTCACGACGGGCGACGAGTTCCAGGTGCTCCTGAGAGAGGCGACTGATGCCGTCGAAGCGGTGGTCTCGGTAAGCGACCGGTTCCACCCGGCTCGACTCCGGTTCGGCATCGGGGTCGGGGCGCTGGATACGCAGCTGAACCCGAACCAGGCAATCGGGATGGATGGCCCGTGTTTCCACCGGGCACGAGAGGCGATCGAAGCGGCCGAGGTCGCGGGGGCGTGGGTCCGCGTCGATGGCTGGTCGAGCGAGCTGGTGGCGCACGTCAACTCGATGTTCGACCTAGTGCAGTGTGTCCGTGAAGATTGGACGGATCGGCAGGCGCAGTTCGCGCGAGCCCTCAAAGAGGAGGGAACCCAGAAACGCGTCGTTGAGCGCTTCGACATCTCGAAGTCCACGGTGAGTGAATCACTGAGTGCTGGACACGTCCAAGAGGTACGGAACGCCGAGACCTCCCTCGGGAAGCGGCTCCAGACGGCGCTCGAGGAGGAGCGAGCATGAGCGAGTGGCTGACCGGGCTTGGCCCGGCGGGGACCGCGCTTGCACTGCTCGTGCTGGGGCACGTCCTCGGTGACTTCGCCTTCCAGACGGAGGCCCTGGCGATGGCCAAGCATCGACTCCGGCCGTTGCTCACGCACTGGGCCATCACCCTCGTCGTCCACGTCGCCGTGTTCGCGCCGCTGTTGACCGTCCAGTCAGTGGTGGTCGTCGCGGTGATCGGGTTGCTTCATCTCCCCATCGACGCCGTCTCGGCGCAGCTCCGCGAGCGCAGAGGCGGGTCGGCACTTCTGTTTCTCGGTGACCAACTGGCCCATCTGCTGGTCATCCTCACTGGATGGTCGTTGCTTGCCCCCGGTGTCTGGCGCCTCACACCGCTGCTGACCGGGATTCGTGGCGTGACGCAGCTTCCCTGGGCGGCGGTGACCACGGGAGCGGTGTACCTCGCAGCGTTCGTGTTCGCACACGACGGCGGGAACGCCATCGTCCGTGGCGTGCTCCCGGACGCGGATCCTGTGCCTGACACGGCGGACGATCTGGAGGTCGGGTCGCTCATCGGGAGCCTCGAACGGTGGATCATCCTCTTCCTCGGCGTGGCTGGGCTGTGGGGCGCGGTTGGGCTCGTCGTGGCCGCAAAGTCGATCGCCCGCTTCGAGGAGCTGAAGAAACAGCCCTTTGCCGAGTACTTCCTCGTCGGCACCCTCACCAGCGTGCTCGTCGCCATCGCGCTCGTCGGGCTGGTGTCGGTCCTCGTTTGACGGGAGGAGTAATCGCAGATCGGGGTCGAAGCTGCTCGCGAACAGCGGACCGACGTGGGTGACCGCGCCATGCGCTAATGCCGCCTTACGGCGGGTTTGAGGCGCTATTCAGCTGTTCGACGTTGTCGTCCTGGTAGGCTGCTCGCCACATCGCATGGACGGCACGCGTCACGAGTGAGACCTCGGTCACGTCGATACAGGACGGTTCGGCGGCCGTCGTCGTGGCGTCGGGCGGGGGATGGAAATGGATCTCGGGAGAGTGTGTATTCGGGTGGCGATCGAAGCGCCAGTTGATGTCGTCACTATCGACGTAATGGAACGAATACATCCCCAGTTCGCTCCATTGGATATCGAGCTGAGCGCTCTCGGCATTGCCGAGCCCATCGCTGAGACTGATCTGTAGTTCCGTAGGGGCGACGACATCATCGTACGCGGTTGTGTCGACAAGCGGTTCGAGGTCGAGCCAGCAGTCACGAATCCGTTGGAGTGCCGGAAGATAGATCGGCCCGAACTCGCCGGTATGGTCGTTATCGCTCATACGGCGAGCTGGTGGCTGGCCTCGTCGTAGGCGAGTGCTGCTTGGGCGACGGCGAGATTCTGTCGCGTCGTGCGCCATGCCGTGAGATCGTCCCAGCCCTCCGTCTCGTCGGCGTCGAGTTGCTGGACGAGCTCTTCCGGTGATACCACGTCGTAGCGGTCCTCATAGAGCCGGATTTCGGCCTTCATGTCTTGAATACTATCGAGCAACTCCGTCCGATCTGCTTCCTCACGCAGCTCGCGGATTCGGGACATCAGGATCCGGTCGCTGTTTCGCTTGTACAGCGTTGTTTGGCCGTCTGGTTCCGTCTCGACGAAGCCCGTGTTCACGAGCGCCTTGCAGTGTCGACGTGCCGTTGGCTCGCTCACGAGGGCCCGGTCGGCGATTTCGGCTGCTGACTGCCCGTCGTGGGTTTGTTCGACGATCTCGTACACCCGCTCGAACGGCGTGGTCTCCTCTTCCCAGTCCGCTTTGACCTGCTCGTTGACGTCGTCCCACGTCTCAGTCATACTGAGTGCTACGCGCTCTAGAGACAAATAATTCCCCAAGAAAATTATTCGTGCATCAATCAGGCTATCTGCTTTTCTAGCGTCTCTTGATGCGTCCGGACAGTCGTTAGCATGATGTTCCCGGCCTCGCCGACTTCGGTTTGTGTCGCCCACCGCCCCTGTCTAGCTGCTTTGTACAACCAGGCGGCCGCAAACCCGCCGGGGAGACACCGGATGCCACACCGAGGTCCTCAGCTCGCTCCGCGAGCGTTCGGGCCCGCTGTCGTCCCTCATCCGGTACCTCCGCAGTGAGCGACCCCATGGACGTGTCGCTATACGTGACTGACGCCAACTATAATGCCGCCTCAAAGTATGCGATCCGCAGACAGTAGCGATTATGGATATCCACTAATCGGTCGGAGGTTCGATTAGATTTGGCTGATTCTTTTGGCGACAAGTAATACGGCAATTCCGGCAACGGCTACGCCGACAATCGTCGGAACGAGTTGTCCAGATCCCCACTGCCAGTCAAGGAACTGCGTTCCAACGATCGCGATTAGTGCAACGATGAGGCCAAGTGCAGTGACCCAGGAGGGCTGCTCTCCGTATCCAGGATCCATACTACCCTGTTTGTTGGTAAAGAGGTATGAACTTGTTCGATACCTGATCCAACGGAAGTACGAACAACTACTCTTACTGTAGCATCTTCTCGGGATCGGTAAGTGAGATAACAACCAACAGCAGGATATGCGTGAAGCCCTCCAGCGAGCAGCCATCGGGTTGTACGTCCTGTGGCTTCTGCTCGTCGTACTGCTCATACTCGGACAATACACCGATTCCCGTTGTTGGATATCGTTCACTCGGGCGTTGTGTTTGGTGCGGCTGTTTTGACTGTCGTCGGGATTGGCAAACTGCTCCGAATTGGATATAGACGAGTTGCAGGCTGAGATATTCGCACACATCACGAACGGCTGTCTCAGCGGCTAGCTACCGAATTACTGGGGACGCCAGAGCCAGCCGAACAGAGGTGGCTAAAAACCTATTTTGATTTTCTTTAACATATAACTCCGCTCTGGTAGTGGTCATTCGTGATGACTCTCCGACTCACGAACGCAATCATCGGCGGCAGTCGACGCGTCTTGACTCGTACCGGCGGAATACTGTTCTTGGTGTTACTCGTTCACGAGGCGCTGCTCATCACATCTCTCAACACCGTGGTCACGGCAGCGAATCCAGCTGCGATGGGCGACGTGATCGGACTGACCCTGCCGGTTTCGGGAACCGTCGCCGGTGTGCTCTTGGTCGGGACGCTCGTCTTGAACGCCGTCTATTTCGTGGTTCTCTCCCGGGCCTTCGCTCGCCCGAAATCACAGTTGTCCTCGTTCCCTGCCGACCTGGTCACTCGCCGTATCGGTTGAGCGTCGCTCACGATGCTCGTCAGCGGATGTATCGTCCTTCTTGCGGTCATGATCGGATTCGCGTTCTTATTCCTGCCGGGACTGTTCCTCTCTGCGTGTTTCTTCTTCGTCATTTTCACGATTGGTATCGAAGATCAGGGCGTTATCGGCTCGCTCAAGCGGAGCTGGGGTCTCTCTCAGGGGCACCGTCTCCGGTTAGTGGTGCTCGTCCTTAGTATTGGTATCAGTAGTACCGTAATCAGTGTCGTTCCAACACTCCTTCGCACGGCCAGCACACCGGCTCTCGGTGATTTCGCCACAATTCTCCTCAACAGTATCCTGTTCATCTTCGTCTACGGGATCATGGCCGAGGCGTATCTACAGGTCACCGAGGAGGCTAGTAGCCTTGGTGGTACCAACACCTCCACAACTGCAAGTACAAAGAATACGCCGGAGATATGATCTAGTTCTGACTGTTGTCGTTCTATGACTACTGAGCCGGTTCTCGTGGCGCTGTCTGTGCGAACCAGTAGCCGTACCCGAAGGGCACGACGCCAGTAACGAACCCGAGAAATACCGCGAGAGGTCCGAAAAAGAGACCGACGGGGCCGAGAACGGCCGAGATTGCCGCTGTAGTGAGCAGGCCGACCCCGATCGTCATCCCGACAAGTCTGAGCCACCGCCGCTGGGCCGTGAGAACACCTGCAACGACACCGGACGCGACGATGGTTTCACTTGCGGGACCGGTGACGAAGCGGGTGGGGGTGCCACTTTCGAAGAGTGCCGTCCCAACGAGCGCTATCGGAATCGCGAGTGCAGCGATTGCGACGGCTCGACGGACGGTCAGCAGCTGATCACGCGTCGGTTCGCGATAGCGGTACCCCAAAAGACCCAGTCCAACGGCGACGTATCCACGTCCGACTGGCGTGAGGATGAATCCGACGAAGACACTCATAAGCTGGGTGCCCAGCGCATCCTCGTTCTCGGGTGCAACGACGTAGTATGTCCCGTTCTGACGGTACAACCCCGACTCGGCGATCGGGCCGGTCGTAGTTCCCGTCTCGATGGCTGTTTGGACTTCGGGTGACGCTTCAGCTACCGGACGCGCAACGGTTGTGAACACTGTTTCGGGGTCCGTCTGTTGCATCGATATCGTCGCGTTCGTCGTCTCCCCATACGTCGATAGCGTCCAGGCGTAGTAGCTTCCATTGTACTGGACATACGGTGTCTCAATATCCTCGATTACAATGTGCAATTCCGGCGAAAGCGTTCCGTCGTAGGTGCCGGTTGCGGCGGCGGTTCGAATTGGCTGCCGATATTGGCTGGGCGTATCCGAGAGCCGTTCGTCGAGGTCGGTCACGTTGCTCGTCGCGCGTGTGACCCGTTCTGGATTCTCTCCAGGTTCAACTGCTGTAGCCTCGTAGGTGATCGTTGCACCACCTGCCGTTGCGTGGAAGGCGAAGCTGAGACAACCGCCGCCGACGAGCAGGAGAAGTATTGCAGCGGTACGGATGGAGGGGAAAGCGGGGGACACATATAGGCGATGGATGAAGACCGTTTGAAAAGCTGTGGTTCACGTATCGGGATCGCGAGCTGGAGTAGCGAGCGATCGGCTGTCGGCAACTGCAAGAGGAATGAGTACAGCGACTACGAGTGCCGCGGTGTCGCTTTCAATTCAAACCATCGGAGGCACCTTCGTTGATCGACCGGTAGAACGCGACCGAATAGACGCCAAAGAATCCACCGAACAGTGTCCCGACGGCAACAATGAGGAATGAAACGCCCACGACACCGGCTATGGAAACCTGTGGGAGGTGGAGGGCGCCGGTAGACTGGGGTGATGCGAGGAGCGAGCCGATACCGAACACGCCGCCGACAATACTGCCGAGAACTCCCACGAGTACCGAGTATCCAAGTGTACTCACAAGGTGGTGTCGGACGACGGAGATACTGTGTTTGAGTCCGTCGACGGCACCGAGATCGTCGATAACGATAGCCTGGCTGTAGAACTGGACGAAGAAGGCGAACAGCAGATACGCGAGTACTAAGAGGGCGACGATCAGGCCCAAAATGACGAGGGTAGCGGTACCGACGCCACCACTGGTGTCACTGAAGAGTGCGAAGCCACCGAAGATTGCCACGAAGAACGCGACGAATCCGATAGTGAAGTTGACGGCAACGAGTACCAGCGACGCGACGAGAACTGACACGTAGTTGGATTTCCCTTCGCGGAGGAAACTATCGAGTGATGTCTGTCCATCAAGGGCCTCGTCAGCCATCCCGACGATGCCAGCCTGAAAGAACGGCATGACGAAGAGAAGTGCAAGCGACAGAATCATCGAGACGATGCTGGCGATGAGCGGATTGACGGCTTGGAGAACTAACTGCGGAATCTGAAACAGCAGTATCACGAGTACCGGGACGAACAGTATCGGATTGTGCCGGAGGGTGCTTGGCGTCTGGCGGAGGGCTTTCAGGACTGCCATAGTAGGCCTTCACCTATTAATCTGATAAGGCTTTGCTGAAACCCTCGGAGAATTACAGGTTCGCCCGGCGTGTGGTGTGACTGAATGCAGGCTCTACGGTGGCACACACTCCATCAACACATTGTCCTGCTCTGCCTCAAGATGCAGAAGAATACGACGCCCGGATGCTTCGCGAGGAGCTCAGCGACATACCTCGGATCGGTCTCGAGGATCTTCGTTCGCTTATCAAGCACCGCGAGTTCTCGTCGCTCCACAAAGCGTGGAACCCTCGGTTCGACGCTGACTACAGCCAAAGAAGATATTTGCCAGTGACGAATCAAGACTTGGAAGATGCCTTCTACTGATTCCGCAACTGCTCGTTCTTCCCGTAAATCCGGTCCAATTCACATAATCAGTACATCTCTTAGCCGCCAACTGCTTGGGTTCGTGCTCGCATTCATCGGGATTCAGCTCATTAGTTGGGCTGCTGCTGGAAATACCGTATTCACCTCAACAATCATCTACGCGGCGATAGGTGGGTTCATGATCTTGAATGGCCTGTTCCTTGGGGGAGTTCGCCCCCGATAACGTCGCACGCGGTACATAACAAGTAGATCTATCGGTCCTGTTGGCAGTTGAGGATTTCAACAAAGCCAAAATAGGATTTATTGGATCGGGATAGAGAGTCCCTGCATGGAAGTGCTCGGTGGCCTCAAACGCTGGAAGGAGGCCATTGCTCTCTTCTTGCTCTGCGTAGTCTTTGCTACCCTCCAGTGGGAGGTTCTTCGTGGATTCGTTATTGCAGGCCCATCCGTTCCCGATACACTGTATGATGGTTCACTCCTCGTGATGCTGCTCATCACGTTCGGGGCACTGGTCCATGAACTACGGCGAACAGCCTCGGCCTGACCGCTCCACCCTCCATATCGGCCGAATCGAAGGGTCGGTTCCAACAACACAAAACAGAATCCGCCGAACGACTAGACCCACTGCTCATTGAGCAGAACCCCTATGACAGGTCACACCGTTGGCAAAGACATGTCTGACCACCTAATTGAAGATCATTTCCTCAGACAGGCAGTGCTTATCGTGGTTGTTTCCGTAGCGATGCTATATACGGAAAAACGGTCGGAGCGTTCTTTCAGACCCGCAATCTTCCCTATGGGGAGTGGCTCGGATTCGTAGTCGGGGCCACACTCATCTTCTCCTATTTGCACTACTATCCCAGCGCTATGAGGCGTTCTACGACGCTACGCAGTGACTTCTCTCGTTACTTTTTGACATTTTCCTCACCTGTCTCTCCCGGCTCCCCCGACGCACCGAGGGTGTGGAGAACACTTGCCCCAATAACCCAGGCGACCCCATTCACCACAGAAGAGAACAGGAGGAAACCGGTGAGAAGGATAGCTGGCGATGAGTCGTAATATCCGATACCAATGGCGACGGTCCCCAACGATCCGAGACAGACACCTGCCGGTGGTACAAGTCCTAGCAGTACACTGGTCGGTGCACTTGTGTGCCAGTAGCTGAGCACCCCAGTGATTGCCGCCCCACCGAGGACGCTACTGTACAGAACGACGGTCGAAGCAAGAGTATGGGTCTCGGCACTAATCACGTCCCCCGTGTAGCTGATTCGGAGACCTGCGTATGCCACTGTAGTTGCCACACAAAGGGCAAATACGCCAGCTACGACGGCGGGGCGTTCATCGACCGGGGAGCAATTGGGAAGTAGCTGGGTCATAACTGGCGTATTTTTCGTTCCGATAGCATATTGTAGATGGGTAATATGTCCCTGTTGAAATCTTCTTGTTCAGACATATTATCGTCTAAAACAGCTGATCACTGGAGGCTGCTCACCGATACACCCGTCCGAGAGCAGATTGTGTACCGATTATGGCGACGGCGACAATTGCAAACCTCGACAACACCCCCAAGTTCGTAAATGCCCGTAGGGCGAAAAGAACAGCGAGGGCTACCACGGCAGAGGCGACCAGTACCTGATTCTCGCGGGAAACCATATCGTAACTCAAGAGAAGCGAACAAAGTACCTACCGAAAGATGGGTCCCCTGAACCTATCACTGTATTTCCTAAGGACAGAAGTCTCAGCAGTCACATGATACATGTACCAATACGGAGTAGAAGGTGCTATGTCTTCGACTGATTTCCCGTCCTCGTGGAGGGACCCGGAGTATGTCGCAACGGTTGTTGGTGTCCTTGCCACCGGCGCACTTGTATTCTACAGCGCCTTGACCCAATCTGGGCTAACTGTTGAGGAGGTAATATTCGTCGTGCTCGCTATCACTCTCCCAGCCGGTATTGCCTACGAAATCGCCCGCCGCTGGGGATAACGCCCCCACAGTCTCAGGTCATACGTATTCACTCTGTACTGAGCGCACCGGAGAGAGAACCGATCACTTTCTAAGGATTTCAACAGAGCCAGTAATGTCTTTTTTGTACTGAGCGCTCCTTGATTGTAGCAACCTCGTCCCTGACTACACCGAGCAGTACATAGTATCTGAGATGCCCTCCCAAATGGAACTATCTGTGACGACGCTTTTCGGCGGAGCGATGCTGTTCCTCGGTGGTATAATCCTCGTTGTCAGTGGACGATACATCTGGCGGGCGACGGCTGTCCTCCGTGCCACGGATGTAGACGCAATCGCTGAGGAAGCTCCGGGGGCACTCGTTCGTGTGTCTGGCACGGCCGAGCAAGAGACGGGGGACGTTCTCATCGCGCCGTTCAGCGGCATCGAGTGTGTCGCGCTACGGTATCAAATCGAGGAATGTCGGCTGAGTTTCCCGTACATCCTCCCTTGGTACGTGACTATTCACGAAGCGACCAGAGCGGTCGAATTTTCCGTCCAGTCGGCGGCTGGGACAGTCCCCATAACGGAACCAATACGGACAGTCGTCTTGACGAACAAGATCGTCGAGACGACGAGTGCTGACAGAGCACCGTCGGAACGGATCAAGCAGTTCGAACAAAAACACGAGGATATTCCCGAATCGACGGTCTGGCAGCGCCCACCAGCGCCCCTCGAGCCACTATTCCGGATGCTCTCGCTCGGAACCCGGCGATATAGCGAACAGCGGGCAGCACGCGGGGAAGACGTGACAGTTGTCGGCCACGTCACTGATGGTGGCTCCGGAATCGATCCGGTTGTCGTTTCGGATCGGTCATCGATGGCTACCGTTTTTCGAATGGCCAAAACGTCGATTGCAGGACTGCTCGTCGGGGTCTGCGGGCTACTGCTCGGCTATTTCCTCCTATTTTTCGGCTAGGTTCTTCAGGGGATCGCTACATGAACTCGCACTCGTGTCAAGGGCTCAATTTCCTTGAATCGCATCGATAACGATTGCTCCGATCACAATTGCCCCTGTCGGGATCGAACTCGTATCGGTCAGCGTAATCTCGTACTGGTCAAAATCAAACAGAGCGAACTCACCCTCGATAGAACCGATCGAATCGCCGTCTGCGTCGGTTATCTCGTACTTGTGAGCGATCCCTTGGCCGACCGGCAGGAATTTTCGCCCCAAGGTGAAAAGGGCACCACGTGAGCGGATCTCGGCAAGCAGCGACCGATCATCGACATCGCGAATCCGCCACGTGTCTTGCAACAGCGAGAGGTCGTTATCGAAGATCACGAGATCCTCGTCGGTATGGCTGTCCGTGAGGAGATAGTCGCCGGCGATATCCCACGTGTCGATGGCTTTCACGCGACAGATATCGGTTCCGTCGGCATCGACAAAGGGAAACTCGTCTTGTTCCTCGTACATCTGGTAGGTGGTGCGAAAAATCGTGTCACCCACAACATCTCTAGCTTCGTACTCGGGTCGAAAGTTCTTATCGCGGCCCGTCTGCTCGACAGTATATTGGCTCCCGGAGAGTGCAGTCGTGGTGGGCTCATACTGTTGTGGGGCAGTCATTGTGCGGTGTGTTCAGCCGTGGCAAAATGTATCTACCGCCTGTGGTCGCACTCGAAATCGGCTGTGATAACCGGTATCGTCGAGAATCTGTTTGCCTGGGTCCCCCCAATCGCTAGACTCGGTCTCCATCGCTAGCGAATTCGCGGGTTAGCGATGGGGCACCGGTCAGCTTGATTCCGATCGCTACGAGTCCGAACGCGAACACACCAGCAGCACCGACCGGGCTCGCAACCAGTTCATTGAGAATGGCATTCTCCGTGACCGCATAGGCGACGACGAGGCCAGCGGACCCGTTGAACACGCCGTGGAGTAGCGCCGCCGCAATCACTGACTCGGCGCGAATCACGAGATATGTGTATACGGGTGAGAAGGACAGACAGGCAATCGTCATGGCGGCAACCCCAATCATCGGGAAAGACGGGTAGTTGTAGCCAGCGATGATAACCGGTGCGTGCCAAACACCCCAGAGGGCACCAATTGCGAACGATACCTTCCAGAAGCCCCACGGCGCCAGTTCCCAGAGCAGATAGCCGCGCCATCCGAATTCCTCCCCGAATGCGAACACTGCGTTCACTGTCGCACCCAGTCCGAGCACGAGACCGAACGTCGCGATCACGCCGACGGGTCCCGACGGCAGTTCCAGTCCGGGTATCACATCAACTGTCGGATCAAAGCCGATGCCAGGGACAACCACCGCGAGGAGGAGCATCAATCCGACGAGCGGTAGTGCTCCCACGGCAGCCACAGCGAGCCACCGAACTCGTCCGATCTGCAGACCGACCGCCGATAGCGGAATCTCTCGACGGAGGCAGACGACAAGCCCCGCAATCATCGGAGAGAACATATACGCTGGCGCGAGTGTAATCGGGTTCACCTCGGCGATTCGAGACACGATATGCAGACCGACTGCAAAGACCACCAGAATACTGACAAAGACTGTGAGACGGCTTCTATCAGGGTCCGTCATTCAGCACCACTGTCTGAACGAGGTAGTCCCGAGATAATAAACGTATGAGTCAGTACAACCCTCCTCTCGGACGACCCGCCCAGTTTGGCTGCCACAGCGTGGACAGGAGTCAATAGAAGCGATCGTGGGACCGGCGGGGTGGTCCAATTTGAATCCCCGAGAAACGGAAGGCCTATCGGCGTTGTATCGACAGTGCGATATATGCCCTCCTCGACGACCGTTGATCGACCGTCGGAAGCAGTCGATATCGCCACCCAGTATCGACGACTTGAGCGCCCACTCAGCGGTGCTGTCGCTCTCCTCGTCGCCGCCATCGTCGCGATGTCTATCTTCTCGTTCTCCCTCGTATCAGGTGGCCTCATTGCGGTAACCGTCCTCCTCGCAGTCCGGGCGCCGCTGTTCAAAACGAGAGGGACTGCGCGCCTCATGTCTGACGCAACACTCGCCGCGGTGCGGGCCGACTTCGAGAGCACAACGCCACCGATGCTCGCGTTCCAGTGGGGCATCGCCGATACCGTTCGGTCGACACCGGAGGGCGCAGTCTACGAGATCTCGTATCTCTTCGGTCTGCGGTCGGTCGTGATGGAGCTAGAGACACGCACCGACATCGACGACACCGACGTTCGCCTCGTAGTAACTACTGGCGAGAATCCATGGGGAACGTACGATGTGAATATCACTGCTAACGGCGACGAGACGGCCATCGATATCGAGTGGGCGTCAGATCGTCGATTCGGCCTCAACCGACTGCCACAGTGGCTGCTCGCCGAACGGTACCGTGCCGTCGCGCTCGCCGCCCAGGGATATACGGTCGTTGATCGCGACGCCACCCTCGCACTCGTTGCATGACTGACCGTCGATTATCGCTTCTCACCGTTCTCGTCACCAACGCCATCCCGCTCGTTGGTGTCGGGTTTCTCGGATGGTCGATCGCCGCACTCGTCGTTGTCTACTGGGTGGAGCTCGGCGTCGGCCTCGGATTCGCCGCTCTCAGAGCGACCTTCGCACAGCGGCCGCCGGAACACGACGCCGACCTCCTGCTTCTCGGCGCGTTCCGACACAAACGTGGGCGTGTGTCGATACCCTGGATCGAGCTTGATGTCCAGGTCGCGAACATACCGATCCTCCTCGTCCTGTTCCCGGTGTTCGGTACTATCTGGTTCGTCACCGGTGGGATCGCACTTGGCGGTACCAACGTGGCAATAGCAGGCGATCCATTCGAGACGGAGACCATGTCGACGGTAGCGCTCGGAATCATGGGAATCGTCGTCGGCCGGGGCGTCAAGACGGTGTCGGAGTATTTCCTCGACGGACAGTACGAATCCGTCTCCGTTCAGGGAGCGCTCAAGACGGCGATTTGGCCGGTCATGGTCGTTGGTCTCGCGCTCGCCGTGAGTGGGGCGGCGGCGACCTCGGGTGCCCCCGCGACCGTCATTCTCGTTGCGCTGGTGGCTACCAAGTCGCTGTTCGATCTCGCCGACATCTATCGAGATCGGCTCGTCGCGTTCGACGAGCGCTCGGCGCTTGACTTCGGCTGGGCGAGTGATCCCGACGACTGGTCGTCGATCGACACGGAACTCCAGGACACCGTCGATATCGTTCGCCCACGGGGTGCAGCTGTCCTCGTCGACGGTGTTATCCGAGGACTGCGAACGGAAGCGGTTGGGCTCGCAGCGTTCATCGGTGGCCTCTCACTCCTGTTCGGGACTCTCGGATCAAATCCTGAACTCGTTCTGTTCGGGGGCGGTGTCGGACTCGTGCTTCTCGTATTCGTCGGTCTCTGTGGGGTCGTCGACGGTCTCGTGAGATACTCGACGATGGAGTACCGATTCGGACGGGATGTGGTGGGACACGACCGACTGCTCGGGACGCCACAGTGGCGGCTTCCTCGGTGGAAATTGGAGCGGTGTGACCCGCATCGAACGTTCGCCGACCGTGTGTTCGGGACGTGGACGCTCACTCTCGATCACGACGGGCGGACTGTCCGTATTCCGCACGTTTCGGATGCATTCGTCGCTGAGCTCTGCACTGGTGACTGATATTGGAGACACAGAGTGCCCCACACTCGGTAGCTATCGTTTCTCTGCGAAGGCAGGGGGTAGCGATCGTCGACGAGACGTTGCTCAAATTCACTCAGGAGGCTCTGTTGAAATCCTCAACCGCTAACAGTTCTGGGAGATGCTATAGAGAGAACTACTGCACACTAACTACAGAGGGTGTATGCAGCAGGGGCTATTCGAGTCAAATAGGTTTCAAGATACAATAACCAATAAGCACGTCGGAGAAGATTAGCACCGGAACGACAACACCGCCGGTTATCCTCCGGTAATAAATCCGAGATCGAGGAAGGGTGCAACGACGACGCACAGCAATACGAGGATCGCCGCGAAACGGAGTATGCCTACCGCCTGTAGCTGGGTCTCTGGAAGGGACTCGGCGCTTCCGGACAACGCAGTTCCGACGGCCATAAAGAGTAACCACCGGCTTTCGCCAGCATCGCCGACGCTCCAGGCATACACGAACATGCACAAGAAGGTAAACGACAGGCCGAACTGAAAAAGTGCGATGCGTCGGCCTTGAGGCTCGTTGAACAGCACCTCGCTAATATAGGGGACCATAAGCGACGCACTCCTGCTTAAGATACAAAACAATGCCTCAGTGCGTCCCAGTAGAGCGTCCTCTCCCGTGCTACGCGATTCCTCTGCAGGAGACGGTAGGTGATACACTGTGAGACCGCACGCCGACCTAACGCCTGTTTCAGCGGGGAGGATGTCACCAGGGCAATAGAACTTCAACAGAGCCACTCAGGAGGATGTCAACTGGGCGTGGTCGTCAAATCAGCATCCGGTGAGTTCATCCGGGGTAAGCCGATAGAACGCGAAAGTGAGTTCTTCTGGGAGTTGGTCCGGATCTACGTTCAGCGAGGGAATTTCGGCGTTTCTGCGATGGCAGCTGCCGCAAGCGTTCGCTCGTCGTCAGGAACCGGTTCAAGACGACCTCGGACGATGATACTCTCCGGAGGGTCCGAAGTGTGAACAGTGTACGAAACGATATCTGTCGTCTCGAGGAAATCCATCTTCCGACTCTCTTCACGGCGCGGCAGTGGCCGTGTCGCCAGCCTCTGGATCGAACGGGAGGTTGATGACGAGTTCGTCGAACCAGACGATCGGGCGCTTACTCTGGCCGTCTTCCTCGAAGAAGATGATGCCCAGCTGAGCGAGCCGGCTGAGTTCCTCGTGGACGTTCTTCACGTCCCGGTCAACGACCCGTGCAGTCTCGTTGATGCTGGCCGGCTCTTCCCGGCGGATGGCTTCGATGAGATCGAGAACGCGCGGCGTCAGCGTTTCCATGAGGTCGTCGTAGCTGGTGAACGAGAGCGTCGGCGTGGAATCCACCGCGTCGCTCCGTTCGAGTGCCTCGATCCCGTCGGTGACATCGTCATGGTACTCACTGGACGACTTCACAGTCACGACGAGGGTTGATTCGGCTCGAAGCTGTTCGCGCTCCATCGGGTGCAGCGGCGGCGTGGTATCGTTCATGGGTATCACCGTGGTGTGATGGCCTCACTTGACCTCGAACTCGGATTTGAGGATCTCGCTCCAGAACCGTTCCCAGAGTTCGACCATCCCCGGGAACTTGATGCTGTCTGGGTTGGGGTCCGGTGCAACGTGCAGTTCGTGCCCTTTGGTGTCCTCGTGAGAGTTGTCGTACCGACGGATCGGCCCATCGTCAAGCGTGCGGGGCGGGTCCGGCTCCGTCGCACCGTAGTGGAGCTTGTAGGCCCACCCAGACGGGTACGCGTCACGGGCTGTCCGCATACAGAACACGCGGACGACAGTCCCGTCGGGGTACTTTCGCCCCTCGCTCACGCCATCGAGGTCGTCGTCGGTCAGTGAGGCCATCCTCACCTATTGGTATACAGACCAATAATATAACTCTATTGGTCTGGAGAACAATAACAGCCGTCGCACTCCCAATACTCATACGATTCGTCGCCACCAGTCCATTTTACTACGTCGTGGCCCTCCCATTCGCCTGTCTTCTCGTATTCTCCGTCGCTGTCTTCATCAGGTACAGTAAATTCGCCGAAGTAGTGGCCTCCCTCGTATGTGCCGTCCGCGTAGACCGTGATTTCGATTGTCTTGCCACACTCCATGCAGTCTCGTTTGATTGTGCGTTTCTCTCCGTCTCCATCACTCATCTTCCGAGTCCTCACTCTGCCATTCCTCAAGCATCTCCTGGAGGCGGTATGCCTCACCGTGGGCGACAGGGTACATCGTGGCCCGAACCAGACTGAGTACCCTTTCAGCCTGTTCTACGAGTGCCGGATCTGGATGGTCGGACCCATCAATGTCGCACAGATTCTCAAGGTCCTCTTTGCTTGCTGTGTTTCCCTCGGCGATGTCCTCAATCCCGCGAAGGACACCCTCAGATACCTCGGGCCGTTCTTCGTTTTCGTCGTCGTCGTCCTCACAGTCGTCACACGTCATCTTCGAGGAGTTCCCGCAGTTGCTCTTCAGACTCGTCAAAAACCGCCAATTCCTCTCGTACCGTTTCCATCACGTCAATGGCTCCCTTGCCTAATTCATCGTAATGGAGCTCCCACCGTGGTCGGCCACCTTGGGTGGAGACCATTGATTGCGTGGCTTTGACATCAATTCTGACGTGATACCCTTCGACTGAGATCAAGAATTCGTCTTGGATTTTCATAATTTTGACTCGCCTTTTCTTTCGACATCGTATCAGTCGTTGCGTGTGATCTCTACCAGCTGGCCGTCCGTAAACGTCGCATCGAGGCTAACGTAGTCGCCATCGATGGTTCGACGGAACTCGAATATCCCGTGGTATTCTGTATCTGACCAACCTTGGTGGGTTTTCTTTCTGCTTCCTCGTCCCCGTTCGATCTCGTTTTCAAACCCACCTATTTTCTCGTTGTATCCAGGCCGCTCTTCCTCAGGAACGAGCCCATACTCGGCTTTTCCTTGAACAGACGCCTGTTTGCCGTTACCTTGTAGTTCTCCATGCAATTATACGCCCGATTCGGAGGTACTGCTATGCGATTCCCGGTTTATCACTAGGTTTCTATAGCTTCGACGGTATGTGTGGCCATGGTCCCCGATTCCACGAACAGTCCCGAAGAGGACTCTGCTGAGGCGAACTGCGGGCAGAGTGCTCACGATGCCACCGAAGACACGCTGATTGACATGATCGGGACAATACTGCTGGTCGCAGTTTCTGTCATCCTCATCGTCGCCGGCGGGCAAGCAATCATCTGGAGTCTCTCTCCCCTCGGAATGGCGGCTGGCGTCGCTGTCACTGTGTTCGGTGTCTATCTCGTCGCAGCGACGCTCGAACTCGTCCCACCGGTGCGCGAATGGGTGTGATGGACGCTGGCGACGTTCGCCCGGTGTTCTGATGCCTCGAATCGAACGTTTTCCTTCCGCTACGAGACGACGAGTGAATGCGTTGTGTCCCGGAGTCGTAACGATTAGGCGACTACCGTTGGAATGGAGCGTGTTTCATGCCCTCCACTGACCCGGACGATATTGCCATCGAAGCGACCGACCTCCGGAAGACGTACGGCTCGGAGGTCGCCCTCGACGGCGTCACGTTCTCCATCTCGGCCGGCACGGTGTACGGCTTTCTCGGGCCGAATGGTGCCGGAAAGACGACGACGATGCGACTCCTGACCGGACTTTCACAGCCATCATCGGGCACCGTTCGTGTCTGTAACGTCCCCGTCGACGACCGACGTGCTCTCGCTGACCACATCGGCTACCTGCCCGAGGAACCACCGCTGTACGACGAGTTCAGCGCCCGCGAGCAACTCGACTACGTCGCCGACCTCCGGGATATTCCGACAGAACAGGCCCGAACGCGCATCGATGACTATCTGGACGAGTTCGACCTCGCCGACGACGCCGACCGGCGTATTGGGTCGTATTCGAAAGGGATGCGCCAGAAGACGGCGTTCATCCAGAGCGTCCTGCACGACCCGGATGTCCTGTTTCTGGACGAACCGACATCGGGACTGGACCCGCGGGCAGCCCGTCGCATCCGCGAGTCGATCACCGACTTCGCCGACGCCGGGACGACCGTCTTCCTCTCGACACATATCCTTCCCGTCGTTGAGGCCGTCGCCGACGAGATCAGTGTGCTGTTCGACGGGCGGTTGGTCGCAGAAGGGACGCCGATGGACGTGAAGGCTCGGGCGGAAATCGGTGAAAGTAGCTCGCTCGAGGACGCGTTCCTCGCCGTCACGAGCGAGGGATCGATAGCCAGCGCCGACGAGGCAGAATGAGCCTGCGTCGAGACGTTCGGCACGGACTCCGGATCGCCCGCGCCGAATTCGTTCGGAGCGTTCGTGGCTACATCCGGAACAAACGCCGTCTCGCCGGCCTCGTTGTTGTCGTCCTGTTTTTCGGCGGGAACTTCCTCTTTGCACTTCCAGCGGCGTACGCCGTCGGGTTGGCCGCCCGTTCCATCGAGTCGATTCCGTATTTCGCTCCTGCTGCGACAGTGCTACCGGTTGGTCTTCTGGCTCTCGCGACGCTTCGAACGCTAGAGCGAATCAGCCGAATCGACGCCGAGGAGCTCATTCTAACGGCCGTGCATCCCCGGGCCGTCGTCGTGGGGCTCATCGGCGCGGAACTCGGTCGACTGACGCTGTGGTTCGGCGTTCCACTGGTGGCCGTTACCGCCGCGTTCGCACTCGGACTCGGCTCGCTGTCACTGCTCCTGTCGGCCGCGCTCGTTTCCATCCCGCTTGTCTGCTGGGCTGCCATCTGGGGATACGCTCTCGGAATCACGACCCTGCGCCTCCTCCGTCGACTGCCTGGCGTCCGTCGCGTTCTGAAAGTCGGCGGCGTTCTCGCGATGGTCGCCATCATCGTTGGGTCACAGTTCATTGGCCGGTATCTCGTCGAAGGGGGTGCCTCAATCACAGCGCTCATGTCGCGACTCGCGGTTACACCACTGACCGACTACGCCGCGCTTGCATTCGTCGGAACCCCGCTCGCTCGACCGCTCTCGATCAGTTCACTGGCCGTACTCGGTGGTCTGCTTGCGCTCACACCGGCCGGACTCGTCGTCGCGACGCGACAGGTCTCGCAGCTCTGGTTCACGGATGCTCCGCAGGCTGACACGCGACAGCCGCGGTCATCCGCAGGCTGGCTCACGGCGCCACGGCCCTTCGCGTGGCGGAAAGCGGGCCGCGTCGCGTGGGGCTTTCTCGTTCGCACGGGGCGCCATCCGCAGGAACTCGCACACCTCGTGATGGTGCTGTTCTTCCTCGGCCCGCTCGGGACGACTATCGCTCAGTCGTCGGGGAACGCGCTTGGTACCCTCATCGCCGGTACCGGCGTCGGGCTCGGTGCGTATCTCTCAGGAGCGGCCTTCGGTCTCAATCCACTCGGTGATGACCGGCCACAGTTGCCCGTCCTCTTGCTCACGGCGACGGACTCCCGAACGCTCGTTCGCGGTCGACTCCTCGCTGGGATCGCAGTTGGGGGCCCAGTCGCGGTGCTCGGTCCGCTCGCATCGATACTCCTTGGAACGACGCCGCTGGATGCAACCGTCTTCGCGGGAGTGGGGCTCGTGATGTGTCTGGCTGCGGCCTTGTTTTCGGTCGGTCTCGGTTCGGCGTATCCGGTCTACGAGGAGCGGGAATTCTGGGGAACGGAGACGGTCGTTCCATCGACGCTCGTGATGATCGTGTATATCCTCGTGGTCGGCAGTGGGACGGTGATAGGGCTGTTCGCGATGTTGTACGCCCTCACGACCGACCCCCTCACCACGCCGCTCTTCATCGCGGGGTTCGGAATATATCTCGCCCTGACCGCGAGCGTGTCGTACGCATCGTATCGGTACGCGGTGCGACGCTATCGACGGTACACCGTCGCCTGAAGCACGCTCCCAGTCAACAGAGCTACTGGCTGGGAAGGACCGTTTCGTCTGTGGCTCTCGCTCGTCGACGTGTCCTCCAAGCAGTCGGGACGACGGCACTCACCATACCCGCCGGCTGTTCGTCGCCCAGGTTCCTCGGCTCAGACGATACTGCTTCTGAGTACACCCTTGACATCGAATCTGTCGACGCCTCTCCGGTCGCCCACGCGCTCTATGAACCCCGAGCGGGGACGCGCCCAGTCGTGGGGACGGACATGGTGTATCTCGGGTGTAGCGGGCGCGACCATGGAACGCTCGTCGCGCTTCGCCAGACAGACGGGACCGACCGCTGGTCGTTTACGGACCAGAACAGCACCGTGTACGAACCGGCGTTAGTGGGCGATATGGTGTACGCCGGGTCGAACGATAATCGGATTTACGGGCTGTGTTGAATCGCTGTAAGGCGTAGAGATTCACTGTTTGACGAAGCGCTTGATGTTATAGACGACACACATCAGCGCGATTTCGCGGAACTCACGAAACCATGAGCGCGCTCGCACGGCGAAGCCGAGCGAGCGCTTCACAGCCGAGTTCACAGTTTCAGTCATAGAGCGCTGATTGTAGCGGTTATCGTCGATTCTGGCGTTGTGTGCGTGGTCGTACGCTGCGAAGATGCGGTGTTTGATCAGCGGTCTGATCCCGAGGTCGCGTAATCCTTCACGAAGCGATTGCTTGTCATAGCCTTTATCGGCCGCAAGAGACCGCAGATCGCCCGCATTTCGGCGGGCGATCTGCTCGGCAAGGTCTGCGTCGCTCCCTTTCCGATTTGTAGAGCAGTGGACGTCAAGGACGGCTTGAGACGCTGTATCGACGAGTTTCGTGACTTTGAGCTTCTGAACGCGGTAGCTGATTCGCTGGCAGTAGTGGCGGCTGGCTGGTGAGCGGTCGTAGAACGTGGCGTCGATCGCGGCGTGTTCAGAGAGATCGTGCAGCTGCGCCGACTGGCGCAGCAGCACTCGACAGACGCTCATACTGATCCGGTCGAACGCCTTACACAACGTGGACGGCGCGGGGAGATCGGCCGCGTTGAGGCCGATCTCCCCGATTATTTGTGGCATCTCTTTGAGCAGGTCGATCGTCATGCGGTACGACGAATCGAGGTAAATCCGCAGACAGTGAAGGGAAACGAGTGCATAGTCGGCGAATCCGCCGCCACCTTCTGGGGCGGCGGATTCGCCTCCATCGCCAGTAACTCTTTGAGCAACCGGTACAACCTCCCCGATGAAGCGGGAGATTTGCGTCATGGTCAACGGAACTCTCCCGCTTCAACTCCTTTGATTTAGCGGCCTACCTCGCTGCCGTATGGCGATTCAACACAGCCCTTCAAACCGAGCTGCCTCCTCGTTTGGGTATAGCCGACTCCAGTGTTCGCCGATGAGATCTTCGGTATCGTAGCCGTAGAGGTCGGTGTACGCCTCATTCAGATAGATATACTCGCCGTTGTCGTCAAGGAGTCCAATCCCTTGGGTGGCTGTTTCGAGCGCTTGATACACTCGGTCGCGTTCTTGTGTCGACCGATACTGTTCGACGACATTTCGAACACGGTTGGCTAAGAGGTCATACTGTTCGGTGCCGCCTCGCTTTTGGAGGTAGTCGGTCGCACCAGCCGAAATCGCCTCACTCGCGACTTCCTCGGACCCCTTCCCGGTGAAGAGAATGAACGGAAGATCCGGATATCGGTCTCGAACTTCATCGAGGAATTCAAGCCCGGTTTTGCCCGGCATATCGTAATCGCTGACGATACAATCGAAGACCTCGTCGCCAGCAGTGAGGCGTTCTATCCCATCAGCAGCACTGGTTGCTGTCGTAACCTGGATTTGAGCGTCTTTACGCCCCAGAAAATCAGCCACGAGTTCCCCGAAGCTGGGTTCATCGTCCACATGTAGGACTTGGACTGGCGAGGACATATGATACACAAAGCACGGGAGTATGTTAATACCCCACATAAGGTCATTCAGCCGAATTTCCCGGATACAGCTATTGGACGACCGGCCGTCCGACCGTCCCCGTGTGCTTGCACTCGACGATGATCGCACGCCGGGTGCCGTCGACGACCTCCTCCATGATGACGTCCCGCCCCTCGTCGGCAGTTTTCTCGGCCTGGCGGACGTTCTCGTAGCCGAGGTTCCGGAACACGTCCTCCATCACGTCCTCGAACTCGAACCCCGAGAGATCGTCCAGTACAGCCATCCTCAATTATGTGGACAGTATGTTGCAACTGCCAAATACGTTGCCGAACGCTGCGCCGTCCTGTTTGTTGAACCCCTGAGAGGGGTGCGGGGGTCACCGAACCGCCCGCGAGCAACGAATGAACGGGAACGTACCTGTAGCAAGTTCGGAATCGGTACCAGTCGCATCGGGCGCTCAGTCTCACCGAGACGCAGTCGAATACGTCGGCTTCCGTGTCGACGGCCAAGCCGTCGTTCTGAACCTCTCGGGGCATCGGCGGCTCTCCCTTGAGCGCAGTCTCGACCTCGTCAACCACAGTCCGCAGATCCAACCGAAGCTACTTACGTGATACAAGCGTATCACAGCATATGAGCACTGACAGCGACGCCGGCGGCGACGGCGAAATGGAGAAGATCAACGTCCGGGTGCCACAGTCGCTGCTGGCACAGGTCGACGAGGTCTGGGAGGAGCGTGGCTACGCGAACAAATCCGAGTTCATCCGCGACGCGCTTCGGGACGCTGTCAATCCCCCCACGCAGCTGTCCGAGGAAGCGCTGGAGCATCTGGCCGAGAGCCGCACGCAACGGGAGCAGGGCGAGACAGTGTCGCAGGACGACGTGAAGGACCGCCTGGGTATCGATGACTGAGGTCGAGTGGACACCGAAAGCACTCGATTTACTGGAGGGGCTCGAATCGGAAGCGCAAGAGCGGTTGGTGAAGAAACTCGACGAGGCGAAAGACTGGACTTCCCATCGTCTCGAAAAGCTCACCGGGTATCCATACTACAAGCTTCGTGCTGGCGACTACCGTGCGATCATCACGTGGGATCAGGATGAGGACGTCCTGATCGTTGAGGCGGTCGGGCATCGCCGGAATATCTACGATCGCCACCTCCCACCGTAACACAAGCTGTCTACAGACCTGCTCGGGTCGGTGACGAACCCGGTCTGAAATTCAAGTACGATTCCGGTTAGTAGTGTTTATTGCCCCCGAGAGGGGCGCGGGGGAATTCACTCCCGTCACCGAGCCATGACCGATTCAGAGTACCCCTGGCGAGACGAATCGCTCCTCTACGAACTCTACTGGGAACAGGAGTTGAGCACGGTCAAGATCGCGGACAAACTGGGATGTACACAACAGACAGTCTCGAAGTGGATGCAGCGATTCGACATCCCACGTCGAGACGCACGAGAAGCGGCCCCGAACCAGCGACGGCATCCCGCCGTGTTCACCGACCGTGGCTACGTCATCTGCGCCACGAATTATCGTGGGACGACGGACTCCGTCGGAATTCACCGACTCGTAATGGTGGCAGAACACGGGTTCGACGCCGTCGCGGACAAGTATGTGATCACCGCCAATCAGATGGCGGCGTAGGCCCATTACAACACAAATTCGAATCAAAATGAGTGATGGTATCCACCGCGGGTCGTCCGTATATCAGCGGGAACGAGACAAAGCACTCCAGCGAGATGACTGGGTGTGTCAATCTTGCGGGAGAGCTGTAGGCCATGTCGGAGATCGAGACGTACCGGTGGCACACGTCCACCACGATACAGAGTTATCGGACGGCGGCGTTCACCACGTCGATAATCTCACTACACTCTGTCCGGAATGTCACAGTGACATCCACGGAAGTGAGGTAGGGGAGCGAGGCTTCGACGAGCAACCGTACCGAGACGAGGAGTGGTTACGAGAGATGTACCATGGCGAAGAACTCACACAAGCCGAGATAGCGGACCGAGCCGGGTGCCACCGTCGAACGATAGCGACGTGGTTTCGCAGACACGAGATCAAGGGGCGTCCCGCCGATCAACGCAAGAAAGTGAGCAATAGTGGCCCGTGGGATGACGAGGAAGTTCTGAGAGAATTATACATAGAGAAGAAGCAGACGCTCTCCGAAATTGCAGACCAACTCGGTACTTCAGAAGGGACTGTTCAACGGAGGATGGACGACTTCGGAATTGAACGTCGAGATCATGTGGAGTATATGCGGCAGGGACCGGTGTTTCTCAGATTCGACACAAATGGCTATCTTCGTGCTGAGTCAGCAGTCGACGGCGAGAAGGACATGGTGTACATTCACCAACTCGTAGCAATCGCTGATGGTGCTAATCCACGGACTGTTTTCGGTGGCGAACAGGTCCACCATCAGAACCACCACAGGGCCGATAATAGGCCTGAGAATCTGGTTGTTCTGTCTCACGAGGACCATCTCGCAGAACACGACTTCCACAGATAGCGGAGCCGATTCTCAGTCGCTCCAAGTACGCCGAACGACACGTCGGGTCCGAGATTAAGTCCACCGACCACGAGTGGGACGTCTCGGATCGCGAGCGGGACGACCGGGGACGATTCAAATGACGACTGCATACATCGGCCGACGTCGACGAGGAGAGCTCGTTGTCACTCGCCGTCCCGAGGACACAGAACTCACACCCGACCGTAGTCTCGAACTCGTCAATCACAGTCCGAGTGGGTTCGAGGTCGGGTACCGGGGAAGCGGCCCCGCCCAGCTCGCGTGCGCACTACTGCTCGACTACTACGACGATGAGCAGTTCGCCCGTGAGCACTACATCGCGTTCCGGAATCAGGTGGTCTCGCAGCTGAAGTGTGACGGTGCCGCGGCGTGCTGGCACCTCACCGGCGAAGAGATCGACGCCGCGATGGCGACCCTCACCGACGACGTCGTCGCCCTCCCCGACGGCGGACGGCCGTCGCCGACGCTCCCCGAGAACTGGCGAACCGTCTCCCGTCCGGACCGGCGACTCTTCCAGCGCGCTGATCGCGACCACTATATCGTACTCGGGGATGGAAGCGACGAGTGGCTGGTCGTGCTCTGTAGCCAGGGCGACCGGGCATATCCTGCCCCGCTCGCACATCGGACGGTTGCCGAGGAGGCTGACGTGGAACAGGTAATCCGGGAACTCGCTGAAGAGAGCAACAACCTCATCGAATCCCCGGAGGGGGAGTACTGATGGAGACGCTTCGACTGGCGCGAGCCACCCACAAGCTCCTCGAACGTGGTGTCGAGGCACTCGAGAAAATCGGGCGCGAACTGGAGCGGTACAACGACCGACAGGAGCGCACCGACAGAGACAGCTGAGGATGTGAGGACACGCTCCAGGTCGGATGGTGGTTCGTGAGACGTTGTTTTTGCGCCCGGGAGAGGGGCGCAGGGCGCGAGACGATGCAGTCGCGGATCGACGAGCGTTCCTGCTTCGAGGTGACAGAGATGAAAGACCCAGAGTCCAGAACCATCTTCGCTGGCGTCGACGGGCGTACCGACACGGAACTACCCGAGTGGTACCGAGAGCGTCACGGAGGGGAAGACTCCGTGAGCTTCGCCGAGGCGGTTCGTGATCTTCCGCAGGCCGTCGAGACCACCGTGGCGTATCAGAACCCGTACTCCGACGAGTGGGTCGAGACGGAGCGGTTCAACGTGCTCGTCGAGCCGAGTCGCGCTCGCTCGCAGGCCCGAGATGACGATGCCGAGACGGATCCACTATTTCACATCCCGACAGACAGCTACGCGATCATCAACCCGGTCGACGTCTACGGCCCGCTGGAGGAGGTCCTCCGCGAGGAGACCATCGATGAAACGCCGCTGGGCGAGGTGATGTTCGGCGAAATCCGGCGCTACCGGGGCGGCGGCGAGGTCCACATGGACATCATGTTCGACGGCCTCGAGGTACGCCTCCCTGGCCGGTCGGACCCGATCACGATGGGCGTCACGTCGGGCTACGACTTCTTCGGCGAGCACGCTGTCTACGTAGAGGGGTTCGCCCAAGACGGCTACTGCTCGAATACGATGCGGTCGCTCACCGACAAGGAGGTCATCAAACACGTCGGCGACGTACGGAACTTCCGGACCTGGTGGGAGGAACTCCTCGCACAGGTCGAACTCGTCGCCGACGACCTCTTCGAGTTCATCCGGGACGCTCAGGACATCGAGCTCGACTTCTCGGAGCTCCCGTTCACCGTCGCGGAGTTCTACACCCTGCTGGGCTTCCCGGACTACCTGGCCGAGCGTGCCGCCGGCGATGCAGAAGCCAATGCGGCGTACCCCTTCGAGATCGATATGTGGACGCTGCATTCCGGCGCGACGTACGCGCTCACCCACTTCTTCCAGGGGAAAGAAGGGGCATCTCTCGATCAGTACGTCCGGATCGCCAACGACACATCCTGTTCAACCCGGAAGGCACGATCGAGCGCGTCGAGCAGGCGTACGAGCAGCAGTTAGAGGCGGACGGCGACGACGGGTCGCAAGCCTCGCTGGCCGGCGAACGAT
Organism: Haloplanus sp. XH21; assembly: GCF_023276355.1. NCBI lineage: Archaea > Methanobacteriati > Methanobacteriota > Halobacteria > Halobacteriales > Haloferacaceae > Haloplanus > Haloplanus halobius. The sequence continues at coordinate 106,173 of NZ_JALLPL010000002.1, forward strand.
CCCTGGCGAGCATCGAGCGCGTCAGCGACGACCTGCAGGAGAAAGTCGAGCAGTTCGAAGAACGCGAGGACGCACTTCGGGAGCGGCCAAGACGCGATGAGCTGAGACAAACATCGGCCACACCACCACCATACCAAAACATCTGGATACTGATAATACACCAATCCACAGCAGTTTAGCACTATTTGCGAGAAACTGAGATTGTAGAATTCCGGTTTTCAAAAATTGACACTCAAAAAATAATTCGACAAAGACAAGTCCCTTTCGCCGAGACACAACCTGTACGAAGATGGGTACGATACAGCCTTCACCTGTAGAGCGAAGACCACGCTTCACAGCCACTCGCATAGACGGATCTCTTCTCGGATTTCGAAGACGCCGGAAAACCACTACAGAGTAATGACTGAAGCAGAACAACTCGCGGATGAGCACGGTGTTACAGGGACACCCAAACGCGGGCTCATCATGTCCACGCTCGTCTTCTATGCAGGCCTGACCACCATCGTGTTCTACGGGGCGGCAGGGCCAGTCCTCGAAGAACATCTAGCACTTGCCGGAGTCCTTCATGGCCTCTTGCTGGGCTCACCGCACCTCAGCAAGGCGATTCTCAGGATTCCGTTCGGTGCATGGGTGGACGAAGTCGGCGGACGAAAACCGCTGCTCATCCTCATGGCCTCGACGATCATCGGGACAGCAGGCCTGGTCATTACGCTGTTCTTGACCTACCCGGAGAACTTCGACATGAGCCTCTACCCTGTTCTGGTGTTCTTCGGATTCTTGGCGGGTGCAGGTGGGGCGACGTTCTCCGCCGGGATTACACAGACCTCTTACTGGTATCCCAGCGATAAACAGGGGTTCGCGCTCGGCGCGTTCGCCGGCGTCGGCAACATCGGTCCGGGGATGGTCGTCTATGTCTTGCCCGTCCTCATCGGCATCTGGGGGCTGACAATGGCCTACTCGACCTGGTTAGTATTCCTGCTGGTCGTCACCGCTATCTATGCCGTGTACGCGGTCGATCCGTACTATTTCCAGCTCCGCAAGCAGGGCAAAACACCGGAGGAATCACAAGAAATCGCTGACGATCTCGGCCAGGATATCTTCCCGTCGGGTGGGACGTGGGATTCGCTGAGGACATCCGCGAGAAACCGCCGCACGTGGATTCTCGTCTTCCTGTATACGGTCTCCTTCGGCGGAGGGTTCACGTCCCTGTCAGCCTGGTTCCCCACCTACTGGGCGGAGTTCCACGAACTTACGCTCACGACAGCAGGCCTGCTGGCAGGCATCTTCATCGTCTATGGGTCGCTCATCCGAGTTCCTGCCGGGAGTGTCAGTGACCGATTTGGCGGTGAATTAGTTGCCATCATTAGCTTCGGTGTGATGGCCCTCGGCGGTGCAATTATGACCTTCTTCACTGGATTCTGGCCCGCCATCCTCGGTATGATGGTCCTCGGAACGGGGATGGGGTTCGCCAACGCGGCCGTGTTCGAGCTAGTGCCGAAGTTCGTTCCGGAAGCTGTCGGTGGGGCCTCCGGCTGGATCAGTGGAATCGGGGGTGGCGGTACCCTTGTTATCCTCCCATTGATGGGTCTCTTCGTGGATATCTATGGGCACATCGGGTACGCAAGGGGGTTTGCCGTCTTCGTCGTCTTAAGCGGGCTCTGTGTCATCGTCGCAGCCGCGCTCAAGTGGCTGATCTCAGAGCCTGAAGAGACCGCTGACGAGGGAGCTCTCCACTAAACTCCCATCACTCCCTTACAGTTATCGAGAATAAAGGCAGTGGCGACATCCGTATCTTACTCTTCAGGGTCTCGGTGAACAGTTAACACCGGGATCTCGGAGTGGCGCACGACATTTTCGGTGACGCTTCCGAGGAGGGCTCGTTTGACCCCCGTGCGTCCGTGCGTCCCCATGACGATGATGTCGATATCGTTGGCTTCCGCGTAGCCGAGAATATCGTCGTGGGGGTTTCCTCGACGGACCGCTGCTGTCGTCTCGATATCCCGCTCTCTGGCCTGTTCGACGACGGCTTTCGTTGCCTGTTCCCCCCGTTCTTCGAGCGCATCCAGAAGGTCATCGAGACCAGAGAATCCCTCTCCCATGCCGGAGACGGACGTGGGCTGATCAACGATATAGAGCACGTGGAGCGTTGCATCATGCGCTTCAGCAAGGTCAAGCGCCATCTCCACCGCAGGCTTGGATGGATCACTGCCGTCCGTCGGGATGAGTATTCGGTCGAACATGAGTCGGTGCGTTCCGTTTGTATATCTCTTTGCGGTACAGATAATGGTGTTCACGCGCCACCGAGAAACCGCTCATGGGCAAGGGGAGAGAGGAAGCTGAGGAAAATAAAGATGAGATTTGAGACGAATATAGCGTACCCTGAGTCACATAATATATGCTTACCAAGCCAGAAATCCGGTTTGACCCCAGATTCGTCCATCCGGCGTGGACTCGATACGGCTGTAACTACTCTCGGTTCCACACTCAGAGCGGTCGCCGTAGAAGCCGTACATCGGTTGAGGACTCATTTTGAGGAGTGGCCGGAACGGTATATCGAACAGCAAGCCGCACGCTACGAGGACAATTACTAGCGTCCCCACCCCGGCCAGTGGATGGAATTTGACTCGCGAGTAGAGTTCTGTGCGACTATCTCTGATCCAATAGTGCCGAGAAAACCTTCTGGAGCACCAGATTCTGGCCCTACCTTCCGACGGAATGCCTGAAGACTAGTGACACAGAGGATAGCCATTCCGACGACGAGTGCCTGAATCGACGGGGACGCTCCAATTGCTGCGGTGAAGGTGGTAACGTAAGCCATTGGGTGCTCTATGTGAAGGGCGAAAAAGACAGCCGTGCTAGCCACAAAGGCGAGCAGTGCACTTCCGACGATTCAGATCCCAGGCTCCGACATCGGTTCGATACTCGTCGGGGCGATCGCCTGTGCAAGTGCGGTATACGTCACCTACCCTGCGACTAGCGCGGTCAGATGGCTGACCACGACTGTCTTCGGAGAGTTATCCTCATCATGCGGGAAGAAGACGAGCAGATAGACCGCGGACGCAAGAACGATGAAGATCCCCCAGAAGCCGGAGGCGAATGCGAATCCTGCGAGTACGGTGAGGAAAACGATGCCGTGCCCGCTCGCCCAGATCATTCGCTCATCCATCGCTTGTTTACGAGGACGGTATCACCCTCAATGAGTGTGGCGTACGAGTATGAGGCTACTCGAACAACCCAGACGCGACTTCAATCCAGGTAACCTACGAACGACAGAAGTTCCCCAAAGTAGGTGACCGATGTCTCCGAGTTGCGATCAGGAGAGCGGGCATTAGTGGCCACCGGAGACGAAGTGGAGACCGACAATCCCGAAGACGATCACGGAGATAAACAGGAGTCGGAGACCAGTCGCCGGTTCATCGAATAGGACGATGCCGAGCGAGGCGGTGCCCACGGCGCCGATCCCCGTCCAAACAGCATACGCAGTCCCGATCGGCAGATCCTGAACTGCTCTCGCGAGCAACACCATACTGATGATGAGCGCAGCGACTGTCCCCGCCGTCGGAATCGGTTCCGAGAGACCATCAGAATACTCCAAACCGATTGCCCAAGCTATCTCGAACAGACCAGCGACGAAGAGAACGCCCCACGACATTCACATCGATATTGCTCACAGATCGGACTATAAGTTTCGATACCGCCTTCGAGTCGTTTCTGCGATCTGGCGATTCAACGGAATCGGATAGTCGTATCCTCACCAAGGTCGTGTTCACTATCACAGCAATTCCGCCAGTTTGGGACGGCACAGACGACCACCGAGAGGTTCACGACGCTGGGTTTCGAACAGCCAACCCATAGATGATGAGTCCCTCAGACCTCCTTGAGGATACATACGTCGCGGCGCTATAACACGACCTCGTGGATGTTCCCCCGGAGGCCACCCTGGTGGGAGTCGTCCGGCGGCCAACCGGCTGGTTCCGAACGTCGGTCAACGAGAACTATCCGGAACTCGGTCCTCCCGAGAACCTCTTCGACGAGTTCAAACAACGCCACGAGGACTTCAAGATGCAGGGGTTGTGTGACGAAGGCGCGCATAATGCGGCCTGGGTCGAGGGCGGATTCGAGGACTGGTACCGATCACATCTCTCCGACACTGCGGAGGCGCAAGAGGCAGTCGCCGAACTTACGGCCCGACTGCAAGACGGAGAGCAGCTCGTCTTCGTCTGTTTCGAGAACACCGATCAGAAACGGTGTCACCGAACGCTTCTCAAAGAGCATCTCGCTGCACAGCTGTAGTCAGTTACTCAGGTTGACTGCAACCAGTTCCCGAATATCGAGCGCGTCAGCGATGATCTGCAGGAGAAGGTCGACCAGTTCAAGGAGCGTGAGGATGCGCTTCGCGAGCGATTCCAGGATGCGATGGCCTGACGCTACGATGGTAAGGTAGTCGTCCGTTCTGTCTTTCTCGTCCTTGAGGGGTGGAGGACAATAGAGATGGAGAAGTCCACGGACAGCGACAGGGGTGACGACGAATTCCCACCCAAGAAGCGCCTCGAAGCACCGAACCATCGGCTGATCGAGGCCGGGATCGCGACGATTCCCGATATGGAGACTCTACAAGAGTGTGTTGCCTACGAGAACGGCGGCGGTGTTCAGATAAGGATGAAGGATGAGGCGGTGCGATTTTTGAGTGGTCAATGCTCGAAACCGACCGCCTCATCGGTGATAGCGACAGCTTTGAGTTAGGATTTGTGGAACGAGAGGCGACACCCGAGCCGGCGATGAAGCTTGGTATTCGACTCCATTTGGCTGGTCTATCACTTTTGAATACCGTCTCAGTTCTTGATAGTTTGGGTGTCAAACGCTGTCGATCCACCGTTCACAATTGGGTGCAGAAGGCCGATTTACAGCCCACAGATGGTACCACCCCGGATCACGTTGCGGTCGACGAGACCGTGATCCAACTCAATGACGAACGATATTGGCTGTACGCTGCAGTCGATTCCGAGACGAACCGCTTGCTACACGTTAAGCTTTCTCCGACGAGAAATCAAGCGATTACCGAGATGTTCCTTTCCGAACTCCGCGAGAAACATCTCGTCGATGAGGCGCTCTTCCTCGTCGATTCTGCACCGTGGCTGCAAGCGGCACTCCATCGACACGGCCTCGATTACAGATGCGAAAAACATGGTAATCGGAACAGTGTCGAACGTGTTTTCCGAGAACTAAAACGTCGAACAAACCAATTCTCAAACTGTTTCAGCCACGCCGAAGCAGACACCGTCGAAAATTGGCTTCGAGCGTTTGCCTTCGCATGGAATCAGCTAATCTGAACACTACCGCGTGATAGGGGCAGAACATCTTTGCCTCGCGTTGCCATCGGTCGTCCTGATTGTACCATTGATCGAGGTTAAGTCGCAGTTTCGAGATATGCTGCGTCGTCCCGCCGGCAAACAGTCCTGACTGGATCGTCAATCCTGTCGGTCATTGCGTTCTGCTTTGTACGTCTCTTGAAAGGAGTTTTGGTAGTATTCTAGATAATTATGATGGTATAATGTCTTGAGATTACGTCTCTGAATACGGTGATCCAGAATATATCGATCGACGAAGAGCGTAGATCGTCGCTGTGTGGGATGCTTTTTTTTACATTTCCTGATGACAGTAGGCTATGCGCCGAGAGGTCAAACAGAAATTGACTGAGGGGCCGATTGGGACGATCTGGTCCCAAACAAAGAGACAAACATCCTCTCGAGAGCGAATCGCGGTGTTCGTAGCCATTCCGTTCGTCCTCGTTTCGATTTCTGCACTCCCGCAACATATCCAAGAGTCATGGATGTTGTATGTTAATTCACCAACTTTGGAGGATGCCTATCTGACGAACTTCGTTCACGGTAGTGTCGTCCATCTCGGGAACAATATCCTCGCATACATTTTTCTGATGAGTGTTCTCCTTCCACTTGCTGTCTTTGCGGATTGGAAACAAGAATTATACATCACTATGCTATTCTTTCTGACAGCCGTACCCCTTGTGGTGTCCTACTACTCTGTTTGGACGCTTCAAGGTACAGGAGTGGAGACAACAGTAGGATTCTCCGGCGTAGTTGCAGCCTTCCTCGGATTGCACCCCATCATATTGTTCGCGTTCTTCAAACGAGCAGTCAGTTCGAACATCCGCGTCCATTACGGTCTTGCTCTCGTAGCGCCTGAGTTAGCAGTCATCTTTTACTCGTGGTCCGGGATTTCCGTCTCGGTAATCGCTCTCAGTATTCTAAGTGTACTCGGCCTTGGACTGGTGTTGCACGAGAGTTGTGGTGACTGGGAACTGCTCTTGTCTTCTCGGACAAATGTACTTCTCGTCTTCACGACGATCATCGTCTTTAGCGTCGTATCATACCGGATCCTCGTTGGTGTTGGTCCCAACGTCAACGTGTACGGCCATTTCATCGGCTTTGTTTCAGGATTCCTGTTTCCCGGATTTCTCTCGTTGGTTTCAGGCCTCCCCGAACAAATGGCCAGGGTTCAAGAGCGACTTCGCGGCATATTTTGATCGTGCTCTGAAGCGGGAGACGCTGGAATCGGTTGACGTCGAGTCAGTCGCGCACCTGCAGAGGGTTATCTTCAAGCCTCTTCGCCCATTTTGTCGGCATGGAGAGATAACTGAGATGGAGTATTTGGATTCGCTGCTGTGTCTGTTCAATGGTCGCGTAAAGCGCCGTAACGGCTCTTACGTAGTTGAAGTACCAGAACAGGAATTGGATGTTGGCGCCGTAGATGAAGGTCAGGCCTACAAAATCGGGGTATTCCCTGCTCCAGCAACCGAAACGGAGGAAGCGGATACGGCCGGTCCAACTACCCAAGAAAGGCCCTCTCGGCAGACGGGAAAGCATCAGCAGTCGCTTGGTGAACCCCCTGTTGAAGACGGTGATATCCGAGAAGTCGAAATCGAAGATGTCGGTGAGAAAGGGGACGGCTTGGCTCGGATTGGCCCAGGATACGTGGTTTTCGTCGAAGAAACACAGCCAGGTGATCACGTGAAAATCAGAGTTACCGAAGCACGAGATAACTTCGCGTTCGCAGAGGTCGTCGATAGGGTATAATGGGTCATACGCTGGCGATGACACGGCTTTCTACAGCCAATTCATCGCTCGACGTATTTCTTGGCAAAACGACCCACCCCAGAAGGATGGGAGTATTATACTTGAGCAAGGCTCTTCTTCGAATGCCATCCGAGATAAACCGGATAAGGAAGAGGGTACACATTAATTTAAATAATTTGTACTTTGTACGACTTTGTCGTGGGGTGCCTGTCTCGGACAGCGGGCCAGTGGTCGGTCACTACCGTTGGGTTTACCCTTCTACTGCTCACACTAGTTCAAATCCTCCCCGATACTGCGGCGCTATTCGTCAACTTCCCTGAAATATTCCTTCCGTTTGTCGTCAGCCTCGGACTTACCGTGGGTGGTATTTGGCTCGCTAAAACACAGACTGCCGGCCGCAGTCTGCAGATTGCCTGGTGGATGGTCGGTAGTAGCGTCGTCGGTATCGCCGTCACTCGTTGGTTTTTGTATATAATCCCGGTTGAACGGATGCCAGCGGACGAATTAGTTGTTCTCACTCTCAACAGTGGTGCGCTCTGTATTGCCGCGGGGGCAATTCTCGGCTACCATGTGACAGCGCTCGAAAAACGAGAACAGCCACCTACTGAGCATACGTCAAGAATAACGGAACTACACGATATCGCAACCGAGATCGTTGATGCAGAAACACAGGAAATAGTCTATCAGCGAGCGGCTGACGGGGCAGCCGAGTTGTTTGCTGCAGATGTGGCACGGGTAGCGGTACCAGAGGGTGAGCGACTGGTCTTGGCCGCCAGTTCGAGCGACAAATCGATAGACGATTGGGGACCTGTATCGACTGTCTTCCGATCCGCCGATCGGAGCTTCCGCTCGAATACCGTAAATCGGGTTGAGGATCCTGTGGCTGTACAGACAGCGACCACATCAACGATAGAAGATGGAGCCTCCAAATCAGAGGCGAATCTCCCGTCACGGACACTGCTGAGCATTCCCCTCGCAGAATACGGTGTCATCCAACTCTTCGCATCTGAACCACGTGCGTTCTCGGAACAAGATGAGGAGGTGGCCGAGCTGTTCGCGACATACGTTATCTCAGCCTTGCAGCAGCTGTCTGCGAAGGCAATCATCCGCCAAGAGCGGGATCACCTCGAAGAGTTCACTAGTGTCCTATCACACGATCTACGCAATCCATTGAACGTCGCTCAAGGCCACCTAGAGTTGGCAGAGACGATGGGGGAGGATGAGCATCTCAGGGCGGTAGAGTCAGCTTTGGAGAGGATGGAACAGCTCATTGAGGAACTGTTGACGTTGGCCCGTGAAGGGGATACTATCAGTGAGATCGAACCAGTAGCGCTCGGTACGATTGCCACTCAAGCATGGGACAACGTGATGACTGACCCGGGGTTACTCAAGATCGATTCGAGTGTACAACTTAAGGCAGATCGCAGCCGTCTCATTCAGGTGTTTGAGAATCTGTACCGGAATGCAATCGAGTGTGCGGGAGAGAATGTGACGATTCGCGTTGGGACGTTCGAGAACGGCTTCTATATCGAAGACTCAGGCCCTGGCATCCCAGAAGACAGGCGTTCAGATATATTCGAAATTGGATACACGACTTGCGAAGACGGCACAGGATTCGGACTTGCAATTGCCAAACGTATCATCGAAGCCCACGGGTGGGAGATTGACGTGACAACCGGAACAGACGGCGGTGCACGCTTCGAAATTTCCGGACTATAGGATCCGTATCGTCCGTAGAAGAATGAGACCGCGGCTCTTTTTCTGATTCCACAAATATCATGTACTGCGAATAGCATCCCTTTGACCGATGTCGTCAGCTGACTCGCTGTATACCAAAATTGGCGGCCGTGAGGCCGTCGAAGCAGTCGTGTCGGACTTCTATGACCGTGTCTTCGAGGATCCGAATCTCAAACCGTATTTCGAGGGGACCGACAAAGATGCACTGTACGCCCACCAGGTGCAATTCATCAGTGCTGTTACGGGTGGTCCCGTGTCATACGATGGGGATGATATGCAGCAAGCACACGAAGGGATGGGAATCACAGAGGAAGACTTCGACCGCGTCGCGACTTATCTCGCAGAGGCGCTCGAAGCGAACGGAGTCGCCGAAGACAACGCTGAGGCCATCTTGGGGCAGGTAGCAAGCCTCAAACCAGAAGTCGTCGAACAGTAGTTGAGGATGCCCTGAAGCCGCAGTTCGGCAGGACCGAACTCAAGCCTCGGTCGACTCGACGACGATTTCAGAACACCGATAGCTCAATCCGAAAATTTTCTCCACCTCTCCGTCGAACCGAACAGGGAACGTTTCAGCTGTTGTGTCCCCATGGATCGTTTGGACAGTAACCTCGACTGGGGTCCGTCCTGGGCAGGACAGCGAATCGGCCTCACTGGAGGTCTTTCGGAATGCGAACGGCATCGCACCGCTCTGTACATCGACTGTGTCAAGGGGAACCAGTGGAGTCGAGTCTACTCCCGTGGTCTCTTCAGGTGGATCGGTGGGGTTAGGGACGTTCGAAAAGCCGAGATACGTCAATAGCGTTGGACCTGTTCCAACGTTTTCGATGGTTGCAACGGGATTGAACTCAGAATCGTCCGGAAGGTACAAATCAGCGATCTTGACGTCCGGAGCGAGCGACAGCTTTCGCTCGCCGACCCGTTGCCCGTCGTTTTTGACGACCAGTGTCTGTTCTCCCGGTTGATAGTACTCTGGCGACGATGAGTAGCCTGTTTCGACAAGCGGTAACGACTGTTCGGTCCCTGGCCTGACTCGTTGTCTGACGAACGTAGACCCATCTGGTGAGTGCAGTTCGAGTGCGTCAGCCTCGACGCCATCAGTTAGTGTCACAGTGAGCGCTGCGCCGTCGACGGCAACCCCGTCGAATGGGTCCTCGCTTTGAGCGACGGTACTACAGCCAGCGAGCGCGCTGCCAGCCCCTGCGATAGCCAGTCCCACAAACTCCCGGCGCGTCCGTCGCTTCGATGTTCCAGCTTGATCATGTGGCATGTGAGCGTGTAAACAGGCCACGGCATATCGACAGCTTGTAGCCGTGTACCCGCGTAAGTAGCCAAACGTTTATTCACCACGGCTGTTAAATCTAACTGAATATGAGAGGGTTTGACAGCCACATGTCTCGGCGGTCATTTGGGAAAATTGCCGTCTCGATTGGGGGGGCTACTGCCTTGGCAGCGTGTACCGAGCGAACCGAGAATGCAGAGGCGCCACCCGGTGGAAGTTCCGAACCGTGGACACTCCCCAGTCGGCAGCACGCCTGGAACGAATCCTTGAACGGGGGCAACTTGCCGCGTCACCACGTCCTGCTGTTTCTAAACTACACCGGCCAACAGCCGACATCTGACGAGCGCGAAACGATCGAAGGAGCTCTCAAGACGCTTGAACGAGCCTATGAATGGAGTAATGACGGACTATTATTCACCCTCGGCTACTCACCTGCCTACTTCGACCGGTTTGACGACATAACGTTACCGTCCACGGTTCGGTTACCTGAACCAGAGGCACTCACACCGTTCGAATCACCGACGCTCGATCAACAGGATGTGGTTCTCCATTTGGCTAGTGACCGACCGGATGTAGTGCTTCGCGCCGAACAGGCACTATTCGGAGACGTCGAGGAACTCAACGGTGTTCAGATGGAAACGAGAATGTCGGATGTCTTCGACCTCGCTGATAGGCGAACAGGGTTCATCGGAGAAGGTCTGCCAGCGGAGAAACAACAGGATGTGGAGTCGTTATCGGATTCCCCTGTGCCGGATGAAGCCCCTGAATTCATGGGCTTCAAAACGCCGTTTCGGGGCAACCAACCAAGCGAGGACGACGTGACGATCCAAGATGGGCCATTCGCGGGGAGCACGACACAACATATCGAGTATCTTGATATCGATCTCGATAGATGGTACAAACAACCACGCGAAAAGCGGGTTGGATTGATGTTCAGCCCAGAACACGCGTCAGAGGAGCAAGTAGGTGAGATCGGGGAGCAACTGGGAGAATTCAACGGCGTCACAGAAGAGATAGCTGAGTCGCTTGAGGCGAGCGCCGAAGATGCTGGCTATGTCGGACACGCACAGAAAGCAGCCCGCGGACGTAACGGCGGAACCCCAACCATCCTTCGACGAGATTTCGACACGATCGACGATGGCAGCGCTGGGCTTCACTTCGTCTCGCTTCAATCGAAAATCTCCGACTACACCTACACTCGAAAGAAGATAGCCGGCGTGAATCTCGATCACCCATCCGGGAGAGAAATCGATCTGGCAGAGATAGATGGAATCGACACCCGAACCAACAATGGCATCCTCAACTACATCACGACCATCCGTCGCGGGAACTTTCTCATTCCGCGGCGCGAACTCCGTGCACTTCCTACCCCCCGTCCGGAGTAGGGTTCTGCACCGGGAAAACCGAAAAAATGATTTGGGAGTATAGGTGTTTGGTAATCTATGCCGAAAGGCACAAAGCACTCTTGCAGTCGACGGAGATGCATCACAGCTATCGCAGCACTCGGTCTGTCAGGGTTGGCAGGCTGTTCCAGTGGCTCTGACGAGTCCACAGCGACGCCGACCGCGACATCGACGGCGACCGATACGCAGACACCCACGGAAACCGCCACGCCCACACCAGAATCCACGGCAACAGGGTCGTATGAGGAGTGGATGTCCGATGTCCCGAACTACGAGGGGATGGCCGACAAAACTGGTCAGAGCGAGGTAGAGGTCCTCGTCGGCGCGGAAGGCGGTCTCGTTTTCGCACCGCCCGCGGTCGAAATATCGGCCGGGACGAAGGTTACCTGGAAATGGACCGGCAAAGGCGGTTCACATAATGTCGTTCATGACGGTGACGCCTTCGAGAGTGAAATCACCTCAGAGGAAGGACACACGTTCTCGCATACATTCTCAGATCCGGGCCTGTACAAGTACTACTGTGTCCCGCATGAGCGGATGGGCATGAAAGGCGTCGTGTCCGTCGTCGAGTAACGCCACTCGACGACTATCGGCGACAAGAAGTGGATGAATCAGTGGCGTTCGTCCGGTATGGCATGAAAGGCACCCGCCGCACGTGCGAGTGTGTCCGGGTTACGGACACTGACGCGACGTTCCTGATCGGTTGCGGCTAGGTGCAGGCGACCCGTTCCAGTACTGGAACGGAATGGGCACAGTGGCAGTCGTTCCGATTAGTTATTCCTCTTCACTATCACCTCCTCGGCTTTTGAACCACGCGCCGGCCCCGAGAGCGCCCGCGGCACCGGTGAGTAGTCCCATGCCAGGAGCGTTGGCCTGCGCATTATCCTCGCCGGAGCCACCGCTAGATCCATCACTGGAACCACCAGAGACCTCATTCTGCGACTGGACGTTTTGCGCGCTGGCGCCCGACCAGTTGTCGACGGTTCCGACGTTCACGTTCACCATGTTGACGAACGGAACGCTCCCGGATTCGAAGGGAACGGTTTCGCTGTGAGTCGTCTGGTTCACCCAGACGACCACGCGCTCCCCGTCGACGGATTCGCCGTCCATGTACTGGGACGGGTGGTAGAACTGCTTCTCTCGATGCCCGTCCTTGACACGAGGTGCGACACCCATCTCGTCCTCGTGATACCGCAACACGTACACTTCGTCCTCTTGCCTGAGTTCGAAGTCGATGATGTCGTCACCGTTCGGATCCTTCAGGCGCAGCATGTTCGTCCCGTCAGAGAAGAACTCCGACTCCTCGGTGACCTGGTTCCACTCGCCGTCGAACCAGTGCACCTCCGGCGTCTTCGTTCCACCTGGCGTCGGAATGAAGGACCACATGGACGAGTACGCGGGCATGCCGTGCCCCGTTTCGTAGCCGGGACCGTTCCGCCGGTAGGTCCCCACCATCTGGCCGTCCTCGAAGAAATGCCAGTCGATGACGTAGTTGTATGGGCCGTACCGGAGACCGGAGTGGAACTCGGGGACTGAGGTCCCACCCGTGTGGTAGTGGGTGCGCATCTTGAAGCCATTCGGGCGGTCGTTGGGCGCCCAGTCCTTGTCGAGCGGTGGCAGGTCCGCGATGCCCAGGACACCCGGGCCGGTAAACCCGAGATTGTCGTGGTACATGATGTTCCCATCCTCCCGGGCCCGCGGTTCGACGAAGAAGTCCTTGCTGTATTGCCCCCGGTCACTGGTGTGTGGGGGATAGGCAGTCAGGGACACCGACAACGCCGCGCGCTCGAAGGCCTGGGTGCCATCGAACTCCATGGTGGAGATCATCCCGTCGGTTTCGGAGTCCTTCCACTCGACACTCCAGTTGTTTCGTTTGGCCGGATTCGGCGTCTCGGCTTTGACCTTCGGGCTGTAGTGTCCATCACCGCGGAAGAGCCATGGAACCTTCTCTGCCGGTGGATCCGGCATCTCATCCACCGACGGATAGCTGTCGTCCACAACGGCGTAATCCTCTGCCAGCATGTGGGCGGGCTCCGTGACTCGACCTTTCGGCTTGACACCGTACTGGTTCGTCTCGACGTCCTCCGCATCGATCGGATGAATTCCCTGTGCGTACACCAGCTCACCAGGCTGTGGGTCGTCCGGCCAATTGTTCACTTCGATGGCTGTGTCGACCACGAGGTAGTCGTGCTCACGCGGCAGGATGAAGATGGGGAACGTAACCTCTGACTTAGCATACTTCGGCGAGTACGTACTGATGCTCGTCAGTTTCCCGATGCCGACGTACCATTCGTCGGCGTCCCCCAGGAGCTCCTGGACAGGCTCCTTCTCGAGTGTCGCCTGGAGAACCCGCTTTTCGGCTTCGCCATACCGACGCTTGATCGTGTATCCTTGCGGCTCGGTGATACTGAGGTGGGTGACACGGTTCTCCCACCCAGGGGAACTCCCGTCGATCGCGCGGTTCGGATCGACGAGAGCCCTGATGTACTGGTTGCCGATGGTCTTGACGGTGTGCTCTCCCTGTTCGAGCCCCTGCCGACCACCTTCCTCGACGGTGAAGTTTTTACAGCCGTTGAGGCCGAGCGCGTCGTGGTCGACCCAGCTGTCGAACCCGTCGAAGGTCCCGTACATCTCGCTGATGATGTCGTTGACCTCCGGATGTCGCAGTACTTCGACCATCGTCCGTCGTTTCCGATAGCCGAGTCGCGCTGCATACTCTGACTTCGTGAGGTCGAGCGGTGTCGCCTCGGGAGCGAAGTTGGTGTAATTACCGTTGATATGTCCGAGTGTATCGTCCGCATCGATGGCCTCTATCGAGGACCCTTCCCACTGCTCGTAGGATCCCAGACCCATCATCGCGCCCGCACCGCCTTGGAGATATCGACGCCTGGTTGTCTTCAATTGCTCTATCCCATCGTCTTGGGGGTTGCTATTGCTTGCCATAGCGCACTACACCACGCCAATGGTGAACAGGGGTACATAAATTTACCGAATATGTTCAAAATCCAATCACAAACCGGAGCGCGAGTTCCGATTCGGGTTGGGGGAGATCTGTGAGAGCCACCGCGGATCGGGTTAAAATAACAGATGTACTGGTGTTATTCTATTCGGCGGGCAGAATATTTTTGTGATTCGGAAATACAATTTATCTATTAATACTTTATATTCCTATTTGTTAATTCATAGTCGAATATAGAATAACGGCCGTACACCTGTTATTCAGATCGGGGTGGCAAAATATGTTACCCAATCACGATTTCCCTAGAACTATACGCTTGGTTAAACAGTCGTGTTTCATGACCCAAGCTGACCGCGCGAAAGACGCCGCGGAACTCTCCGGCCGTATTGGCTGGTGGGGCGTCGCCGCTGCGTCGATCGGGTTGGTCGTCGCGTCAACGACGTTTGCGGGGGACTTCAACGGCTATGGAATAGCCGGCCCGGGGTACTTGCTCACGCTCCTTTTTGGATTGACACTCAACCTCTTTGTCGCCTTTGCGTATGCTGAACTGACGACGATATTTTCCGAGACCGGCCAAGTGTTCGACTTCACCAAACGGTGCTTCGCTGACTGGGGCAGTCAACCAGCTACACTGCTGGCGGCAGGAATCGGGACCACCTACTGGCTCGTATTCGGTCTCGTCTGGGCATCAGAGACGGTCGCGGGCGCCCACGCGATGGTACAAGCGACGAACCTCGGCACGGTGACCCTGTGGATTCTCGTCCTCAACGGGATTGCCATCGGCATCAATATGCTTGGCATCAGATTGACCATCACGATGGTGACGATCCTGGTGCTCTGTATGATCGGGATCCGAATGGCGATGGGTGTCGCCGCTTTTTCGGGACTCAATCTGTTAGGTCGGGGAGGCGATTTCGGCGTCTTGTTCGATACCTCTTCCTACCGCCTGTCGGACATATTCAAAACCCTACCGCTCGGGATCTGGGCCTTCATCGGACTCGAATTCTCGACACCATTAGTCAAAGAGGTCCGCGACCCATCCACGAATATTCCTCGTGGGATGATCATCGGCGCATTTACGATTTTAGTGATGGCACTCACGATGGGTGTTGGAATCATTACGACGTTCAATCCGCTGGCCCATCCGTCAGTGTACACTGGCAACGCTCCACAGATCGAAATTGCGGGTGTTCTATTCGGGGCAGAAGGCCGGCTGATTGCGGGTCTCGCGTCGTTTCTAGCGACGATGGGAAGTCTCCTAATTGCCTATGCTGCTATCCCACGCATTCTCTATGCAATGGCTCGACAAGGGGCCTGGCCGAAGAAGTTCGCATGGCTGCATCCTCGCTTTCTCTCCCCTTGGCCGGCGACCCTCGCAACGGGCGCGATCATTCTCATTCCGAGTCTCTTCTCAACCGATGTCGTTTCACTCATCAGGCTTGCGGCGGTCGTGTGGCTTCTCACCTACGTCTGGGTGCTCGTCTTAGCGATCAAATTCCGGTTCAGTCATCCGGATCTCGAGCGGCCGTTCAAGCGTCACATCGGATTCTACGTTCTTGGAATCCTTCTGATCTTGTTCGTGTTCTGGAAGGCGTACTCGGGCGCATATCATCTGATAGCTATCGGTCTGACTGTGTTCGTTCTAGGGTTCGCGTTCGCAAAACTGTATCTCGACAACTTCGGAACAGCTCTGTCTAACACGTAGCTCCAGTCACACCCCACAGTCGCAACTACCACTTGTGAGTAAGTCGCTAAGGGGATATTGTGTATCACATTCTTGGCAGTACACCTGGACATCGACGAATACATCGTGTTCACCCAGTGTAATCCGACCTGTCCGACTGAGCCGTTCCAAATCATCCTCGGCAACCGCTCGAGTGCGAGATATAAGCCGGTTTATTCGCTCCAGATCAGATTCCACTTGTTCCTCATCGCTCGGTTGTTGATACGTAGTATCGCAATAGTCTTGCAAGAAATTATACACAGCTTGATATGTAATGAAATCTGATTCAAGCTCGTCAATCTCCACACCATCCTGTTCAAGTTCGCGCCGCGATTGGACCTGAACACCGCTACTCACATCATCATCGGTCAGTACGTGATACAGGTCCTGTATATCACGTTCGTGAGGATTGATATTCGCATCGCGGAGTACCACCCGAAGAATACGTCGGTTAAACTCATCAGCGAGTTCACGGAGGCTAGATCGTTCGTCGTCGTCTCTGGTCCACTCAGCCGCCAATTCGTCCTCAATCCCGTCGAGCGAATATTTCTCAATGAGGCGACCAACCTTATAATCCCGCTTTGACTCACTCATTCACTATCATACTTCAGTTGCCTCTCGTATAAATGTATTCTCGCTCTATCTGAACGCCTTGGCCGATTTAGAAGTTCTTGAGAGATTGCCACGGAGGTGACATATACCGATATTTATCGTTGAGGGAGGCCGCGTCCTCGGGCAGCAGGGCAACGACGAGGTACTCGGCGTAGTCGGAGAGATACTCGACCACTCGTGCGATCCGATCCGAGTCGATCGCTTCGAGCGAGTCAAGGACGATGAAGGGAACCGACTCGTGGACATCGTGGACGAGATACCCTGCAAGTGCGAACACCAAGCCGGTCACTTCCCGTTCACTCTCACTGAGATGGTCAATCGTGTCTCGGTAGT
Organism: Haloplanus sp. XH21; assembly: GCF_023276355.1. Taxonomy (NCBI): domain Archaea; kingdom Methanobacteriati; phylum Methanobacteriota; class Halobacteria; order Halobacteriales; family Haloferacaceae; genus Haloplanus; species Haloplanus halobius. The sequence goes on from NZ_JALLPL010000002.1 coordinate 123,313, forward strand.
GACTTCCACCATCGGTCGACCGGACGACATGGATATCGAACGAGGTGTCCGTCGAGACGCTGGATCCCGCTGTCTCGGTATCAATCCGCTCGATCCAGATCCGCTCGATATTTGAATAGTTCAGAATATCCAGAATCTCAGCCATCCGTTCGTTGAACTCGCTCACGGCGCGCTGTTCTATCTGTTCAACCCGCTGGCGCAACTCCGTGAGGCGCTCTCGGAGCTCCTCCCGTTCGGCTTCGAGTTCCTCGCGTTGATCTATTCGACTCTCGACCGCGTCGATTTCTTCTGTGACATCGTCGATTTCCTCTCGATGCTGTTCAATCTCCAATTCAAGCCGCTTCGCGTCCTCTTGGAGGTCTAAAATGGCAGTGTAATCCGTATTCTCTTCGATATCTATCTCCTCTCGAAGCGCCTCGATTTCATCAGAGAGTTCATCGATTTCAGTCTCGATAGTCGTCTTCCGGGTTTCGAGTTCTTCGATCCGGTCGTGCCGTGTCTTGATTTCTTGGGCCAGCTGAGCCTGCTTTTGCTCCAACCGCTCTCGTCGCTCATCTGACTTTTCGAGGGACGACTTGGTGTCCTTTAATTCCTGAATTTCACTTTTCACGTCGTTGAGAAGCTCAAGCTGCTCGCTACGGATATCCCGTAGCTCGCCGACCACCTCCTTGATCTGCTTCTTTTTCACTTGACTGCCGCACGTCCAGCAGGTGAGTACCTGCTGGTCATCTAGGAGCTGGTCGGTAACGGCCTGCTCCTCTTGTTCGGTCCGTAATGCCCCAAGCAGGTCCGTATTTGCTTCGGATCTAAATAAACCGAATAATCCACCATCATCCGGCGTCTGCAGATTGCCGAATAATCCTTCTCCATCCTCCAGTTGTTCCTCGTTGAACTGGATAATATTCTGCATCTGGTTGATCGTCGATTCGAGCATATTCTGGCGTTCACAAGCGTTGCTCAGCCTCGAATTAACGTCCTGAATCCGTTTGTCGGAGATTTCCGGAAGGTTATCAAGTTCAGCTTCGACCTCGCTCTGCTCCGCTTGGAGCGACTCGAAGCTCTGCCGCTCTGTCTGCAGGTCGAATATGATGTCTTCGCGGGTTGATTCTAGCTCTTGTCTCTCATCCAATTTTTCTTCGAGCTCTTCGTTTGAGGTGTCTCGCTGGTAGGACTGGATATCGCTATTGGCTATTTTCGATCGGATCTCCTCAAGTTCATCTTCTTTCCGTTCAATCTCCTCTTCCAGTGACGAGCGACGCTGAACGAGCCCTGCGAGTTGTTTCTCTTCCTCGTCAATACTCTGAATTTCGGCTTCGATTTCTTTCTGCTCTCGTTTCAGTTCCTGTATTTCGGCTTTGATTTCATCAATATCGACCGGCGACATGATGAGATTGCGGAGATCACCCATACGGGCAACTGTCTGCCGTGCCTCATTCGACTCGATCAGAAATGCGAACAGATCAGCCACGTCAGCATCTTCGAGCAGCGGTTCGCCAGACTTGACCACATCTTGTCCATTGCGGACCAGCCGGCGGGTGTATGTCTCGCCCTCCAGTTCAAGTGTCGTTTCCCCCTCCTCAGCGTCTCCCTTGAGCGTAACACTTGATCCACCGAGCGCACCAATTACCGCTTGTAACAGCGACGTGCGGTTGGTAGCGTTTCGACCAACAAGGACATTCACTCCGGAAGAGAATTCGACAGATGCTGAGTCAATTCCTCCAATATTGCGCGCCGAGAGGACTGCGTCCTCTGCCGTCGACCGGGTTTCCTCGTTCATACTTCCCGCTTCTTGGTACAGTCATATAATACCACGTTTCGCCCTAGCACGATCCTCCGGCTTCGTCAGAGAGTGTAAGCAGGGAATAGAACAGAGAGCCAAAAGGAGAGACATCAATTTCAGCTGTAATAACGTCATTTGATATTTGCCTCCATCAATTCGGGAAGGGTATAAAGTTGAGTCGAGATACTGGCTATAACCGGCATTAACTATTCAAACATTACCTGTATATGTGAGTGTACAAAGATAAATATCTACATGGATGGCTATTTCGATTCCACGTCCATGGGAAAAGGATAATCAGTGCGTGATAGAAGGGTTCCCTAGCAACGCGCACCGTAAGCCTGGCTACACGCCGTCACAACGGCCCGTGTTGCTCGAGTTTTCTTCACAACCAGGGGGCCCGGATTGATACAGCGTGGATCACGACGATGTGGCCATTTAGGGTGTGCAGATACCGACGTATATCCGCGGATCATAATCCGGGCAGCAAGGTATGGTGTGTGATATTATATTAACTTTTCGGGTCAAAAATCGAATTGAGGCTCTTGTCGCAAGATAACCACACTATTTGTTGTGAATTGACTTAGAAGGTGGGTTTCTATAAGGTAATCACGCGGTTAGATGAGTATATGAGCACTTCCAAAGTTCCTCACTGTTCGTAGTATACGAAAATCTAGACCAGAGATTAGAGGTGAAATCAGTATTGAATAACAATCCTATTCTTGTTATATACAGCGGCATTGCATGTTCAATAACCGGTCAGACACCGTAGAATACAGGGATAATCCGGGACAGAGTCAAACCGTGGTGATAGCGAGAACCAACACAGGTGTTCGATAAATACGAACGGATATTTGAGGATGAGTTGGCTGAAACTTCTGCACTGAACCCATACGTACCATCGAATGTCCGGCGTATAGATAGTTCATAGGCAGGGCTGACCACCAAGCGATATTTCATCAAAAAAGTTCCGAGGGACATTTGGCGGTTGCAATCGGAAATCAAAGCTGCATCGGGGCCGGAAACCACCCTCAACACACGGCAAGACTACTACTCATAGACAGAGAATCCCAAGTATGGGATCGCCGCGACCTCGGACATGTTCGCTGATCGTATGAGGGCTGACGCAAGCCGATAGGAATTGAATATCAGGGATGACTGGTAGAGAGCTGCTCATAGACAGCGCATTCCGTTATTAGACTGCTCCGTAAATGAACAGATGTAGCCCTAAATGGATCAGACATCGTTGTCTCAGGCCGGCGATCGCTGTCGGGAGGGTCATCGACTCACTCCGAGCTGATCAGAGCTCCCCGAGATGTAGAAATCAAAGACACAGCCCTCACAATGGATGCAACTACGCATCGCTCTGTGACCGAGAAAGCGAAGAACACGACATTCCCGCGAAGGCAGGGCCGTACAAGCGCAACAAAACTGCATTGCACGTGAATAGCCGAGACTACCAGTAGCGTTGCATCCTCAGTCTGCTGCGGGGGCCTCTGTCTCCGAGAGGTAGTCGGCGGTCTGCTGATCGAGATCTACCTTCCGTAGCACCACGTAGGCGAGGAACCCCACGGGAAGACCGATCATCCACGACAAGTCCATCATCAACAGGCTTGCTCCTGAACCGATGAGCACACTGGCAACCGCCGTGACCGACACCCCGTTGATAAACCAGAATTTCGAATCGCGGCTCTTGTCGTAGAGCGAGTTGATCGATGTGTCGCCCGCCCGGAAGAGCCAGTAGTCGGCCAGCAACACGCCGAGCACCGGACCGAGCGGCACGGAGTAGGCGTTGATGAACAGGAAGTAGATCTCGCCACCGGAGAACAGCACCCACGGGAACGAAGCAATGGACAGAATTCCCGTGATAACAAGCCCTCGTTCCCACGAAACGTCAAGTGCGTCCTGCAGCACGTGAACTGGCGGGACGATGTTGAGCGTGAGGTTCGAGGAAATCTGCGCAGCTAGTACGAACACGAGCATTGCGACGCCGATCATCGGGCTCGGGGCGACCTCCATGATGGCGTACACCGGGTTCGCCGTGTCCGTCGAGATTCCGAAGATGAGTCCGACGAGCGCCATGTACATCATCGCGGGGGCGATCCCGAGCAAGTGACCCCAGATATGGTTGCCCAACCCGCGTCGTTTCTCTAAGTGCCTGCTGATGTCGGCCGCGTTAAGCGCACCGGTAAGTGCGGTCCCGACGTGTGCCGCCACGATCGTGAAGAAAGGGAGTCCCCACGTACCCGAGTACGTGAGCGATTCCGTCGCGAGGCCCTGGGTGTTCACCACGACGTAGACCGTGTACGCGAGCAAAACGATGAGCACACTTCAAGAAGGCAAAAAATACAAAACACTCCTTAGAACTGCACTTCCGCTCACTCAGAACACGCACTATCCAAAAGTTTAATTAAGGGATAGTGTGTGTGTCTGCCACACGCACAGAGGAGGTCGGTCCAAATTCAGACAGATGCAATATCAGAAAGCAACCGAATGACGTATCGCATGTGAATGGGCTGAGCTATCCCACACAGTAGAAACAAACGCGAATCAAAACAGATGAAACATCAAGAAGCAGCCGAAGAAGAATCGGACGTAACGACTGTTAGCATCGGGTTAGATCTTTTCAGCAAAGAAACACCACAAAAAGTAAGAATCCGATTCTTGCAGTTCTTTGCTGGTTACACGGCTCTGCTACTTCTTGTCGTTTGGCCGGTATTCCCGATGGTTAACCAAATCGAGCCGTATATCTTGGGACTCCCGTTCAATATGGCCTGGAACTCAGCAGTGCTATTTCTTGTGATGATCACTGGGTTCCTCATGTATTGGTATGATGAACTGAACGTTCAGGGAGGTAGCTAAGATGGTATCCACGGATACTCTGATCATTACCGGCATACCCTTGATTTATCTAGGCTTTGCCCTGTGGATTGGTATTCGCAGTCGGGGCGAGGCTGACCAAAGTACCACAGAAGGATTTGTTGCCGGTGATCGCCGAATCGGTACAATTGTATTGTTCTTCATTATGGCCGCAGCTAATAACAGTGCCTTTGCCTTCCTCGGCGGACCTGGATTTGCGTTCGACCAAGGGGCGATTGCATATTATATCATCCCTTATAGTGCATTTGGGCTCGCGATGTGGTACGTCCTAGGGCCCAAAGTATCGCGTCTTGGTCGCAAAATGGGCTACGTGACGCAGGCGGAATTCGTGAGCGATCGATTTGATAGCCGATGGATTTCAGTTATCATGGCGATCGCCTCTGTTGCGGCCTTCATCCCGTATATAGTAGTGCAAATAAAGGGTGTTGCCTTCATTCTCAACGAGGCTAGCAATGGGCTCATTCCGTTTTGGCTTTCGGGGATGCTTCCCTTCCTCATCATTGGATTCTATGTGATCACAAGCGGAATGATGGGTGTTGGGTGGTCAAACGTCCTGCAAGGGATAATGATGCTTGCACTCGCATGGTTCCTTGGCCTGTATCTCCCGTCCGAGCTACATGGAGGAATACAGCCAATGTTCGAGACGATCGCCGCAACTAATCCATCACATCTGGTGGTCGGGCTCCCAGAGATGTCGATAGCACGATATTCGAGTTTCATCGTTGTCTCGGCTCTGGGGAGTATTATGTGGCCGCACCTGTTCATGAGGGCCTACACCGCTGAGGACGAATCAACAATTAAAAAGACTGCTGTCCTTTACCCACTCTTCCAATTCATTATCGTCCCGATTCTCTTGATCGGATTTGCCGGTGTTACCGTCGTCGAACCAGGTATTCTCGACAGTCCCGATCGAATTCTCCCATATCTTGTTACTAACTTAGACATAAATCCGGTCGTGATCGGATTATTCTTCGCTGGAGCACTCGCAGCAACGATGAGTACCGCCGACGCAATCGTTCACGCATCCGTGAGCGTTTCTATCCGGGACTTCTACAAGCCACTGTTTAATCCGGAAGGAGAAGATCTGGATGAAACCTTCTGGATGAAGATTTTGGTCTTCCCGACACTGGCTGTCGCATATTACTTTGCGATATTCAGCTCGATTAATATCGTGCCGCTGCAGGCCGCTGCGTATGGTTCAATTATCCAATTCCTTCCGCTTATCCTTGGAACACTCTATTGGCCCCGTGCCACAAAGGAGGGGGCATTGGCTGGAATCTTCAGTGGCACTCTAGTAACGGCGATCTTTACCTTTGTCGTGCCGACACCGCTGTCAATACACGCAGGATTATGGGGGCTTCTAGTGACGACAGTGCTCTTCATCGTGGTCAGCTTGGTGACTGATGTCGAGGATCCCGAGTTCGTACGAGAGATGATTCGCACGACTCGACCCGATCTCTCGTCGTCCAAAGGGGAGCAGCAACCGTCAGGCACTGTGGCGGATGGAGGGAAAGTCACTAACGAGAACCACGAATAGATTCACTGCCACCGCTCTATTGAATTCTTTCTAATCGGCATTTATGCAAGCCGCTCTACAGGCGATTCTCAAGCGAGAATGATTATCGGACCAGCAAAGGGGCGATCCGACTGTCGAACGATCCCATCCTGACGCAACTTTTATTCTGGATGCTGTTGTTGGCCGAGATGTGACGCAACTAGAATTCGATATCGACGGAGAGGTGTTTGTAGCCGACCTGCTCGAGGACGAGGCGCCTGAATCGATCGACGCACTTCGGGAGTTCCTGCCACTCGAATCAGAACTCATGCACGTGCGCTGGAGCGGCCACGCGACGTGGGTCAACATCGACGAGATCGACCTCCCGGAGATACCGCGCGAAAACCACACGGTCTACCCCTCCCGGGGAGATATCCTGCTGTATCCAGGGTATCGGAACGAGCAGGAACTCCTTGTTCCCTGTGGACCAACCTGCTTCAAGAGTCCTGCGGGAGAACTCGCTGGCAACCATATCGCGACGCTCAACGCATCGCGAGAGAAGCTCGCCGAAATCGAGGAAGAGACGCTTCAGAGCGGTGTGAAGGATATCGTTGTGCGAGAGGTTTAACGAACGATCCATCGGTGGCGTCGCTCCGCCGCGACGGAGATGACGGCACCACGATAACGTCCTCTTGTCGAATAGTATGATCTGATGCTGTTGAGCGGAATCTCTGTCACTCGCGCACCGTTCTCGTACCAGCCTCCGGTATATTCAAACCAGAGCCGGTTCAATGGAGGGATGGGTTATGAGTGTAGCAGAAGGAGCGTACCAGCGCGTCAGCAAAGACCGACTCCGAGAAGATATCACGGAGACCGGGAAATTCGGGGAGGTTGTAACTGAACAGGGACACGGTCGGACTGTACTCACAGGAACAGAAGCGAACAGACAAGCGCGGGAGTATTTCATCGACCGCTTGGAAGCGGCAGGGCTCGATGTCCGCGTTGACGCAGTGGGCAATATCGTGGGCCGCTGGGTTCCCGAGAGCGCCGATCCGACGGCACCAGCAATCGCCTGTGGGAGCCATATCGACTCTGTTCCCGAAGGAGGAATCTTCGATGGGGTGCTCGGCGTCTACAGTGGGCTTGAAGCCGTACGGGCGCTTCAAGAGGCAGGTATCGAGCTGGACCGACCGATCGAAGTTGTCTGTTTCACTGAAGAGGAGGGAGCAAGATTCTCGAACGGCGTGCTCGGATCCTCCGTTGCGAGCGATCAGCGGAGTGTCGAAGAGGCACTCGAACTCGAAGACGATGACGGGGTCACGCTCGAATCGGCGCTCGACGACATTGGGTTTCGAGGCAGTGGACGATTGGATGCGAGTGAGTGGGACTCCTGGCTCGAACTGCACGTCGAACAGGGCGAGCGCCTCCAAGACGCGGGAGCCGCGGTTGGGATCGTCTCCGCAATCACGGGAACCATTCGATGCTCGGTCGAAATCCAGGGCGAAGCGGACCACTCGGGCTGTACAGCGATGGCGGACCGAACGGACGCCTTGACCGCCGCAAGCGAACTCGTCTTAGAAGTCGAGAGCGCAACGAAAGATGTCGTCGCGAAAAACGGCGAGACCGTCGTCGGAACAGTCGGTAAGCTCGACGTTTCACCGAATGCGATCAACGTCGTTCCAGGACGGGCCGAACTCGGCATCGATATTCGCGATATTCAGTACGGGCCCATGGAAGAGATCGTCGGGCGTGTACAAGACTGCCTCTCGGAGCTTGAAGCAGAGCGGGGCGTCGGGACCACGTTCGAGCGCCCGTATGATATCGCTCCGAGTAAGATGAGCGATCGCTGCAACGCGGCGTTACAAAAAGCGGTGTCGACGATTGGAGCCTCGGCACTGGATCTCCATTCAGGCGCTGGCCATGACACGATGCATATCGCGAGCGTCACTGACACCGGGATGTTGTTCGCGCCCTCTCACGGCGGATTCTCACACAGCCCCCGCGAGTGGACGGACTGGGACAGTTGTGCGACAGCAACAAGGGTGCTGGCAGCGGGGCTCGCGGACTTAGCGCATGACTGATAGGACCTCCGCAGTGAAGCAACCATCCCGATAGTGACCGTGGAGTCGGTGTGCAGCGACGGCGCTCTGCCGTGATGTGATACTGGGCGATATGACTGGAACGAAGTCGATAGCAGCCCCCCTGCAGATGCAACTCCCCTCAAAACACACGCAATCCAACGATAGCCCCCGCAACGCCAACCGTTGAGCGCCGATCCGCGCTCTGCGACATCGGTAACGGAAGATGAACGTCGGTCACACAGCGGAGCGGACGATCTTCACCCTCGGGACAGATCCCTATACACTCGACCTGTTCCACCTGTGGAGTATCCCCCCGATCCTCTGTTCTCATATTACAAACGCCGATAACCTAGTCATCCGGTACTATCTGGGGGTATTCGGCTGAATTGCGCTTTCACCGTCAACATCACTGTCTCATCGGAGTTCGTATGGTTCAAACACAGTCGACGCGACAGGATGCGTGCAACGTGGAACGCGCCTCGTGAGCCAGAAACTGAAACTCAACTATTCGCTCTCGTGCGTCGCCATATTCAGGTTCACTTCGATCACGTTGGCCGCGCTCTGGACTTTCTCCGGAAGCTGATCCTTGAAGTGCTCTCCCTTCAGACGGCTCGTCGGTCCGGCGACACTCAACGAGCCCAACACGTTCTCATTGCGGTCAATGACGGGGGCACCAACAGCACGGAGACCCTCAACTTCCTCTTCGTCGTTGTGTGCATATCCCTGCTGACGGACGGTATCGAGTTCATCGAAGAGTTCGTCGCGATCGGTGATCGTGTTGGCAGTCTGTTCTGGAAGCCCGTGTTGGTCAAGGATTTCGTCGACGCGCTCGCGGGGAAGATATGCTAGAATTGCTTTGCCCGTTGCCGTACAGTGGAGATAGTCCGGCCGCTGAAGCTTATCCGTCTGATACCCGCTTCCAACAGCGTCACTGCCACGCACTTTGTACAGATTAATGCCCATCCCATGTTCCTCGGTGAAGAGGTTCGCGTACTCACCAGTCGACTCCGCAAGATCCTCGACCTCATCCTTGCCGTATTTATACAGTCGATTTCGATTCCTGACGTACTCACCAGCCAGGAGGAACTGCAAACTGAGTTCGTACTGGTCGCCATTCTTGACGACCAGGTCTTCCTGACGGAGGGTTGTTAGATAGTGGTAGGCCGTGCTCTTAGACAGGCTGAGGTGGGTTGCTAGCTCAGTGACCCCGGCGCCATCTAACGTTTCGAGCGCTTCGAGTATCTGTGCTGTTCGCTCAACAGTTTTCAACGTTCGGGGCGACTCCGGTTGAATTGGATCGGTTGTCATGTTCTCGCATGCAAGTCGAGTTCACTTAATCGTTTGGCTATATCAAACGCTAATACACTATCTGAATATCTTGTTCTGGATGTTCACAGTTATTTCCCAATATATAGTGATAGGGGGTATATTTGGCCAACAAAAACTGGATACACCTCTAATATCGCGAATAGATTTAAAATAAGAAAGTATTTTGATTCGCGATAATAATCATATTGCCTCATCCAATCCCCTGAACTAGAATAACACTATTATTTTTGTTATGGAGAGATCGTGCGATGCTCGATCCCGGAGGTGGCAGCGAGCCGATTCACGGCAACTCTTTTACCATAACGAAACGATGCGAAAGTATGAGCAAAGCAAACATACTCGATCAGACCACCAAACTTGAGGTGGAAAATATGGGCGGGATCGACAAAACGACTGTCGACTTTTCTCCCGGAATCACGGTGTTGGCGGGGCGAAACGCGACGAACCGAACGTCGCTACTCCGGTCCATCATGGCGGTTATGGGAAGCGATAATGCGTCCCTGAAAGCGGACGCGGATGAAGGACGAGTTGAACTCAGCGTCGGTGAGGAAACCTACGTGCGAACGTTCACCCGCACGAATGGCTCCGTCATGACTGGAGGCAACCCCTATCTTGATGAGCCAGAGCTTGCCGATCTATTCGCATTTCTTCTAGAAACCAACGAAGCCCGTCGATCCGTCGCCAGGGGAGCCGATCTTCGCGAACTCATCATGCGACCAGTCGATACCGAATCGATCCAATCAGAAATCCAACAGCTTGAGCAAGAACGATCGCAGATCGACGATGAACTCGATGAACTCAACGAGCTAAAGGGTGAACTGCCAAAGCTGGAAGACAACCGAAGCCAGCTCAAAGACGAAATCGAGGAAAAAAAAAAGAGGAACTGGCAGCAAAGGAAGAGGAGATTGAAACCCTCGATGCCGACGTCGACGAAACACGGGAGGAGAAACAGGAACTCGAGTCCCGGCTTGACAAACTTCGCGAGAAACGCGCCGAATTAGATCGGGTTCGATCCGACATCGAAGTCGAGCAAGAGAGCATCGAAGCACTGACAACCGAACGAAGAGACCTCGAATCGGAGCTCGATGAGCTTCCCGACACACCGATGGGGGAGCATGACGAGCTCAAAAACGAAATTTCCAGGCTTCGAGACCAGAAAGACAATCTCGAAAGCGAGGTGAGCAACCTCCAGAACGTGATTCAGTTCAATGAAGAACGCCTAGAAGGGAGCGAAGGAACTGTCAGCTCCGTTCTGAGCGCTCAAGAGACTGATAACGCAGTGACGGATGCGCTTGTCGACGACACGGTCGTCTGTTGGACCTGTGGGTCCGAAGTCGAAGAGGAGAATATCACGCAGACGCTCGATCAACTTCGAGATATCCGTCAAGAGAAACTGGAAACGATTCGGGACCTCGAATCAGAGTTGTCTCAGCTGAAGGACAAACAGCAGGAATATCGGGAACAACAGCAGCGAAGAGAGTCGATTGAGCGAAAACTCACTGACATCGGGAGTGAAATCGCGGAACGTGAAGAACGGTTGGATGACTTGCGAGACGAGCGAGAACACCTCAACGACGAAATCGAGGATCTTGAATCGGAGATCGAGACGTTAGAATCCGAAGACTTCAGTGAAATTCTGGATCTTCACAAGGAGGCAAATCAACTGGAATTCGAGCTCGAACAGCTTGAATCCGAGCTGGAGGATGTGACGGAACAGATCGGCTCTATCGAAGAGCGCCTTACCGAGGAAACGCAGTTGAACTCGCAGCGAGAAGAGATCACTGCCGAACTGACGGACCTCCGGACGCGAATCGATCAGATCGAAGCGAACGCTGTCGAGCAGTTCAACGACCATATGGATGCAGTCCTCGACACGCTCGGCTATGAGAATCTCGAGCGCATCTGGATCGAGAGAATCGAGCGCGAGGTGCGAGAAGGACGAAAAAAGGTGGAAAAAACCCAGTTCGAACTACACGTCGTCCGGAGTACCGACACCGGAGCCGCGTACGAGGACACCGTCGATCATCTCAGCGAAAGCGAACGAGAAGTCACCGGACTGGTGTTCGCGCTTGCGGGCTATCTCGTCCACGAGGTGTACGAACAGGTCCCGTTCATGATTCTGGACTCCCTGGAGGCCATCGATTCACCGCGAATCGCATCGCTGATCGATTATATGGCCGACTATCCGGAGTTCCTGGTTGTCGCTCTGCTCCCCGAAGACGCACAAGCTCTCAACGACGATTATACCCGCATCACGGAAATATAGGGCCCGGCCAGAAGCGGCTATGTCCCGTCGTTGCAATCACAGCCGCCACGTTCGAGCAGGTCGATGACGCCGTACTGTTCGCCACAGTCCTCACAGAGGACATCAATATCGATAAACAAGCGGAACTCGCCGAGCGTGATTCGTCCTGTCGATCGGAGTCGATCCAGGCTGCCCTCGGTGAGTGACCGAAGTCGGGACTGGAGACGTCGAATAGAATCAAGAACGTTCTCCACTTGCTCGCTATCGGAGGGGTGTTCATACGAAGCATCCCGATATTCGGTGAGGTACGACCGAATCGCCTGATACGAGACGAAATCACGTTCGAGTTGCTCGATATCGACGCCATCCCGTTCAAGACGATTTCGAGCCTCGGTCTGCATACCACTACTCACGTCATCAGCGGTGAGGAGCCGATAAAGATTGGAGATCTCTCCGTCTACGGTAGAAATCCCTGCAGAGGCCATCGCACTTTCGAGCAGTCGCTGATTGAAGAGATCTGCAAGATCCCGGAGACTCTTACGCTGTTGGTCCTCGGCAGTCCAGAGCTGTTCGAGTTCGTCACCAAGGGATTCATCAAGATCATACTCAGCGATCAGTCTCGCAACCTTGTTCGACTTTCTTGATTGTCCACCCGTATCCTCTGCCATATTGCCAAATAGCAGCGCCACCATATATAACAGCGGTGCTGTTTGAGTATCCGCCCTCACAGTTCGGCTGAGTGGGGAAACAAGGGAGACGACACACCTGTGTTTGGAGAATAATAAAATTTAGATAAATACTGTATTATTGGTAGAATAAAATGGCCAAAATAGAGGTATAAATTTCATATAAATAAAACCAATTTATACTTCTACCTCCACAAATCATTTAGAATCTATTTTTTCTAGGCAAAAAATTCCTAATTTATATAAGTCAATATCACAGAGGTAGAAATAAAAATATAATAATTCTTATTATATTTGGATAGAGTAGAATATATTACTGTTAGAGATCACGGTCGAACTGGCCGATACTCGCAACCCTGCTCAGAGAATACTTCATGGCGAATTTCGAAGGATGTGGGGTGCGTGATCGGACGACGCGTCCGTCAGAGTGTTCGCGGTCAGCATCACGTCTGGTAGTTCACTTGAGGAGAGAGACGCGATTCTCCGTTCAATTGGTGTAGAACACTCTCATTGAGGGATTTGGGAGCAGATACCTTAGCTTGCTACCACGTTTCTGATCCGCTGTCAACGACATCACGGCCCGACTTAACGGTGCGCCATCCGAGAATACGCTGCAATCAAGTTCAACCAAAGTTGTCGCTTCGTGCCGATCTTTAACCAGCAAGGAACGGATCCAGCGACGGTCGCTGCTAACTAGATCGTGCTCACAAGGCCAATGGATCAGAAAAGAAGCTGCACTAGAGAGTACGCAATGATGCTTGAAATGACGAGATACGATCCGACGACGACAATCGGGACAATTCCAGTATCCCGCATCTCATCGAATTGAATCTCGAATCCAAGTCCCGCGAACGCGAGCAAAAACAGTAAGTCGGACGCTCGCGAGAGCGAATCAATAACGGCACTCGGTAGGTTCCCCAAGTTCGCCAGGGGGGCAAGCAGCAAAAAGCCGATGAGGAACTTTGGAAAGTCCCCCCAGACCTGTCCGATCGATGCCTCTGAATCGAGATTTTGTCTCGTATAGTAGAACGAGTCTGACAGGGCAACAACACCAATCATGGCGTTTCGGGTAAGCTTCGTGAGCGTCGCCCACTGCCCGGCGACCTCGGAGTGTGCGAACCCAGCAGCAGCGGGCCAGTCGAGAACATCGAAAGCCCAATCCACACGCCGTAGGTCTCGGGTGCCAACTCAGGCAATTGGCCGAGGACCGGGAAGATCACCAACGTCGCGGCGTCGAAGACCAGAATCGTTGCCGCCGCGTGAGCGATCTACGTCTCGTCGGCATCGACCGCAGAGGCGGTGGCGGCAACTGCCGATACCCTACAGACGCTCGACCCCGCTGCTGAGAGTGCCCCCAGAGAGGATGAGGCCACTCTCGAAAGCCCTCAGAGGTGACTTCCAGTGAGTCAACAACAGCGTCCTGACAACGTCTCGATCGACGAGATCCCGGTCGATATCGACAGCACACAATCAGGTGAGGTCGATTCCACCAACGTCCCCGATGAAATCGAATCCATCACCCGTGGGCTCGCCGGTGAGCAGCCGCCGACGAATCCGCTGGTCGTACTGAAAGCGGCTCGATGGTGGTACATTCACGGCAAGGGCGGCACGGATCCCGCCTTCGAGTGGGCCATCGAGTGGGCGCGTCACCTTGCGACCGACACGCGATCCGACGAGATGCACAGCACCATCGAACAGTGGATCGACGATCTCGTCGCCGGCGTCGACGACGCGCAGGCCAGCGAAGAGTTCCAGGAGTGGCTCGACGTCCAGAGTCGCTTCCACGACTACTCGTATCGGAACACGCTCCTCATCAAGCGGCAGTGTCCCGAGGCGACCCGGGTGGCGGGCTACCGGACGTGGCAGGAGGAGTTCGACCGCCACGTCAAGGAGGGCGAGTCGGCCATCTGGATCTGGGCGCCGATCATCACCACGCAGTGTCCGGAGTGCGAAAACTCGCCGAGCTACCACGAAGACAGTGACTGTGAGTACGACGAGACGCCGCCCGAGGAGTGGTCCGAGGGCCTCGTCGGGTTCAAGCCTGCGCCAGTGTTCGACGTCTCCCAGACCGAGGGCGAGCCGCTTCCCGACCTCGACACGGAAGCGACCGGCGACGCCGGCGACCTCGTCGAACAGCTAACTGCCGCCGCTGACGACCTCGGCGTGACGGTGCGAATCGTTCCCGAAGAGGAGTGGACCCACGGCGAGGCGAAGGGCATCTGCGAGCAGCTGAGCCTCGTCGACGTTCAGCCGCTCGTCGAGGTGCGTGATCGGGAGAATGAGGCCGACCTCGCGCGGACGCTGATTCACGAGTACGCACACGCCCTGCTCCACTTCGACGTCGACGACGATACGGAGCGGTCGAAACGCGAGGTCGAAGCGGAAGCTGTCGCATACATTGTCGGACGGTATTTCGACCTAGATACGAGCGGATCAGCGTTCTATCTTGCCGCGTGGCAGGACGACGATGCGGAGAACATTCAGGAACGTCTCGGCCGGATCAGTTCGACCGCTCAGGAGATAATCGGGACGGTCACCGAGGGCTGAACACGCCTTCCCCGGCTGTTAACCAACGCCTGGGCTACTTTGTCCACACTGTTGGTTAATTCGTTCGGCGTCCGACCCTGCGTGTTTCGAGCGGCGGTGTTCAGATAAGAGTGAAGGGTGAGGCGGTGCGATTTTTGAGTAGTCTATGCTCGAAATCGACCGCCTCAACGGAGATAGCGACCGCATCGAGTTAGGATTTGTGGAGCGAGAGGCGACACCCGAGCCGGCGATGAAGCTCGGTATTCGACTTCATTTGGCTGGATTATCACTTTCGAATACCATCTCAATTCTTGATAGGTTGGGTGTCCAACGCTGTTGCTCCACCGTTCACAACTGGGTGCAAAAGGCCGATTTACAGCCCAAGGGTGGTGCCGACCCGGATCACGTTGCGGTTGACGAGACCGTGATCCAGCTCAATGACGAACGATTCTGGCTGTACGCTGCGGTCGGTTCCGAGACGAACCGCTTGCTGCACGTGAAGCTCTCTCCGACGTGAAATCAAGCAATAACCGAGATGTTTCTTGCCGAACTCCGCGAGAAACATCTCGTCGATGACGCGCTCTTTCTCGTCGATTCTGCACCGTGGCTGCAAGCGGCGCTCCACCGACACGGCCTCGATTACAGATGCGAAAAACATGGTAATCGGAACAGCGTCGAACGTATCTTCCGAGAACTAAAACGGAGAACAAACCAATTCTCAAACTGTTTCAGCCACGCCGAAGCAGACCCCGTCGAAAATTGGCTTCAAGCGTTCGCCTTCGCATGGAATCAGCTTATCTGAACACTACCTTTCGAGCGGTCCCAAGACATACCCCACCGACAGTCGATGTTATAGTTCAGAATCGATTCGACGCTGCTGGTCACGAAGGAACTCAACGACGGCATCGATATCCTGTTCGGGAACCGTTTGCTGTTCGAAGACCCCTTTGAATGCGTCCGCGAAATCCTCCGACGTGAGTCGGTCGAGGACAGTCTCGATGCGACCAGCGAGCTTCTCGGACTCCCCACGATGCAGATGAGTCGCAATCCGGTCGAAATCCGCGCCAGCAGCCAGCACCACCAGATCCCGAGAGTCCGCCTTGCGACCACTGTGAAGTTTCACGGCAAACAGCAACTCCCGTTCAGGAATTCTGGCTGTTACCGGGCGGCCGGTTCGCAGCTCCTCGGTGACAGAGTGCTGGGCCAGATAGCGATACGACCATTCAGCTTCCGTCTGGCGACAGCCCAGCGCGTCGACCATCGCGTCGAACCGAACCGGATTGCCAATATCTTTCGTAAATCGGATAGTACGGCCCTCGTAGAGCTCGTTTCGTTCGACATCGGCCGTTTTCTCGTAGCCGCGGTCGGTGAGAAGGCCGGTGTAGTCGTCGACCGCTTGTGCCGGAACGACGACGTCGACGTCCGTGGTGAACCGTTGATTGAATGCCGCGATCGCCCACCCACCGACGAGCACGTACGGCAGGTCAGCATCAATGACAGCCTCCAGAGTGTCCAGCAATTCGTCTTCGCGCTCGCCGAGACTCATGCGTTCAAACGCGGATCCTCGTGGGACGCGTCGATATCGCGGTCGTACTCGTCGGCGATCATCTCCAACGCTGGCTCGTAGTTCACCCGGTACTCCAACATGTGCTCGATTGCCTCATCCAACGGAATGACCGGATTGCCGTCGACCCACTCGCGAGTGATGTCCCCACTCGTCGGGAACAACACGTACGAGACAGTCGCATCGTAGTCGGTTGCATCCGGCCGCTCTTCGATCCGGCTCGGAATGCCGAACTCGTCGAAGAACGCCGTCCACCGTTCGACGTCCTGGTCGGCGACTTTGATGAAGATCGGATAGTCATCGTGGCCGCGGGCGATCTGATAGCCGCCGTGGGTCCAGACGTAGACGGCGTCAATTTTCGTGTACGCAAAGGGCATCCCGGCAAACTGCGGAATGACGTAGCCGTCGTCGATCGAGGGAGGAACAGCGCGAGAGATAGCTGCGATGAGATCGTAGTAGCGATCCCTGACAGCGTACTTCTCGATGTAGACGCCGTCCTCACGCCGGATGAAGCCTGCGTCCTCCAACCGCTCGATCCAGTCGTAGACCCACGAGTAGGAGCCGTCGATCTTCTGGGCGATTCGACGGATCGAGTCGCCCGGCCGGGCCGCGACCATGATCTTCGCCGCGGTCTCGTCGACATACTCCATCATCGCTAGTTATCGGTATCACATCTAACTGTATTAGTCTTGTCCCCCTGTATTCCCTATAGAGTTATCTCTATACAGATATGTCTCTCGTGAGTCCGGCAGTTCAATCCGGCGCAGCATTCGAGCAGAGAGGAATTAACCAACAGAGGATACGGCTGATCGCTATTCGTTGGTTAAGTTTTTCAGCGCCCGCCGAGGGGCGGAGGCGCACTCCCGTTCCACGAAGTACCTGCGGTATGGTGTCCTTCGGCTGCTCGAAGGCGAGACTGACGAGACGGTTGCGGACGTGCCCGATATCGACGGCGTGACCGTTGGTTACGGGAGCGACGAGGCGATGTGCGACAGCTGGGGCTCCAGCGAAGACTGGTGGGAGACTGTCACGCCACAGGAGGCGTGTACCCGGTTCCGGGTGTTCTTCCCGGAGGACTACCAGACGGTTCCCCGCGACATCGTCGACGTGATGGCCGCGCTCGGTGCCTGGCGAGTCTGGAGCGGGAGCGCAGCCACGTGCGGCTCCTACGACCATCGCGAGCGCCGCGAGGTCCACTCCTGTGGCCGCCGGAAAGGCCATCCGGTGGAGGAAGTGTTCCACGAGCGGCTCAGTGGCCCTGCAGAAGCCGTCGCTCCGGACGGGGGCCGAACGAGCGACGTTCGCGACCGGCTGGGCGTCGACAAGAACGCAGAGTCACAGGACGATCTCGATCCCCGCACGAAGCGTGCCGTCGCCGAAGCGATGGCCGTCTCACTCCTCTCGAAAGGTGGCCGCTACAAGGTACAGTCCACGTCCGGCAACAGGTGCGAAGTCGACATCGTCGACGAGTCGTGTACCTGTCCCGACTGGCAGCAGCGCTCACCCGAAGGCGGCTGCAAGCATCTGCGTCGCGTCGACCACGAGATCAAACGGGGCCACGTTCCCCGACCAGACGGTCGGCTCCCAGCGGACCCGCACTAAACCTGATTAACCAACAGGGCTCTCCAGACCGCGCTTGCGTTGGTTAACTCAGGCAGAACTTCTGGATGCTGTTGTCCCATTCTCCACGGATATCGACCATTCGGAACGCGTATGCGTCGGTGCGACGGTTGAGACGGTCCACTACCAGGTTCAGCCGTCGTATTGGCTCCCGGTCGTAGTTCCCGAGGACGAAGTACGACCGGTCGTTCTCGTAGACCGGAGTCAACTCGCTCAAGGCGTGGAGGACCTCCTCATTGTCGGCCAGCGTTATTTCCTCATCGTCAAGCTGGTCTTTGGCACTTTTGAGAACGTCATCAGGAACAGGCGACTCCTCATCAGGCATAATGCGAGTTTCTCGTGGCGGAGAGATATGGTTTATGGAGTAAATCACTCACTCAAGTGGTTGTGATTTATCGAAGAGTGTTTTACTCAAGGGTAAACTACTTGCCGCTGCGTCGTGTACTGTACGGTATGAGCACCGACCTTGGGACTGCTGAGGAGATGGAGTCTCGCGAACTGATCCACTTCGTCACCCAGCAGACGCGATTCTCTCTCATCAACAACATACTCCAGAACCCCAAGCAGCTGCCCTCGATGTACGAGCTCGAGAAGCTCAACCCCAGTGTGAGCGACGCGACCGTCTACAAGCATATCCAGAAGCTGATCGACGCTGGCATCGTCAAGGAGGCCGCCCTAGATGACGACCAGCGCCGCCAGGGGTACCCCTGGAAGTTCTACGGGCTTACGGAGGAGGGTCGCGAATTCCTGGAGGAGCACAATCTGCTCGCCGCCGAGGAGACGCTCCAGCAGATCTACGAGACCATCTCGGACAAGCCCGAGAAGATGATTAAATACGAGAACGCGCCGCGCCCAGGTGATGAATAATCCACAGACCCAGTCATAACGGGTGAACCCGTTACTACGCGTCGATACAGCACAAGATAGGGGGGAATCAGCTAATAGCGGAAGGTAGGTTACAGTAAATATTCGCGTCTATTCGATAACGAGTGTCTGGCCACAAATTGGACAGACGGTTCCATCCGCAGTACTCTCAAGATCCGTATTTTGGCCGGTCCAGCCACATACGGGGCATTGAATAGGATCGCTTTGTGTCATTAAATCATATTGTAGATACAGGGCCGCCCAAAAAAGGGTGGTGCCGCCAAACGTTCAGACTTCGTAATCAGCCGCCAACTCCTGAAACTCGTCCCACTCCGGAAGACGGTCGTCGTCGACCTCGCCGTGCGTCTCGAGGTAGCGCAGCAAGGCGTCGATTTCGTCTTTGAGGTCATACTTCGCTGCCTGCTCTCGGAGGTCCTCCTCATCGACATCGACGTGGCTGAGCAGGAGGAGGCAGTACGAACGGTGACGGCTGCCGTCGTCGATCAGTAGCGTGTGACAGCAGAGCTCCGCCGGCGCGACTGCGTCGAGATCCTCGGAGTAGACGTAGTAGCGATGGCCGGTGAGCAGGAACTGGAGGTCGAAGGCCGCGAATCGAGCGAGGCCGGTTTCGTGGAATCCCTCTGCCTCGATCTCCGTCTCGGCCTGCGCGAGGAATTCATCGTAGTCCTCCCAGAGAATCGTGCCCTTCGGGGCGACGGCTTCGAGGCGTTGACGATGCAGATGGTGTGCGAGTTCCCGGGCGAACTCGTAGAGGTGGTCGAAATCGGCGTTGAAGTCATAGCGGCCGTCGGCCGTCCCGACGAGACCACGGTCACGAAACCGCTTGAGGACGCGGTTGACCGTGTTGCGGTAGTTGTCGCTCCGGCCGGCGATCTCGGAGACGGTTCGCGGCTGGTCGAGGTAGTACAGCACCTCGAGTGCCTTGCTGGTCAGCAGTTCGGGGAAGTCGATGTGGGAGTGCTGACGGACGAGGTCCCGGTAGAGTTCGACGGCGCGAGCATCTGACGGGATGACTCGTTTTCGGCGGCCGTCGCGTTCCGTGTAGACGAGTCCCTTCTCGACGAGGTCGGCGACGGCACGAGAGAGGTAACTCTCGCTGTGGTCAAGCTTCGTCGCGAGCTCGGAGATCGTGTCGCCGCGGTCGACCGTGGCGAGGACCTCAAGCTCGATGCGCCGGAGCACGGCGTAACATAGTACGAAACTTATTTATAAAGAAGTTTCGAGTAGTGTTACAGACAGCCATTATGAGAACCGTCTCCATCGTATTAACCAACAAAACTATGGAGTCGCGGGTAGTGTTGGTTAACACGAGAGCAGCCGATGTCCTACGAACCCCCGACCCCACCGGCGAACCTCCCAACGGAGATCGTCAACACGCTCAACGAAGCCACATCGGCGCATCTTCGGGACGTTGCCAGCTACGCCGAGGCGTTGGCCAAATACAAGGAGCGTGAAGCTCGTCTCAAGGAGGAAGAGGCGGCCGCCGCCGACGTCGAGGAGCGCCCCGATGACCTCCCGGACGACGTGCCAGCGAAGGCGACGATCACGATCAAGGAAATCAACGACAACCGCTACTACTACTGGCAGTGGCGGGAAGGAGATTCAGTGACATCGAAGTACAAAGGACCGGTGAATCCCGACGAGTGAACTCAACTCGGGGCTCCCACCCTACGTTGCCGTCGTTTCCCCACGGTCTCCGTATCATCGATGGTATCGGCGACAAGAAAATCGTAGAACACACCCCCGTTTTCGAGTTGTAAATGGGAGAGGGCAAGGAGATACCACAGTACATCGACCGGCACGTCAAATCTCTTGACTCACCCACCCCCCGTTTTCGAGTAGTAACGAGACATCCCGACGAAGGACACCCCCCATTTTCGAGTAGTAAGTGTGGGGTGAATACAGGCGGGATTAGTTCTTACTCCGGAACTGCTTCAGCCGTTCGCGGACAACCGCGCTGATAGTCGCCTCTTCGTGAGCTAGATCTTCGAACCGGGAATCCTCACGGATCGTCTCCATGATCGTTTCCGGATCCTCGGAGAGGGAGAAATACATATGCACTCCTCTGCCTCGCCCCTTGCCCCGACGCTCGAAGTCCAACACACCGTACGTACTCTGTTCTGTGACGTGATTTACGAACGTCTCGCGACTGTACTGGTCTGCGTCCATCGTATCAGCAATGAATTGGTACGTCTTGAACGCAGGTCCAGCTGGGATCCACTCAGGATGTTCTCTTGCGTAGTTGGCCGTCGCCGCCACGGCGTAGATAGAGAGTTTCTTTTGAGTTGAAATGCCGCTGATATGGCGGAGCTTGCGGTTTTCGGTGTATTTCTCCTGGGCTTCACGGACATCAGTCTCGGTAACTGTGTCAGCTCCACGCCGCTCAGCTAATTCGCCAGCCCATCTGAGGAGATCAATCGCTTTCCGCGCATCCCCGTGCGTTTGGGAGCCGAACGCAGCAACAAGCGGAACAACGTCATCTGCAAGTGAGTCTGGCTTGAAGGCGTCCCGCCGGTTGCGGAGAATACTACGGAGTTGGTTCGCATCGTAATCGTCGAAGAAGATATCGTCAGGGTTGTAAGAACTCTGTGCGCGGCTGTTGAGGTCCTTCATAAAGTCGGCGTAGTTCGTGATCGTCGTGAGCGAGATGGGACCATCAAAGTCAGCGAGTTTGCGAGCCCGTGAAAGCTGGTAGATGAGAGAATTGTACTCTGCCTCCTGATACGGTCCCTCGAGCATATCGATTTCATCGAGAATGAAGATGACACCGTCGTAATACTCTCGCATCAGTTCGTACAGTCGCTCCAGCTTCTGATCCGTTGAGACACCGGTTTGGGGAACACCAGGATCAACGCCAAGGTCGTCGGCAGCAGCTTTGACTAACCGATAGACAGCCCGATCTGCGGTCTTCGGCCCCTCGCAGTTGATTGAAATGACCCCGAAGGTCTTGCCTTGGGATTCACACAGTTCGACGATCTGTTTACAGACTGCATGAATGATGAGCGATTTCCCCGTTCCAGAGGGACCACTCAGAAGCATATCGGGGATCCCCTCATTCTGGAGGATCGGTTTTAGATTGTCGACGACACGGCCCAGCTGGTCGTCACGACCGACGATACGATCCTCGTCGATGATGGTATCTGACCGGACGAGGTCTTTGTTCGCGAATACCCCACCGGACGACTCGGTTTGGAGCCGATCACGAATTGAGATACCGCCACCGTCGCCGTTAGTTGCTTCTTGAGACGAATCGGCGGGATCTGATCCGTTTCCGAAGGTCGCTTGTGACGTGCCAGGAGACTCCACCTCCTCATCCATCGATTCGGGGTTTTCAGGATCAGCAGCAGAAGATTCACCACCCTCCTCACCTTCCGGATTATTCGATCCTGCTCTACGTCCCTCTCGTCCCATTATGAACCCCCTCGAACTCTGGGTATAAAAATATGGACCCTTGTGGAGTTGTAACCGGGCGAAAACAGGCTATCTAACGACTACAGACCCGTATCCTCTGGATGAGTCAGATACCGTCTTCGGAATCTATCACCCTCCGTTGTCGAGTTGTAACGGTTCGACGAAGCTCGCTATCGTCGAACTTCCTCGATGACCCGGACCCCCCATTTTCGAGTTGTAAGATGTTGGGGGCGGTAACACACCTGGTTCGATGCTCCCACCCTCATGTTGTAAGGAGAAGTGAGTCGAGGTGGGTCTCGGAGCAAAATCCACATAATCCGGATTTTGTGAATGATGCTCAGGGTGATACGGTCTTTCTCACACTCCCCGTTTTCGAGTAGTAAGCGCCAGAATGATTGCGAACGAACGACGCTCGTAGAATCCGTTCACGAGTGAGAGGAATACCAGGTTTCGGATATGATTGCTGGTGAAGCCGCTTTGGTGATCTCGAATGTTTCACCCCCTCCCCCCTTTTTCGAGTTGTAAACTCGTAGCCTCGGGGAGGGGGTGAACAGCAAGAGGGACTGCAAAGCAGCCGATAGTGGCGAATATGCACGATAGATAGGTTGAGTGTCTAATCTTCCAACTCACAACTAGATATGCGAAAGTTTATGTCACACCCTATCTTACCATAACCGTACTAGAGACGAATAGAATATATCGTCTAGCTGAGCTAGACGATTGATGTCTCGGGATGTAGATAACGACTCCATCTCGCTTGTGGTTCTCATCCCGCGTATTATCGCGTCTTACCACCTCTACACCAACTTTAGTTACCTCAACTCTCGCTACACTACGTCTTGGATAGCCTGTTCCCCGCGACTTACAACTCGAAAAAGGGGGGAGGGGGTTCGTCAGGTTCAGTCCGTGATACCGACTACATGTGTTCCACTGAGCTCACGCCGGATGTCGTTCTAGTTCCAGTCAAAGCGAGACAGTATACTCTCGACAGCTCGGACCAGCTGCGTATCGTAAGGAGATGCATCGAGGTGTCGATCTCTTTGTGAGCGAGGACAACGCGGTCCCGCGAGGATTTCTCGTCGTCGACGATCACGTACTCGATATCTTGTCCGGGATGGACGGCAAGGTCCTGAGTATTCTGTGTTTAGCTTTCTCGGTGTCAGCGGATATCCTGCTCTGCCCCGAACTTCTGGGACGTTCCGGAGGCTCTGCCCAGTTCTTGCTTTCTGTTCAGTAGGTCGTTGTCGTCTCAAGAAAACGATCCTCCCGAGACACTCGTTGAGGAGGACAAGGCTCGGGACGTGACTGTTGAGGAAACGATTAGGATGACGGCATCGCGAAGGCTGACCGCGGCTACGTTTTGATGGTTCCGGGGAGTAGCCCGGCGACGAGATTCGAACACGACGGGGACCATTACTCGAGTGAGGTACAGAAAACAGCTGAAACACGGGTGTTCGATTTTCGGTCAATCGTCTCTTGGAATCGCTTGTGGAGTATATCCCAACGCTCCTCTAACTGGTCAACCTTCAGGTGAAGCACGTTACTTCCATATTGATGGACTCTTCGAGTCGAGTAAAGCAATAGCTGATTATTTTTTCGGAGATGCGTACTCATGAACGCCCTCAAGGAGGAGGACGCGCATTCCGAAATTGGGGGAGAATGTCGTATTAAAAAAGCGAGTCGAGTTCGTCCGCATCATCTCCAAGAATCGATTCGAGATGGCGATCCGAGGACCCAGCCCTCTCCGAATTCGTGGTCTGTGCTTCACTTCCGACTGATCGCAATTCTCGAAGTCGATCAGCACCTGATATACCAGAAAACAGAACAACGACTGCGACCGTGTTCGACTCTGGAAGTGGGTAATCACCGCCACGTATCGAAAGACACCCGGTTTGCTCTTCTACCCATGTTCGCCCACGTTCGATTCCTTTACGGGTGAGACTGTCACTGGGACCGGCGACGATAACGAGGCCGCGGTCGATCGAGACGTTGGCGGGTTCGACTGGGAGGGTGAGACGGCCAAGGGTTGCACGGCGAACGAGACTTGTTATCCGATTCGTTCCCCCAGCTGAATCCGGGGAAGACCCACTCGTAAATCGGGAGAGGAGGCCTGCCGACTCAGCACCGTTCTCCTCGTCGAGTGGCTGGGAGGCATATCCGAGTGTGGAGACACCACCGCCCTTGAGAGTGTTTATGATTTCGCTTGCATCGACGACACTTTCTGGATTCGCGGTTCCCATGTCAATGTCACCCGCTCCGAAGAGGACGCCAAGGCGAGTCGCGAGCTCTCGATTGATCGCTGTGTATCCGCCCGTCAGTGACTCGTTTGCCTGTCGATGGGCGTCGTTATCGAAGACAAGGAGGTTGTCCAGTTCCCGGACAGCAGTCTGTGAGGAGCGAGCGGCATTGAGTGAATAGAGCCCGCCTTCATTGGTGCTCGGGAGAATGCCGAGCCCATAAACCGGCTCAGTATACAGCTGCTTGAGGTGCCGGCCGACGACGGGAAGGGCACCACTTCCCGTCCCTCCACCGAGGGCAGCGACGAGGAGAAACGCATCGATTTCATGGACAGGAATCGTGTCGATGACGTGCTGGATCTCGGTGATATCTTCGGTGGTGATTGTGGCACCAAGCTCATTATCGCCACCGACACCCTGCCCGCCGACCTGTGACTGCCCGATGAGTACCCGTGCGTCCGCTGGAACGTGCTCGAGTGCGTTGAGATCAGCCGTTGCTGTGTTGACCGCGAGTGCATCATGGACGATGTGGCTGTTCGTTCGCTGATCGTACTCAAGGAGGGCATCAACGATTTTCCCACCCGCTTGGCCGAGACCGACGACGCCGAGTTTCATATGGGACCACCCTACCTACCCGGTAACAGTTTGTAAAGCCAGTTTCCCGGTTTCGGGTAGTGAAGCGGTGTACATCTGGTCGGAGCGAATGCCCCGGGACGTGACCCCCGCGGCGATTCACTGGTCAGACATTCGATCATCGTCCCAGGATCTCCGAACCGTCGAAGGTAACCGGTTGATACAATTGTGGCAGTATCGATATCCGACGGGATTCCGTGCGCCACAGTTTTGGCAGACAACAACCCAGTCATCTGCTTTTGAGGTATCCTGTTGCACCTTCCGTGCTTTGACCGCGATAGCAGGATGGGAATGGCGGCGACGTCGTAGACGGGGGAGTACGAAGAAATACCCGAAGACGAGCAGTACACCGATCGCAACAAGGGCGATTTTGGTTTCATCCGAGACCGTGATTGCGGACATCCATTGGCGAACAGAACGAACGAGTTCAGTCAGCATTTCGTCTAGAAGTGAAAGCTTCAATATGACATCCTGCACGGGCACTATTCGTGCAATCGTTCGCCAATGGTATCTCCGTTAAGCACGGTTTCGGATAGCGAATCCCAGAGTCCCATTAACAAGGAACGAACTCAAATCTCTGATTGGGTATCTATGATATCCGGAAACCCACGGTGAACGGAGATCACGATACCTCAAAAGCCGGTTGAAAACAGATTAGAGGTACCCTTCGATTCGTCGTGCCCACCCCTCGTCTGTAGCTCCCTTCCCCACCCCTGCCCCTTTCCACTACGGAACCCGACACTATTAGGAAAGATTGATACGACAACCGTAGCAAAAACTGAATACGAACGGTTGCGGGACGTCTTCGGACCGTGAAGCCAATCCCTCAATCGTACATACGCGGGGAAGCAACGCAGAGGTGGCATGGACTGTGAGCAAAGAATGGGAGCCAGAGAACGTGTTCGACGTCCTCGGGAGCGAGGTTGCTCGGCAAATTCTTGCGTTAGCCAGCCTCAAACCCCTGTCAGCCACCGAACTCGCCGAACACTGTGGGGTCTCGGAGCCAACGATTTATCGACGGATTCACGCGCTCCAGGAATACGATATGCTGGACGAACAGATGGAACTCGACGATGAGGGCCATCACTACAAACGATTCAGAACGAGTCTCAAGGAGGCACGGTTCCAGGTTGACGAAGGACAGTTCGATATCGATATCCAGCTCAAGAAAGACTACTCTGACAAGTTCACGGATTTCTGGAACGACCTCGAAAAGGGAGCGACAGAGGTCTCAAACGATACGAACGCAGACTCTCGTCACCGTGATAGTTCGTCGTCTGATCTCAGTGGTGGATAATCATGGCTGAGCCGCCGGAGTTCTGGAGTTTCCTCGTAGCCAATTCACTCCTGTTCATCGCCGGAGGAAGCTTGACCGTGCTCAGCTATCGAGCCTATCTTCGCATTCAACAACACAGCCTCCGCCTCGCAGCAGGAGGTTTCGCACTCATCACTCTCGGTGGCCTCCTCGACATCATCTATCAACTCGGTGTTCGGCAAGACTACAATCTTGGTGCCCGTGAATCGCTTGCGCTTCAAACGCTTGATAGCCTGGTTATTACTGCAGGACTTGTCGTTATTTTCTATGCCCTATCTCGGTACTGACTGTTTACGACGAAAGCCTGTTGGACGCTATATTCCGGACTTGGTTGATCATAATCCGTTGGATTAATCAGTTGTCGTAGGTGACGGTGAGTTCGGTGGTCGGTCTTCTTCATTTAGAGCATCCGGTTGTGGGGCTTCTCCAAACCCGCAACTAATAATGCGGATGAGGGCATCCTCAACGGATTCATCGAGTTCTGTTACGTCCTCCGTCTCAAGTTCAACGACAAACCCTGTTGTGATGTTCGGTGCCGTCGGAATGAACACTACATCACGTCCATCCGACGCACGATTTCCAGTCTTGAATCCAGTCATATACATCCCGGGCCACGTTTCAACTCGCACTGGCGTGCGTAGGTGGTCAGTGCCGTCAACAACCGTCTCGATTCCCATTTTCGAGGCGTTATAGACGATTCGCAATCCAGGGATACGATTCACGAGCGTATCCAGTGTGGCTTCAACGATTGTTCCAGTCGTCGTCCGCATTAATGAGCCGGTGACCAAGACGAGCCCAGCGAACCCGGCGAGAACGATTGCGACGCGAACGATTGGTGGCTGCACAGCATTCAATACCGGGAAACTAGCAAGCACACTGTATATCCATATGACAACATACGCTATGACGAGAAGCGGAGCAAGAACAACGAGACCACTCGCTGCATCTCCTCGCCACGTTGTGAATCGGCCAGGCATATAATTAATCCAGCCACCCCCAGCAGTCATCGCGTTTGGTAGAGATAAGAGTCATAACGTGAGACGGCAAAATATCCACATCGATTTCTTGGAGTGAATTGGCCCTGCTACCGGATCGAAAGCAGAGATGAGTCATAATTCCTCGTTCATAGTTTCATTCCCCGAAAGCTAGGTACCACATAGCGACCAGCTTCTCGGAGACTTCCTACAGTTTCGTCATTTGTAACGCTCCATCTCCTTCCTTATCAGCACAACGTAAGGTCACACGTGGACGATGAACGGAAGAAAACTTGTTACTAGCCTCGTGGTCATAATGTTCTTGGTGGGCGCAACGCCAATGGGCGCCCTTGCGCAGGGAGCGTCAGATCCCCAGCCGGTACTGCTGGACCAAGACACGACCCATATTGCGGACATCACCGTTGACGGACAACAGTACAGCGTCTACGAACACAAGAACGTCTTCTCCTGGGCCAGTGGCATTGACATCTATACGAATGGTGAGCGTGTCACCTCGGAATCAACTGCTGAAGCGGTTCTTACAGCACTCGCACAACGACGGGCCGTTCAAGACCTCGGAGCGGAAGACATCAATCAACTCCGCACGACGTCACAGAACACCAGCACGGCAGCAACCAACGTCTCATCGACGGCCACTGCAATCAACGAGACGCTCGTGTACATGGAGCGGATGAAAGCGGTCCGTGAAAACGGGACGACGGTCTATAACGCGTCAGTCGAGGCAGCACCCCAGATCCCCGAATTCAACGAAACCGCACGCGAACTGCACCCGGAACTTCGCTCTTTCGAGAACGCTTCGACCGCGTACCGGTCGAATGCGACAGCTCTCATCGAACTGCTCGAACAGCGGGAGAACGGAACTGACGTCGACCCCCAACGGCTCTATGATCAGTACGCAGCGACGCTCGACGCGAAAGACGATCTCTCGGATCATCTCGGATACAGCAGTATTGCCGAGCCGCTCGGCGAGGTGGCCAGCACGAGCGAGACCATCGCGATGAACGTGTCGTCAGTTCCCGAACGCGGAAATGAGACGGCACAACACTTCTGGAGGGTCCATAACGAGTCGGCTGTCGCTGCAAACCAAACCGCAGCACTCGGCCTCGACGACTTCGAGTTCGACGACGTCCAAGACCGGGCCGAATCACTCGAAGAGGACTGGATGGAGGAGTGGAACTCGCGGCGGAGTCCCGCGTCCACAGTCTATCAGTCGATAGCTGCGATTGTGGTCGGTATTGCTGCGGTGGGTGGATACATCGCCTGGCGTCGGCGCTAATTTCGTCGCCCTCCCACTCGATCGATAGCTGTGTGAATCAGGGCGGAAGGACACAACTCACTTTGATTGAGTGAGTTCGGACTCATTGCGTCCACCATCGAAATCCCTGCCCAGAAACTCCTCGATATATACTTCCCAGGGGTCTGCACAGAGCCGTTCGAGACACGGCGGCTGGGGCGTATCGACGAGATCTCGCCGAACAATCTCTGTGTGTCGTGTTGTGATCGGAAAGGCTGTTCCACAGCGCGAACACGTGTGTTCATCTTTGGTTCCATGTTTCCACGTCCGAGTCCGTTGCAGTTAGTTGGGCGAGTTCTCTCCTTAGCGATCTGAAGCCACGAATGTTGGAATGATAAATTCCCACATTGTCCAAGAGAACGCACCAATAGTGATTAGCCAGAAGAGCAATCCGAGCAGTAAGAAAGGGAGACTCTCCTGGAGGCTCTCCGCGTACCATGACTGCGTATAGATGAGTAGAGCCGTACCACCACCAACACCACCACAGTGGACAAGCACTTTGGTCAACTGCTCGTCTACTGGGAGGGAATTCGTCTGTTCTTCAGTAGTCGCCATTTTGATTGACTGTGAGCTCTGTTGGCTTTAGATATGGAGGTCGCCTTCAGAAGGCGAAAAACAAGAGATTAGCCGTGTTCTTTATAGAGGAGAGATGGCTCCTCCTCGGACATCAGCGCGGGCTCTGTCCACGGACACTCTGGATGTTCCACTCCCAACAGAGCTTTAGAAACGAAGATGCACTGTATGCCGCCAAGAACAACCGACCCAACATCGCCCAGCAGTTCGACGGTTAGGCGTACGTCTGGTAGGTGATGAACGCAGCTATTGCGAGAGAGACGACACCAAGCCCACGGGCGACCCACGTCCACCGGGCAGAAATCGCTTCGTCAGTGCCGTAGTCCCCGCGGCGTCGACGGGTCGGGCCGACGAACACGGACATCCGGAGCATGGTTCGCGGCGCGGCGAGGAACGCGACGCCGAGCGCGGCGCCGAGGACGACCGCAAGGAGTTCGCGTATCCCGGGCATCTACGAGCGAAGCCGTTCGATGCGCTTCTCCATTGGCGGGTGCGTCGAGACGATCCGCTGGAGGAAGCCACGGTCGGGACTGGAGATACAGAGTGCGCTCACCTGCTGGTCGATGTTCGCGTCGCGGCGCCGGTCACCGCGGGCGCGGCCACGACTTCGCTGGGCATTCCGGGCTGACTCGCGGGCTTGCTGGTTACCCTGATCGATTTTCTCAAGGGCACGGGCGAGCGGGTCGCCGGAGCCGATGGCACGTCTCGCGTCGGCGTCGGCGACGTACTCGCGGTACCGAGAGATGGCGAGCACGAAGATCATCACAACGAACTGGACGATGTTGCCGACGACGATGGCGAGGAAGAAGTCTGCGAGGTCGTTGTCGCCCGTGAACAGGACAGCGAACTGCGCGACGATCGCCACGATCGAGGCGATGCCCTGTCCGAGTTGCATCGTGATGACGTCGCGGTTGTCGATGTGGGCGATTTCGTGGGCGATGACGCCCTCTAGTTCGTCGCGGTCGAGCAGCTGGATGAGTTCCCGAGAGATGACGACGGTACCGTTGCCGCGACGGCCAACCGCAAACGCGTTCGGTACGCCCATGCTGGCGATCTTCAGCGACGGTTTCTTCATATTCTTGTCGCGGCAGACCTGCTCGACGAACTGGTGAATCTGCGAGTACTGGGTCTCGGAGAGGTCCTCGGCACCGACGCTTCGTAAGGCAGCCCACTTCCCGATTTTGTACTGGATGCCGATGAGGAGGAGACTGCCGACGATGGCGATCGGGAGGATTCCCTGGCCGAACACCACCATCGCGACAGCAACAGCGACGAGATAGAACGCTGCGAGGATAGCACCGACGAATGCCATCCGGATCTTGAGCCCGAAATGTCTCATACGGGTTGGTTACGAAGTCAGTCTTATAAACCCGGTTACTACATAACGATTAGATCATCTATTGCTACGTCAGTGAAGTTCCTCGGCGCACCGGGTGCCTACGAGGTCGACTGGTGGAGTCCAGCACCCAGAGAGGACTGGGAGCCGGTCGAGTGTGGCGAGTTTGACGACTTCGAGGAGCTAGAAGACGTGTCACATCTGGCTTAGGGCGGCGGATTCCCTTTGCTAGATGAGAGGGCCACTTATCCGAGCAGGAAATGTAGAGCGTGGTGTATGCCCGAAGAAGTGCTGTTCAAATCCGAAAGCGCCCAGAGCCGGGACGAAATCGCGTCGTACCTCCGGAGCGTCGCCGAAAAGCTCGAACAGGGAGGTCCGATCACCCTGAAATCGGGGGCAGAGTCCGTCACGATGGATCCTCCAGCACGGCCGACATTCGAAGTGAAAGCCGAACGCGAAGGACCGACTGATGGCCCTGGAGAATTGAGCATCGAGTTCGAACTTGAATGGGACGAGAACAGTAAGGGCGGCGAGGGCAACTCTGGGAGTCTCGAGATCGAGTAGGTACGGCAAGGAGGTTCTAACGACCTTCACATCTCCGTTATATCAGTTCAGGTCGACACCTGCTGGTCGAGCGGGTCTTCGAGTTCGCCCATTACCGTTTCCAGAGCGTCGGTTGCGGTGAGGAGTCCCACGACGTCACCATCTTCGAGGACGAGCGCGAGTTCCTGGTCCTCGGCCTGGAACTGATCGAATGCATCGCTGACGTTCGTTTCCGCCGCGAGTGTCATTGGAGGGGCCGCGATCTCTTTGAAGGAGATGTCGCTGTCTACGAGATCCTCATAGTGGTCGATGATCGACGGTGCGTACACGATTCCGTGGAAGTCGGTCAGCTCCTCACCAACTAGTGGAAATCGGGTGTGTGGCGTGTTTCGGATGCAATCAAAGTTCTCGTCGACTGAGCGGGTGGTTGAGAGGGAGATAATGTCGTCTGCTGGAACCATAATCTCGCTGATCGAGAGTTCGTCGATGTCGAGTGCGCCAAGGACTTCGTCGCGGCGCTCCTCCGGAAGTTCGCCCTCTTCGAGAAGCGAGTGCAGGCGATTGCGGAGCTGGGCTCGTGATTCGAGGACCTCTTCTTCGGTTTCGAGCCACGCACCGGTCATCTCGACGCCGAACAGCTTGAGCGTGGCCTTGGCGATCCAGTCGCCGAATGTAATGAGCGGAGAGATAAGCCAATTGAACCAGTACAGAGGTGTGGCCCCGTACCGACACACCATCCGGGAGCGTTCAACGCCGAGATACGTCGGTGTCTGCTCGCCGTGGGTGAGATGCAGGAGATTGATGATCGCAAAGGCGATGATCGCACCTGCACCGATGGACGCCAGTGCGGTATTGGCAAAGTACGGTTCGAAGAGCGCGGCGAGAGCCGGCTCGGCTACGATCCCGACTGCGATACTGGAGGCCGTAATACCAACCTGGCACGTGGTCAGATAGATCTCCAGATTATTCGTCATCTCCCAGGCCCGTTCGAGAGTCGGATTTCCGTCGACGAATTCCGCTTCACTAAATTGACGCGCTCGTGTCAACGCGAACTCGATCGCTACGAAAAAGCCGTTGGTCAGTATGAGGAGAACGCCAGCAACTAGGCGGAGCGTCAGCTCAAGCGGGGTCATTACCCCACGCTACTGGATCAGGTGGTATATAAGCACAGGAATCTCGGCGAAATTCGGTGATTGAAACTAATGGCACCCTCTCACGTTTGATCCATCAGAAGGGCTATACCAGCTTGTTAAACAATGAGCAACGTAGGTATATGGTAGCGTCACTCGACACAGCCCACTTCGATATTGGATTCTATGCTCTCCAGGCCACTTCCAGAAATCTCTACTCCGAGATGTCGATCACGCTCATTGGAAGTGTGGTTCTCTTCGTGCTCCTCGTCCTCTCTGCGTTCTTTTCGTCCTCGGAAATTGCGTTGTTCTCGCTTGCCAAGCACCGCATTGATGCACTGGTCGAAAAAGGCAGCCCTGGTGCCATCACGGTTGCCGATCTGAAGTCGAACCCCCACCGACTACTTGTGACAATTCTCGTGGGCAACAATCTGGTCAACATCGCGATACACAAAACCGATCGTCGCCGATTTCGTGGGCGACAATCGTCCGGAGATCATCGTCGTCGACGTCAAAGGGACGGTCTTCGTCCTCAACCCGAACGGGACGGCCGTGTGGTCGAAACAGCTCTCCTCGTACACGTGGGGGCAGCCGGCTGTCGCGGATTTCGATGGAGACGATGATCCCGAACTGACGGTCGCGACCGGCGGGACTGGTCGGCTGTACCTCTTTGAGCAGAACGGCTCGATGGCCTGGAATCAACCCCAGTCGTACGAGGGATCAATTACCTGGATGACGACGGGGAAGGCAGACGATGACGATGCCGTCGAGATCGTGGTCGCGACGGCGTCCACCGGCCGTGTCTCGATGGTCGATGGTGCGTCCGGAGAGCGTGAGTGGACCCGCAATCTTGGAAGCTATGCCGCGGTCCACGCGTTCGGTGATGGCGATGGAGACGGCACTCCCGAGGTCTATGCTGTTGCGAAGGACGGGAAACTCAGATGTCTCGATGCGACCACCGGCGAGACTGAGTGGACGACGACACTCACCACGGGGGATGTCCAGATGATGCCACCCCCCGCACTGGGCGATGTCGATGTCGATGGTGACCCGGAGCTGGTGGCCGTCACGAACGACGGGATCGTTTCGGTCGTCAATCCCGAATCCGGAACCATCCTGGGGAGGTACGAGCGTGAGGCGCCGATCTATACCCACCCACGGCTCGCAGATATCGATGGTGACGGCGATCTCGAGGCATTCGTCATGTACGCCCATGGCCGAGTCGTGGCGTTCGATTTCGAGTGAGACGGATGCGACGTGACTCTTTGTACGTTTGTGACGAACTCCAGGGGTAGGATGTTCTCCTCGAAGAAAGAACGATCAGGGATTGAATGGCTGGTAAATCGGCGGCTCGACATGCGGGATATGGATACCGAACACGGCGAGGCTGTGAGCAATTGGCATTACCCCGAGAACGAGGAATGCCATCCCGAGCACACGATGGAGCCGCTGCCGATGTGTGGCACCGATCGACTGGAGGACGGTTCCGTAAATAAACAGCGTCGGGAAGGTGCCGAGGCCGAGGATACCTAGTGTGAGGACGCCAGCGACTGGTGATCCGCGAGCAAACGCATAGAGGTAGGCCGGATACAGGATCGGACAGGGGAGCAGTCCGTGGATCAGTCCCAGACCAACGATCCCCGGGCCCTGTACCCATCCCCCGAGTGCCGTTTGGAGCCTCCCAAATTCACTGGCGGCCTGTCTCACGCCCGGCAGATCGGCCAGTCCATGCCCGCCGTGCCCACCCATGAGATAGTTGAGTCCCATGGCTAGGATGGCGATCCCGACGAGTATCCCGACGGCTGCTCGGAGCGTATCGCCGACAGTGATGATGGTCGCAGTACCAAAGAACAGTGCTCCCGCGAGGCCGAAAACACCACCGAGCGCAGCGTAGCTCACCGTCCGGCCGAGATTGAACAGGCCATGTTGCCTGACTTCATACGTGGAAACACCCGCTGACGAGCGAGACGAGTCATCTAGCTGGCTAGCATACATAGTGACCAGCGGTCCACACATCCCAAGACAGTGCGCACCGCCGAGAAGCCCGATAACGAAGAACGTCGCGAGTTCGAGATGCGCGGCAGACGGCAAGCCGGTGTGCAACGGGATGAACAGGTGAGCCATCTACACTCTGTCTATTCGATTGCGAAGGTAGCCGATTAGTTCTACTGACTGTACCGGCGAGATGTGGAGATACGAAGGGTGGAAGCCAGTCTTATCTAGAGCCTCGACCCACGATAGTGACCGTATCTGTTCCAGACAGTCCGTGTTCGCCGCTTTCGGTTCGCTCCCATTCGAGCCGGCCTTCAGATTCGTCCCCATCGAATCCAGTTTTGTCGGTCGGGAAGTGAAGCACGAGATCGTCTCGGCCGTCACCATCCACGTCCTCAACATGGCCATCGTGTGCCGGGCGTGCGCCATCTCCGTCGCCGACGACGTCGGGGGCTCCGAATCGGTACCGAACATCCTCACTTGTCGGATCGAACTCGTCCGTCTGGAGGACGGCGACCGGAATCACCCCCTTGCTATTCGGGTTGATCGAGTTCTGATCACTTCCCGGTTTGATATCGATTGCTAGGTCAGAAGGGAAGTGCGCGGCGACGTTCCCACTGAGTGAGGCAATACCGACGCCAGTGGCTGCCAGCCCAGCACTCACCCGCAGAAAACCCCGACGAGCGATCGACGCCTTATCTGACCTGTCGTTTCCAAGTTGTGCAGCATCGTAGTCTGGTGACGGATCCATGTCTCCACTCACCATCTCAGAGGCTGCAAGAATACCCGTTCTGGTCCGGTTCTCGAATAGCCTCCCCTACACGGTAGAGCTGCCAATAGCCGTTACGTTGAATGGTGTTTACGATATCTGTGAGGAATCCCATTCCAACCAACTGAGAGGAGACTGACGCCAGCGAGAAAGCCGAATCGGGAGAACGTCAGAACACCGAACAGAACCTCCAAGAACCCGGATAGGAACGCTATCACTCACTATCACCAAAGCCACTCGTTGACGCCTCTTGTTGGGTATAGCGACCGTTTCCCTGAGTAGCCGTCGGAGGACTCGACCGACTTTGATACGCAGTGTAGAGGATGAGCACGGCTATCGTGAAATCCAGGCCGTGTTCTATGACATGATGAACGATCATCGGAACAGCTCCGACAACCGTTCCCCATCCGACGAGCGTCCGGAGGACGAGGGCCCCCAGGGCAAGAGTGACCAACAGATATTCGCTCGATCGGCGTCGACGATACGCAGCTATCCCGAAACAAAAGAGTACCACAGTTCCGATTCCCGCGAGAAGTAGCCCGACGAAGAGCAATGGAGCGTACCCGGTCGGAACCCACTCCGCGGCCATCTCCGCGAGCACAGACTGTGCCATCGTTTCACTGCACCATTTTGTTCGAATTCGCTAAATCGTACTGGTCTGATTCCCGAATCACGTCTAGACGACATCCAGCACGACGATGGAAAGATATAGCTGACCGATTCCTGCTATGATCATCACACCAGCAGCAACGCGTTGTATCTGCCCAGCGTACCGCCCGAGATCGCGCCACGATTCAACACCGGCACTCGTGAGTAGAGTCACGCCAACCAGGGGAGCGGTCACCGACGCCGCATAGACACCCAGCACGGCAACTCCACCGGGAAGAGACAGTGTCACTGCTTGTGTAACGACTCCCAGAAAGAGCGGAACCACACAGCCTGCCGCGGCGAGCGCGTAAACTGCTCCAAATATACCGAATCCGAGGACGGACTCCGGCCGTTGAGGCAATGAGACATGCGCGGTCGGCGTGCGGTCGAATAAGACGAGGAGGCCGAACCCAACTAGCCCGACGCCAACAACTGGCTCCAGAAGTGGCAACATCGACGTGAGTCGCTGGCCGAGTGCGAACGCGAGACCGGCAATGATCCCCAGCGCGGTGAGCGAACCGATAGCTGCCGCCGCTGCCGACGGAATCCCCGGGGTGTCGCTCTCGCTCTGCTGGATGTAATAACCAACATATCCAGGTAGAAGCGGGAACGCACACGGAGCGAAGAACGTAGCGAGCCCCGCGCTCGCCGCAAAGACGACTGCGCCGTACAGTGCTGGCGACGTCATGTCGAATCGAGTGTTCGATCGAGCTCTGCTCGGAGTGTGGCTACATCCGTAACGCCGCCGTGCTCCCAGCGTACCGTTCCTGAAGCATCGACAATTGCAAGGTACGGCAGTCCGCCTGCCCCGAGCGCCGACATGAGGTCACTCTCGGGATCGAGTCCGACTGTCCAATTGCCGTCGTGGTTTCGCCACCACTCTCTGATGTCGTCCTTCGAGAGCGTTCCACCGACACGCTCGTTCGTCACGGATACGAACGTGACGCGGTTTGCGTACTCGGGGTAGACGGAACTGAGAGCGTCCATCTGTTCCTTGCAGGGCGCGCACCACGTCGCAAAGAGATCGATGATAGTGGGTGTCCCAGGGACCGGAATCTGTTTCTGCCCCGCCTCGGAGCCCGAAGCATCGATGGTCTCGACGGTGACGGGAAGACCGGACGTGTCGCCCACAGGCAAACCGTTCTGCATCGCCCAGACGCTACCGCCGGTCAGACCAATCCCGGCGAGTGCGGTCAGAACCCGACGTCGATTCATGCGTTTCTGACGTTCTTCAGATCAGCGATGATCTGCTCGGCGTTTGGTGACTTCGTCCGATACGCACGCTCGACGTAGCCGTCGGCGTTGACGAGTAGTGTCATCGGCGTATGGACGAATTTGTAGTCCCCGTGGTCGTGGTGGTGTCCGTCGCCGCTCTCGGTCTGGTTCTGGCTACTGTCAGTGGATGGGGTCGTTGATTGTTTCTGGAACGCCACGCCGAACTGTTCTTGAATGACTTGTTTCGCCCGCTCTTTCGATTGCGGACGGAGGAAGTGCCAGTTTCCGGCGTCCGCATCGACGTTCATCTTCTCGGCATACTGACGGAGTCGGTCCGCGGTGTCCCGCGCCGGGTCGAACGTAAGGGGGAAGAATTCGACCTGCTCACCGTAGCCGTTATTGAGCGCGTGTGTCTGGACGTTCCGCATCGTCGAAGTCAACACGGGGCACACGGTCGGACAGTAGGTATAGATAAACGTTAGCAGGCGGGGTTTCTCGACCGTCCGAATGCCCACCTGACGATTTTCTAACGGAGCGGGAACCGTTACGTCGGGGATTTGTTCGCCCCAGGCGGGATAGGGGACGTCGGAACTCGAGAACTGTCGGTCCGGCTCCGCAAGAACGACATTCGGGTTCGAGTCAGTAACTCCGAGACAACCTGCTGTACCAACGACACCAAGCGCTGTGAGCCCTTGGAGATAGTTCCGTCGCTGCATACTCATTTGTGACGCTATCCGTTCTGGGTCTGAAAGCCGTGTGGTTGGGTTCTCGAATCCGGCAGTGCAGTGGGAAGCAACTACCGCTCGTAGAGATGGCCGATTCGAGAACCCTACCAGAACCGCTTTTCGACGGAGACACAAACCGACGCGTAATGCCCGAGGATAGAGGTATCCCACGCCGGGATTTCCTGAAAGCAGCCGTCGCCATCGGTGGCACAGCGGCGTTCAGTGCATGTCTTGGCCGCGAAGAGGTCGACGTGCCGACCGGACCCGACGACCTATCATCGTATCCGCGGCGACAGCACGCCTGGAACGAGGTTCTTCCGACCGATGATCACGGTAACGTTATCGCACCCCACCACCGCGTCCTTCTGTTCCTGAACCTCCGAGAGAGCGGTCCCCCGAACGCGACCGACCGAAACGCGGTCGAGACGGCACTCCAAGGTATCGAACACGCCTACGAACGGAGTGGAGACGGACTGCTCGTGACGATGAGCTACTCGCCCGCGTATTTCGACCGGTTCGATTCGTCGCTTCCGGAGAGCGTCGACCTTCCTGATCCTGAGGCGCTGGCTCCGTTCGAGGACCCCGAACTGGACACCCCGGACGCAGTTGTCCACTTGGCGAGCAACCACGCGCAGGTCGTCCTCGGGGCCGAGGAGGCGCTCAAAGGGACCAAGGAGACCCTCAACGGTGTCGACCAACCGGACGCAGCGTTGACTGACGTCTTCGAGGTGGGCGACCGCCGGACTGGCTTTGTCGGCGATGGATTACCCGCAGAGAACGCCGATATCGAGGGGGTTCCCTCGGACAAGGTCCCCGAGGATGCTCCGCTGTTCATGGGATTCAAATCGGGCTTCACGAAGAACCAGGCCAGCGAAGACCGCGTGACGATCCAGTCTGGACCGTACGCCGACGGGACGACCCAACACATCTCGAAACTCCGGCTGAACCTCGGTCAGTGGTACAATCAGGACGATCGGTGGCAGCGTGAAGCGAAGATGTTCTGCCCGTATCACGCCGAGAACGACGTCATCGAGGGGGCTGGCGACAACCTGGGTGATTCGAGCAAGATTGATGAGTGTGCCCCTGCGGACGAGACAGCTCGGGAGATGGGTGTCGTCGGCCACTCACAGAAATCCTTCAGCGCTCGCGAAGACGATTCACCGATCATCCTCAGGCGCGATTTCGATTCGACCGACGATGGGCACGCTGGCCTTCACTTCCTCGCGATTCAACGCGAAATCAGCGACTTCGTCAAGACTCGCGAAGCGATGAACGGCACCGAAATCGCCGAACAGTCGGCCGTCGGGCAGCGCAACAACAACGGTATCCTCCAGTACATCCGAACCCAGCATCGCGGGAACTACCTCGTTCCGCCACGACCCTTGCGGGCACTTCCACCCGCAAGGCCCACGACTGACTCCACCCAGGAGGTGGCTAATGCGTCGTCGTGAACTCCTCGGCGTTGTCGGAACTGCGACTGTCGGCAGCCTCGCAGGGTGTACTGGCCTGTTCGAGACACGGTCTGTGAGGGCACCGCCACTGCCGGAGAATCGGCCGAATGCGGTGTACATGCCGACCCATATCGAGGGGATGGAGATGGCCGGGATGCAGTCAAATGGCAGCTACAAGTGCGCGCTGACCTACACGTATCCGCATCGGTTCTGGCTCGTGACGGGCAGTCGTCGGAAGAAAGTCGACATCAAGTCAAATGACTCGGTTCACCTGATGCCGGTCGTCTGGGAGACTGAGACGGGAATCGTCCCGCCGGACATCAATCCACAGGTCCAGATCACACAAGACGGTGAGAGCGTCGCCCAGCTCGCCCCTTGGCCGATGCTCTCCCAGCCGATGGGCTTTCACTTCGGTGATAACGTTCAACTTGGCGGTAACGGAACGTACCAGGTCGAGGTGAGTATCGGCTCCCCATCGACGCGGCGGACAGGATCCCTCGAGAACAATCAGGGACAGGCCACATTCTCGTTCGAGTTCGACTTCCAGCAGTCGGCACTTGAGGAGATCATGTATCGAGATATTCCATCGGACACGGAGGGAACGAAGGGTGCCGTCGACCCGATGGGAATGGAGATGATGCCAAGTACGCAAGTGCCAACAGAGACCGACCTGCCGGGAACCGTCCGTGGGTCAGCAACGAGTGGTGATGCGAAATTCGTCGTCACGACCCTGACCGACGCCACCCCGTTCGGCGGGAGCGAAGATGAACGCTACCTCGCTATCTCTCCCCGAACACCCTACAACCGCTATATGCTGCCGCTGATGTCCCTGTCTGGGACATTGAACCGAGGCGACGACGCCGTCTATGACGACATCCTCCAGTCGACAATCGATCCGGAGCTGGGATACCACTACGGTGCGGTGGTCGACAGTGTCGAATCAGGCGACGAACTGACGATTACCGTCGACTCACCACCACAGACCGCTCGTCACGAAGGCTACGAAACCGCGTTCTTCGAGATGGACGAGATGACGGTATCACTCTAACCATGACTCACTCGATCTCGATACGATCTGTGAGGACATTACCTGGAGCGGACCGGCTCAAGTACTACCATCTCTCCGGTAGCGTACTGATCGGCACCTACGTCCTGATGTTACTGGGAGCGTACACGAGTGCGATCGGTGCGGGGCTGTCGTGTCCGGATTGGCCGACGTGTTACGGGACTGTCGTTCCGTTCCTACACCCCGAGATCATCAATAGCTCTCCGTACACGGCGCTACAGATCTTCGCAGAGTGGGCGCATCGAGGCGTGGCGATGGTTGTCGGGTTGGGTATTCTTACGACTGCGGGTGCGGCGTATCGGCTCCAGAAACAACCGCTCGTGCGACGGGCCGCTGCTGTTGCCCTCTTGCTGCTGCCGGTTCAGGTCGTACTGGGTGGACTCACCGTTACCGCGAATCTACAACCGCTGATTGTGACCAGTCACCTCGGTACCGCGATCGTGATCCTGCTGATGCTCTGTACGACAACAGTTATCGATTATGTAACTCATCGATTGGGGATCGATGCGTCACGTGGAAAGCGCTCGCTCACAAAAGGGGACTAATGGCCCGGGCCAGCAGGCAGAGCGCGGGCATACGGATGCACATTCACAGCCTCGAGGGGTCTCTCGTCTGCTATCAGTTCTCGAAGAGTTGGGTCTCTGACTCTCTCAGTGCCACGCATGAGTGACTCCGGTGAGACACACCTCGATGACCGTCCTCGAATGCGGTATCTGTGCGAAGCTTATCAACTTGGAATCGCTATCCGAGAGGATCTCCAACATACCGATCTCGTCACGGCGTTCGAGAATCTAGAGCAGACGATTGATTCGATTGAAGATGGGTATCCAGCGTGGCATCCTGCACCACTTTCCTTTCGCGCGATGGTCCTCGCGTTCATGTTCATGGAGATTACGGGTGAGTCGTACGCCGCCTTCACGCGACGACTGAAACAGCAACCGGAAGTGGGCACTATCCTTGGCTTCAGCCGAGTGCCTGATGAATCGGCGTTCTCGCGTGCGTGGCGGAATCGATTCGATGAGGCTGTCCAGGAGTACGTGCAGACCGCCGCACACTTCGTCGTCAAAGAGGTCCACGATTTCGAGATACCTGCGCCGGAGGTTCGCCCCAAGGCAGAGATCGTCGAGGAATCTCCAGTAGAGGAGAACGCATCAGAGGATGAATCGTTCTCGCAGGATGAGATCGTTCAGACGACACGTCTCGCGCGTGATCACGCCTTCGGCTACTTCGAGTCAGACCGGGCCGCGAACGCCTCCTACGAGGACACGCGGTTCTTCGAGTTGCAGACGTTCATGGGGATGGTCGGTTGTGGGACTGCGCAGGGAGCCGCTCGCTTCCAGTTCCGGCATGGAGACGACTACGGTCCACACGGCGATACCCATCTGCGAGCGGTCAAACAGTTCGCACCGGACGAGCTCATCGACGGCTTCACCGATGTGACCGAGCGGCTCTGCTCTGTTATCGGGTCGGAAGCCTCGTTCCGGCGGCCAGTGACGGCCGCCATCGACATCACTACGATTCCTTACTACGGGGACACCGACGAGATGCCGATGGTCAGCGGGACGAAAGACCGCGACGGCCGGGCGTTCAAGTTCGCCACGCTGTCGATCATCGGGCGGAATATCCCGCTCGTACTCGCGGTCGAGCCCGTCCGCGAGAGTTCCCCCTGGGATGACAACCCACCGAATCAGATTCACCGTGTGGTTCGACGGCTGGTCGAACAAGCTAAAAAACACGTTCCCATCGAGACAGTGTTGTGCGACCGCGAATTCGACTCGATGCGGGTGTTCCAGACGCTCCAGAACCACGATGTCAACTACCTCATCCCGAAACGAATCACCAGCACCGAGCGGGAGGCTATCGCCCAGATGGACGCGGATGGGCAGGAGGTTGCGGTCGAGACCGCTTCCGTGAATGTTGAGTCGGGCTCGCACGAACTGCGGTTTCTCTACGTTCCGCCCACGAGCGGTGAGGGGACCGCCGTGTTCGCGACGAATCTCCGAGTCGGGCCGGAAGAGGCCGAGTCGTTCTGTCGGCGGTATAGCCGCCGCTGGCAGATCGAAAACGAGTACAAGAGCATCAAACACGATTTCCTCGCGAATACCTCGTCGAAAGACTACCGCGTCAGGCTGTTCTACTTCGTCTTCGCCGTGTTGCTGTACAACATCTGGCGGCTGACTGATTTCCTGCTGAAGGCTGGCGTTGACGGCGAGATAGACTACGAGCCCGTGTTGACCGCTGGAGAGTGTGTCGAGCTCGTCGCCTCGGCGCTGATACCACCCGACTGAACGCTCGTACAATAGAACGCCCGCCGTGGCTGAGTGGAAACGCTGTCCAGCATCGCCGATTTCCGCGCAATTGTTGATGCGCGCTCGGGAGTGGAGTCCAATCAGTACTGACCCCGGCCACTAACCACGCGAAATTGTACCGAGTGGTCGGCGATTCAACCCGAAACTAGCCCATCCTCCGAAACTGTGAACTTCCGGCACCCGAGACTCTGTATAGCCATATGCAATTTATAAATCAGAATATCGTCGTTATGGCCTGTCTATCCTTCGATATAGGGGGAATTCAAGAATACAGACTCACTGTGTATTATCCCAGTTGTACACAGTGGATTTACGTGGGTCGCCGCCGTCGGTCGAGCACGAACCATGGAACCCGACGAGGGAGACGCTACACCCGGGGGAACACCGGTCGAGACGGCCATCCAGCAGTACCTCGACAGCGTCGAGGCTGGTAACTCCAGAAAGAACTTCGCGTCGACCCTCGCGACGTGGCGAACCTGGCTGCGCGAGGAGCGCGGTGTGACGGACCTCGAGGACCTGGACGTCCTCGACTGCCGCCGATACGCGCGTCATCTCAAAAAGCAGGCCCGCGACGGCGATTTGAAAGCGAGTACCGCGACCACCTACTACGCGTACGTCCGCGCGTTCCTCACGTTCTGCGTGGCCGACGAGCTCCTCGATACGAACCCGGCCAAAGCGAAGCGTGCCACCGACGAGCTCCCCGAGGATCTCGGTGACGCCGACCGGCAGTTCTGGCGGGAAAAGGAGCGGCGGGCGATCATGCGCTACGTCGACGAACGTGTCGACCACGCCCTTGACGAGGAAGCGGACGTGAGTCGTAATCGGGCCTTTCGCGACCGAGCGATCGTCTATCTCCTGGGGCTCTCGGGCGTTCGCGGCGCGGAGGTGTTCGCTGAACCCTCCGACGACAAGCGGAACGGCATCACCTGGGGAGACGTCCAACTCGGCGCCGGCGCCGTCCGCGTCCTCGGGAAGTCACGAGCGTACGAGTACGCACAGCTTCCCGAGCGGGCCGCCACGGCTTTAGAGCGGTACAGGACTGTCCTCGATCCACCGACCGACGAGTGGCCGGTCTTTCCCAGCGGGCACGCTCCGTCGAAATATCGCGCCGTTCGCGAGCAGCTGGCCCACGAGGGAATGTCGGACGACGAGATCGAGACCATCCTCGACGACAGTGATATCGACACAGTGCTCCGAGAACATG
Organism: Haloplanus sp. XH21; assembly: GCF_023276355.1. Taxonomy (NCBI): domain Archaea; kingdom Methanobacteriati; phylum Methanobacteriota; class Halobacteria; order Halobacteriales; family Haloferacaceae; genus Haloplanus; species Haloplanus halobius. The sequence goes on from NZ_JALLPL010000002.1 coordinate 167,250, forward strand.
AGGTCGTCCCACCAGCGCTCTCGACGAACGGTGCTCGCAACCTGATGAAGCGGCTGTGTGATGACGCTGACCTCGACGTCGACGGTGACTACCTGAAGCCACACGGTGCCCGTCGAGGGCTTGGTCACGAGCTCTACGCGAGCGGCCACGCCGAACTTGCCCAATCAGCACTCCGACACGCGAGCATCGAGACGACCCACGAGTCGTACTCCGACATCCAAGCAGCTGAAACCGCGAAGCAAGTCGACGATCTCCTCAAGGACTGAATTAACCAACACTATTCCAATTGTATGGAGACTGTTGGTTAAAGCAGAGGGGAACTCCTCTGACCATGTATTAATCCTAATATTAAGGTTAATTCTAGAAGAAACCGGTCAGCTGTAGTGTCTCAGCTATCATTGGTTACGGATGGAAGCGTGAGAACTCCCAAGCTTTGTTGAACACTTGAGGTCTGAAAAGTTGCCGGAGTCGTGCTGAACGTAGATCGCTATCGGGTACGAAGGCGGGACGATGTGCCTGGTGACTATATCGCTAAGTACAGACGAAATATCTATTTCTCACACCAATGATACTCTGGCAAGATGCCAGGTATGGACCACGGTCTCGAACGAGGTTTCGGGATGATTGTCGAGACCGTCGTTGTTGCCCTCCTGATTAGTGAACTCGTTCCTTTGCTGGTTGAGCAAGGTATGCTCCCATCAGGTATCTTCTGGTGGGTGATTCCTGTTTCAATTGTGAGTGCGGTGATGACTGTAGATGCGTCTCGATACTGGTCGTTCGGATACCTCGCAGGCGTCTGTATCGGAATCTATCTCGCGATCCCAATCTTCCTCGAAGCAGGATTACTGAGTCCACTTGACATACTGATTTACGGAGGTCTCGCACTTGCGGCAGTTGGCCTCCGAGTCAAGATTCACAGTTCGGGATTCTGACCAGCTGCCTGTCCAGTAGTTACATAGAACCCGGCTAATTCTTCCCTCGTGATGAATCGGACTGCGCTAATCACTATTCATTCTCTTCTTGCGACAGCCTTGTATTTCGTGGAAAATTTGTGTTAGTCATTTATGGTATCAACTGAGCCAACCTCAACGCCATACTTGTTTCTATGAGCTACCCAGCAATATTTAATGTTAAGATTAGAATTAAGGTCAACACAGCCCATTCATAGTCTCACAGCAAGGCGCCAAGATAGCGGTAGCTTAGAGCTACCATGGTAGCTCTGAGAGAACATTCATCGGGGAAGACACCATGAATACACTCAGATGAAAAGGCGCTCGCAGCCATTAACCATCGCTTCCAACAGTCGCAGCGACGGATATGGCGTTCAAAGTACCAGCCAACTTGGAGGCAGCGAGAAACCGCTCTCCTCGAGATTCTCCTGACGAACCCTAGGAAACCTCAGCCTCTTCCATATCCGGTTCGTCGAATTCGAGTGCCTCTCTAACGGCTGCGGGAAGCGTCGGCCGCGGTGCGTCCTCGTGGCGCTGCACCCGCTCGGATTTTTTCGTCTCTTCGTAGACCGCGCGTGCAACCGGGACGCCCCGCAGGAAGTTATGCTCGTAGAGGATCTCAACCCCGCGCTCGGTCGGTCCCCAGAACTTTGACGGGAGGTCTCGCGTCGACACGTTGGGTTCGTGCACGTAGACGTCGAGGATTCCTGCCTCTTTGAGTGTCTCGAGCTGGTCGAGGATGGCTGCCTCGTTCTTCGGAATCATGTAGTCGAGCTCGGCCAACGACGCGAGGTGTGCTGGATGACCGAGAACCAACTGCAAGATGAGATGGCGCGTCTCCTGGGAGAGCAGCTCACGCATCCGCTGCTGCTCTGCGAAGGGATCCTCGAACCCTTCCGGGGCCGTGTCGCTCATACTGTAGAGTAGTGGGCTCGACTGCATAACGGTTTGGGTTGAACAAGTCAATAGAATCACCGAAACACTGAGTTAGTTAGAAACGCCTTTTACTCAGCCAGTATAGTTCCCACTTATGAGTGCTCCATCTGTGCCCCCGAACTCGGGCAAGATCATGAAGGCTGTGCAGCAGGCCTTACGCGGGCTCGACGTCGGGTCAATGGAGGCCGTGCAAATCCTCTCGTGGGCAAACAGTGAGACACCAGCAATCTACGACCGGGATCAAACCGCGTATCTCGTCCTCGGAAGCTACCGCGATCCGTATCTCCGACGCGTACGGGCAGTCAGTGATCGGCTGAACCGCCGATACGGAACATATGCCTTCCTCATTGGAGACCTCTCAGACATCGACCTCCCCCGACTTCCGGAGTTCCGCGTGAAGTTCCATATCACGGCGACACTCTGTGATTATGTGGCTGCTGTGTTCGAGCAAGATGCGGGCGGTGAGATCAACGAACTCGGCAAACTGGGCGAAACAGAGTACTTCGAGAAGGCGTACGCCTTCCCGCGCGCATACCAATGGGAAACGGAGGACCACCTCACCGACGAACGTGATGTAATCGCTGCTGCTGCGCAGATCAGCGCTGCCACCGGCATCGATGATGAGACGAAGACTGCAGAACTCGAGGCCCTCGTCGAACGAGCGGACGACACTGGGATCGACATATCGGTCGATGCGGTGAGAACCACGCTTGAGGAACACGATATCGAGGTTCCGTCGTACAGCTGGGTGCATCTGAATGACTTCCGTCTCTTCGAACTCCACGGACGATGTTATCCCTGGACGACTGTGGAAGAGTTACTCGGCGCTACAGATGATCTTCCAGGGTCACCGAGACCAGGGTGGGAACAACGATAAATCCAGTTTTAATATTAATTCTAATCTTAAGGGAAGGTCTTCCGTTGTTGTTCGACATCAGCGTGCCCAATCGAAAGCAGACCCAGTATCAGAACCTGGACATCCCCGTTGGAATGTTGGATAACGACTTTCGAAATCCCGATCTGGACCGATACGTCGCCCGGTTTTTCGAATACGAACCCAAGGTTGGCGTGATCGGAGATGTGTACGAAGGAGACGACGTCGACGAGTACGTGGCGGCTGCCCGCGAAATTCAGGCAAGTTATCCCGACGCAGAACTCGTCATCGTCCCGAAGTGCCGCGAAGTGATCGACACGATCCCCGACGGCGTCGTGCTCGGCTACTCGCGGGGGTATGCCGATCGATTGGCGCACGAGTTCTCCGAGCCGACTGACTGGCGTGGCCGCCGTGTGCATATCCTCGGTGGCAGCCCACCGAAACAGTGGGACGTCATCCAGCAGTTGACCCGACCGACACTCACAGGCGAGCCACCGGCCGACATCGTCGGCCTCGACTGGAACGGGCTGCATCGCGGCGCGCAGTTCGGGGAGTTCTGGACGGCTGACGGCTGGGATGATAGCGGACGTGACGCCTCCCACGTCACAGTTCGGAAGACAGTCCGACACAGTCTCGCCCGCATCAAAGCCTTTTGGCAGTCTCACGGCGTCTGGCCCGACTCAACGCCACATAGCGACACCCTCGAAATCGAATACGAGGGACCGTCACTGACCGATCTCGATAGTGCTGCCTGTACCGAATGCGGAGCGAACGTCTGGACGACACGCCGCGGCCCATTCATTGCCGAGTATGATACCGGCGTGCTCTGTGGCTACGAGTGCTACATCTCGCATCGCCATCGAAACAACCACGAGGAGATTGCCGGCGACCAGAGCGTGTACATTCCGCCAGCGTGACGCCACGAGTGGTTTTTCGCGCCCCGGAGGGGGCGGGGGCTCGATCCAGAAAGTCCTCCGAGAAGGTGATTTTCCGTGAGTCAACAACAGCGTCCGAACGACGTCTCGATCGACGACATTCCAGTCGACGTATCGAACACCCAATCAGGCGAAGTCGACCCCGCCGAAGTACCCGAGGAAATGCGATCGATCACTCGTGGACTCGCAAGCGAGCAACCGCCGACGAATCCGCTCGTCGTCCTGAAGGCCGCCCGCTGGTGGTATATACATGGTAAGGGTGGGACCGATCCCGCGTTCCAGTGGGCGATCGAGTGGGCACGACACCTCGCGACGGACACGCCGAGCGATGTCGACCAGTTCGATACGTTCCTCGAGTATCTCGTCACGATCGGCCTCGCTGACGAGAAAGCAGCGCTTCGCTAACTGATCCCCATTCACACTGTGGGGGGCTGCTGGACACTACCGGCCAGAAGTAGTGTTGACCGTGATCTGTGCAGACTAAACGAAATTCGGTTAGAACTGGTAGCAGGCAACCTCTTCTTCACCACAGGTCGGACACGTTTCGGCATCCTCGGAAAGGGTCGTTCCGCAGTGCCGGCACTCATACAGGGTAGATGTCGTGGACGTCCGAGTACCAACGACCCCGCGAAGCGTTTCAACGAGACCCATCCTCCCGGTGATTGTGTCGCACTGGTTGTTAATCCCAGCCTCCGATAGCAGCCCCGATCTAAACCTCCCGAAGTCGCGCCGATGTTTATTGTGCGCCCCCGAGGGGTGCGGCGCGTCCTGACTTCTCGGAGACGTCGTCGTACTCGATGTGATGCAATCCATGATGACAGCCAGTGAGTCGGGGGTCTCGTTCGAGGAGACCGACACCCGACACGACGAGATGCACAGTACCATCGAAGACTGGATCGACGAGCTCGTCGCAGACGTCGACGAGGCAAAAGCCAGCCAACAGTTCCAGGAGTGGCTCGATGTCCAGTCCCGATTCCACGACTACTCCCATCGCAACACCCTCTTGATCAAGCTCCAGTATCCCGAGGCAACCCGCGTAGCGGGCTACAATACGTGGCGGTCGGAGTTCGACCGGCACGTCCAAGAGGGCAAACAGGCGATCTGGATCTGGGCACCCATTATTACGAAGCAGTGCCCTGAGTGCGAGAACTCACCGAGCTACCACGAGCAAAGCGACTGTGACTACGACGAGACACCGGCCGAGGAGTGGTCCGAAGGACTGGTTGGATTCAAACCAACTGCCGTCTTCGATGTGTCTCAAACCGAGGGCGAACCGCTCCCCGAGCTGGAAACCGAGGCAGCTGGTGACGCCGACGACCTGGTGCCAGTACTCCTCGATGCAGCAACTACGCTCGACATAGACGTCCGTGTCGTCGACGCTGCCGAGTGGGAGCATGGCGACGCGAAAGGCGTCTGCAAACACCGGACTCCCCACGAGGGCCAGCCCGTTGTCGAAGCGAAAGCCCGCTCAAATCAGGCCGATCTCGCGGTGACATTGGTTCACGAGTACGCCCACGCGCTGCTTCATTTCGATGGCGACGACGAGCCCGAGCGCGCAAAACGCGAGGTCGAAGCGGAAGCTGTTGCGTACATCGTCGGGCGGTATTTCAACCTGGATACGAGCGGGTCAGCGTTCTATCTTGCCGCGTGGCAGGACGACGATGCGGAGAGCATTCAGGAGCGTCTCGGTCGGATCAGTTCGACCGCTCAAGAGATCATCGACACAGTTGTAGAGGGCTGAATACCCCCTCCCCCGCTGTTAACCAACTCCGGGGGTACTTTGTCTACACTGTTGGTTAATTCGTTCGGCGTCCGATCCCGTGTGTTTCGAGCGATCCCAAGGCATACCCACCGGCAGTCGATGTTATAGTTCAGAATCGATTCGGCGCTGCTGGTCACGAAGGAACTCAACGACGGCATCGATATCCTGTTCGGGAACCGTTTGCTGTTCGAAGACCCCCTTGAACGCGTCCGCAAAATCTTCCGACGTGAGTCGGTCGAGGACAGTCTCGATGCGACCAGCGAGCTTCGTGGACTCCCCGCGATGCAGATGAGTCGCGATCCGGTCGAAATCCGCGCCAGCAGCCAGCACCACCAGATCCCGGGAGTCTGCCTTGCGGCCACTGTGGAGTTTCACCGCGAACAGCAACTCCCGTTCCGGAATCCTGGCTGTTACCGGGCGCCCGGTTCGCAGTTCCTCGGTGACAGAGTGCTGGGCCAGATAGCGATACGACCACTCAGCTTCCGTCTGGCGGCAACCAAGCGCGTCGACCATCGCGTCGAACTGAACCGGATTCCCGATGTCTTTCGTAAACCGGATAGTCCGGCCCTCGTAGAGTTCGTTTCGCTCGACATCGGCCGTTTTCTCGTAGCCGCGGTCGGTGAGAAGGTCGGTGTAGTCGTCGACCGCTTGTGCCGGAATGACGACGTCGACGTCCGTGGTGAAGCGCTGGTTGAACGCCGCGATCGCCCACCCACCGACGAGCACGTACGGCAGGTCAGCCGCAATAACTGCCTCCAGCGTATCCAGCAATTCGTCTTCGCGTTCGCCGAGGCTCATGCATTCAAACGCGGATCCTCGTGGGACGCGTCGATATCGCGGTCATACTCGTCGGCGATCATCTCCAGCGCTGGCTCGTAGTTCACCCGGTACTCCAACATGTGCTCGATTGCCTCATCCAACGGAATGACCGGATTGCCGTCGACCCACTCGCGAGTGATGTCCCCACTCGTCGGGAACAACACGTACGAGACGGTCGCGTCGTAGTCGGTTGCATCCGGCCGCTCTTCGATCCGGCTCGGAATGCCGAACTCGTCGAAGAACGCCGTCCACCGTTCGACGTCCTGGTCGGCGACCTGTATGAAGATCGGGTAGTCGTCGTGGCCGCGGGCGATCTGATAACCGCCGTGGGTCCAGACGTAGACGCCGTCGATTTTCGTGTACGCAAAGGGCATCCCCGCGAAGTGCGGAATAACGTAGCCCTCGTCGATTGAGGGGGGAACAGCGCGAGAGATGGCCGCGACGAGATCGTAGTAGCGATCCCTGACAGCGTAATTCTCGATGTAGACGCCGTCCTCGCGCCGGATGAAGCCTGCGTCCTCCAACCGCTCGATCCAGTCGTAGACCCACGAGTAGGAGCCGTCGATCTTCTGGGCGATCCGACGAATCGAGTCGCCCGGCCGGGCCGCGACCATGATCTTCGCCGCGGTCTCGTCGACGTACTCCATCATCGTTAGTTATCGGTATCGCATCTAACTGTATTAGTCTTGTCCCCCGTATTCCCTATAAAATTATCTCTATACAAATATACCATTCTTGGCTCCGGTAATCCGATCCGGCTCAGAATTTGAGCGGAGATGAATTAACCAACAGAGGATACGATGGATCGCTATTTGTTGGTTAAGTTTTTCAGCGCCCGCCAAGGGGCGGAGGCGCACTCCCGTCTTCACCGACCCATGATTGACCGATATCTAACGACCGTTCTCGACGAGGCAGAGCGAGTCGCAGAGCACCACGAGCAGGTCGCCCAATCTTCGGACCATCCGGAACACGAGTATCTCCGGTACGCCGTCCTTCGGCTGCTCGAAGGAGAGGCTGACGACACATCGGTGGAAGTACCGCAGGTTGACGGCGTGACTGTCGGCTACGGAGAGGACGACGCGATGTGCAACAGTTGGGACGACGACGTCGAGTGGTGGGAGACGGTTCCGCCGCAGGAGGAGTGTACTCGCTTCCGGGTGTTCTACCCCGACGAGTACGACGCTGTTCCGCGAGTCATCGTCGACGTGATGGCAGCACTCGGGGCGTGGCGTGTCTGGATCGGGAGCGCAGCCGCCTGTGGCTCCTACGACCATCGCGAGCGGCGGGAAGTCCACTATCTGTGGCCGGAGGGGCATCCGGTTGAGGCCCTGCTTGCGAATCGCCTCCAGGATCCCGAAGCTGCGGTTGCCCCAGACGGCGGCCGCTCCGGCGACGTGCGCGATCGGATGGTCGTCACGGAGCACTCGACCCAGCACGACGACCTCGAGCCGCGAACCAGCCGTGCCGTCGACGAATCGATGGCCGTCTCGCTGCTCGAAAAGGGTGGCCGCTATGAGGTCCGATCGGCGTCCGGAAACTGGTACGAAGTCGACGTGATCAGCGGGTCGTGTACGTGTCCAGACTGGCGGAAGCGTACGCCCGAGGGCGGCTGTAAACACCTCCGGCGAGTCGATCATGAGATCAAACAGGGGCAGGTCCCACGACCTGATGGGCGCCTCCCCTCGAACTCGTAGATTCGTCCAGAGTTCGAGGATGCTCGAAGGGCTGTAACATCAGACGAAACTCCTTGATGGAGAGTTTCGAGTATTGATACAGCTGCTGGAGAACCGGTGAGAGCCGTTGGTAGCGGCTTAACCAACAAAACTATGCGGTTTGCGCCTTTGTTGGTTAACACAGATCGGCCCATGTCCTACGAGCCACCGACGCCCCCAGCGGACCTCCCCACCGACGTCATCGACACACTCAACGACTATTCACCCGAGCTGCTCCGAGACGTTGCCCACTATGCCGAGGACCTCGCCGAGCATCGCGAGCGCCAGGCCCGCCTTGCCGAAGCGGAGGAGGAAGACGAGATCGACGAGCGACCCGATGACCTCCCCGATGATGTCCCGACGAAGGCGACGATCACGATCAAGGAGATCAACGATAACCGCTACTACTACTGGCAGTGGCGGGAAGGAGATCGTGTCAAATCAAAGTACAAATCCCCAGTGAATCCGGACGAGTAGACGGACTAGTACCTCAGTCGGATGGCCAGTTGTTCGGGGAGACACCCCGTCTGCGAAGTGAAAGACGCAGGGTACGGGAGAAGTCCCGAGTTGATGAGTGAGGATCCGGTCACTGTCGACGAACTCGCCGAGAAAGCCGACGAGTATCTGCACGAAGCTCACCCACACCGGAAGAATACGAAGCGCTGAAACAGAGTGTTGCGAAGCTCACGCCGATCTTCTCAGCTGAGAATTCGTACTTTGTCCTCGGCAGCTACGGGAAACCCGAAATCCGTCCTCTCCAGCTCGTAGAAGATCGCCTCAACCGACAGCCCGGTGCGTACGCGTTCCTGATGATCAACATTCGAAGCGAGTGGACGAAAACCTACCTCAAGTTCCGGCTGCTCGCCGATCATACAGACGTCATCGTGGGCGTCACCGAACACGCCCAGGGCTGCTTCCTCGTCGAGCAGGGCTACTTCACAGCTCTCGAGGAGTACTTTGCGAAGACGCACGTGTTCAAACACGACGTACAATACGATAGATGTGGACGCGATCGACACAAACGTAGCCGTCGAGAGTCCCTACAGTGGAATGCAGACCGCGATCTTCGAGATGCTCAACGATGCTAGGCGTCTCTGCCGGTGGACGACTGAGGACGACCTCGTCGAGTGTACCGAGGCTCTCGTGAGTGATCAGGAATACCCGTAGACAGAGACGAATCGGTTACTCCCACCCCCGACGTTTCTGTCGTTTCTCCACGAAATCCTGTTCACCGATGGCCCAGACAACGAATGAACTCGAACAGGAAGACATCCCCCGTTTTCGAGTAGTAAGTGCGGGGTGAATCCGTGCAAGATTGGGTCTTCGAACCACGAACCCTCACGCGATAAGTAGTCCACTGGAGAGCGATTACAAATGCTCGTAAATGAAATTTCGTTTAGATGCTGTCAGACACTCCACTATTGCCAGTAAAATCGGAGGACAAGACGCTATTTGATGAAATTGGCAACGGTGGTCCTGATAGTAACTAGTCGGATTGATTGGAACAAGGAAGTTACTGGCAACACCGGAGAGGGTACTGGAGAAACTGGCACTGACGGTTGCGCGGTTACTGGCAAAAGTGGAGAGGGTATTGGCAGTACTGGTATTGTCGGTTGAGAAGTCACTCCAGAACCCGATGCCGCTTGGCAGTTTCACGAATGTCGTTGAGCTCACCTAGTTCGCTCTCGAGTGCGTCGAGGGCCGACGACAGAGAGACATCAAGCTCGTATTCGTTGTAGTTCCCGCGTCCACTCGACGAGTCGACCAACCGTAAGATCCCGTGGAGGCTCAAATCCGACAGGTGGTCGTGTACTCGCCTGCGTTTCAGTGGTTCACTGCCGTGATTACGAAGAACCTCTCGATAGCGCTCATAGATCAGTTTCGTCCGTTCGGGTGTTTCTCCCTCTGCCGCTAGCTGACAGACAGTCAGCAATACATATTGCCCCTGCCGGGTCAACGAATGCATCCCTTCGACAACCTGTTGTCGCTGGATCTGATGCTCGGCCTCCCGAACGTGGTCTTCGGTGATTTTCGCCTCTCCACCCGCCATCGCGTCGTTCTCGGCGATATCAGCTGCTTTCCGGAGTAACCGTAATGCCTGCCGAGCAGATCCCGAGTCCTGTGCAGAGAATGCTGCGCACAATGGGATTACATCTGATTCGAGGACATCGTCGTAGAGCGCGATATCGGCTCGGTGCTTGAGAATATTCTGCAGTTCAGTCGCGTCGTACGGAGGGAACAAGATTTCCTCTTCGCAGAGAGTGTCCTTGACTTTTGGAGAGAGGTTTTCTCGGAACTTGAAGTCGTTCGAGATGCCGACCACACCGATTTTCACATCGAGATCCAATTGCGAGCGTGCTCGTGGAAGCTCGTACAGAATATCGTCATCCGAGCCGATGTTATCGATTTCGTCCAGAACCACGAGAATAGTCCCACCGATCGACTCAAGGTCGTTGTAGAGTTCGTTGAAGATGCGTTTTTGTTGATACCCGGTTTCGCTCATCGGTTCGCGCGAAGACGAGACTGTGGTGAGAGGGTGAGAAGGAGAGCGAATCTCGTTCACGAGATTGACCGCTACCTGATAGGATGTGGTGCAGCCAGTACAGTTGAGTTCAATAACGTTGAGATCGACGTCGTCGTACTCTCCGGCGGATTCCTGCAGCTCCTCAAGAAGATCGTGCGTAGCAGCTGTCTTCCCGACGCCGGTAACGCCATAGAGAAAGACGTTGTTCGGTTGCCAGCCCTGAATGACGGGACGGAGAGCGGCCGCATATTCGTCGAGTTCTTCGTCTCGCTCCTCGAGTGTCTCTGGCTGGTAATCATCCCGGAGGACGTCTTTGTCCTGGATGATGAACGATTCTCGATTGAATCGGCCCATAGGCGGACTCAAGACGAAGAACCATCATAAAACCATGGGTTCCAGTATCACCACTAACCCACCGCTCGAACCAGTTATGCCAGTACCGCAACCACTTATAAAACACACACACTCCACTATTGCCAGTAAACCTTTGCAACAACTGGAGGGGGTCGTTGACCCTCTCTAACCAACGATACTCTTAATACATTGCACGTTTAACCATACCCGCACTAGCGAAAACTCAACTAGCTATAGTAGGTTTAGATGACAGTAACTAGACTAGAGACGTGACAGCTTCTGCCCTCCCGTCCATTCTCCCCTCGTTACTGGCAATGGTGGAGTGAGAGAGGTACTTAAACGACGGTATTATTGGCAATACTGGCAACTTTGGTCGCCCTCTCCCTGCTACCATCGTTGCCTGGTCGATATTCCAGTCGAAATCTACCCTTCCCGACACCAATCGATCGATGACCGTGGACCTCTTTCCACATGTTTCGCTCGGTCCCACTTCCCGACGATGACCGTTTCTGAATCTACTCTCCGTGATCCCTGTCGTTCATCTGGTTCGAATTTCGACCGATACAGATCATCGATTAACCAACAAAGCGCATGTATTGACGGTCTGTTGGTTAACTGTTCATGGCCTATGCTCGATTCGCGGTCGGCACTCAGTACTAGTATCCCGTGATTTCGGCGTTTCGCGATTCCGCAAGGGTTCGATTGATTGCCGCTCGATCTCACCCAATCGGAGACAGGATATTACTGCATTGGCGACGCAGCTTCCGAACCGACGAGTGAGTACTCCCGGTCCCGGCTCGTGCCTTCCGCATCGACGAGGTTGTACTGGACCATCTTGGAGAGATACGTCCGCACTCGCCGTCTCTGTGGGATACTCGGCTAGCCAGAGGGCCGTCGCATACTGGTCGCCGATCTGCACCCACCCGTTTCGTGGATCCCACATCTCGGGTTCGATTACTCGGGCAAGACGATCGGTGAGGTCCTCGCTGTGCTTGCCGTCCTGATCGTCGGTAAGGAGGTCCTCAACGAGTTCGTTGGGAAGGTCGTCATCACGTCCCCAGTATTCGCGCGCCACGGTCAGCGACTCGTGGGGCGTCGGGTCGCGCGTTTCTAATCCGTTGACGCTCCCGATAGCCGCCCGGACAGTCTCGATGCGATCAGCGAGCGTCGCCTCAATTGCACTGTCAGAGACCGCGTCGGCATCAGACGTCGACGTCTACGATGGCGATGCGACAGCGGTCGACACCGCAGCCGACGATGATCGATGAACGGCCGGCGACTGCGAACGGTCGTCGCCGACACCAGCGCACTCGTCAGTCTCGCGGTTCCCCGAGCCGACGCGACTGTCGATACCGGCACCCCAGACCCATTCCAGTATCTACTCACATCGTGTGAGGTATTCGTGCCGCCAGAAGTGGTCGCGGAACTCCGTGACATCACGCAGTATCAGGATATCCACGGGGCAGCTGCGAGTAACGTCCTCGCAGCCCGTGGCCACTACACTATCGAGGATCCGTACGAGCGCGAGGAGACACCAGACTCGCGGCCGACGTTCGGCCTCGATGACAGCGAGACCGATGGCATTGTCCTCGCGAACGCGCTTGCTGTCGAGGGGTTTCTCACCGACGAGTTTGGTGGGACGAACTTCCCGCTGATTCACGCCGTGCTGCAGGGGCCGCGGATCGTCCCAACGCCGCGGCTCATCGTCGACTACGCCCGGAACGGACATCTGAGCCACGAGACGGTTCGAACGCTGCTCACGACCATCACACATCAAAGCTGGGAAAACAACCAGTACGTCGCGCAGTTGCTCCAACGTCTCGAAGAGTAACCGACATCCGAGTGGCGACGCCGAGCATCCAGCGCCAGCGACTCGGGCGGATGCGCCGTGAGCAGACCTGTGGTCGCTGGCGGTCGAAAGCGGAACGGAATCTCGCACACGGGTTGGGCGAGGTACGCCGGCTGGCGAGTGCCCTCGAATTCTCTGACTCAGTGCGCTCTCAGGTATGTCAGCTCTTCCGGAGCGCCCAGAACGAGGACCTGCTTCGTGGCAGATCCATCGAGGCCATCGCCGCGGCCAGCTTCTACGGGGCCTACCGGTGCAACGGCCTCTCGCGGTTGCTGAGCGAGGTCAGCGAGATGGTCCGGGTCGCGGAGTCACGAGTCACGAACGCGTACAAAACGCTGAATGAAGAGCTGAGCCCGTCTCCCTCAGCATGTTCGTGCCGCGACTCGCCTCCGACCTCGAGTGTTCGGACGAGATCCGACAACGGGCCCGAACGCTCGCAGAGCAGGCCGAAAAGCGCGGCGTCACGACGGGCGTCCATCCGGCCGGGTTCGCCGCGGCCTGCCTCTACAAGGCCGGTCGCGAAGAGGGCCGATGGTTGACGCAATCCAAGGTTGCAGAAACCGCCAACATTTCATCGACAGCGGTTCGAACCCATCGAGACACACTACAACAGTTGGACGGTAAACAAAAAGTGGGCACCAAAAGCACTACATAGAAACGAGAGGCATCTGCAGAAAGCAGAGGTTAGATATGCATTGTAACAAAGGATATCGATAATGGACGAAGAATCGGAATCAATCAGCTATTTGTCGGCTGCTGATATCCGTGACATCCACGAGTTGATCGTGGAGTCAAATGCGGAGACGACCGCTGGTATCTCTTCGCCAGGCGATATCGAATACGCCGTTGAACATATTCAGGAAGGCCATTTCGGTCAGGTGCCCGAATCGATCCACGAGAAGGCATTCCAGCTGCTGCGGCTCATTGCGGCGAATCATCCATTTGTCGATGGCAACAAGCGAACGGCGCTCATGTCGACTCGAATTTTCTACGCCTTGAATGGTCTGCGATTTGACTATGATCGGACGATCAAAGAGATTCTAAAGGCGCTCGCGACGGATGAGGCTGGTGTCGATGAGAACGACGTGAGCGAGTATCTCCGAACGCACACAGAACCACTTGCCCCGGAGTACGAGGCGACCATCAACCTCTGGCTGTCACGTATTGAAGGCACAGACCAGCTATCGACGGAGCACGACACAGTCGATCAGCAATCCAAAGAACCGAACGATTATGACGACGAATCCCATAATGAGGAATAAGGATGGCCGCTGAAAGTGAGCAGCCCGAGATTCCCGATGAGATGTCCCCCGAAGAGGCACGGCAGTATCTCATTCGGTTCCTCGGACGCCAAGACCTCGACGAACACGAGGAAATCTACGACGAACTCGCGACCGAGTAGGACTCCCGCCAAGCTGTGGATTCCACGTCGTACTGCAACAGTATTAGTGAGACCGTTCCAATCCGGAGCGCAGGCGAGGTCGACGTATCGGTTTTCCCGTTCGCGCTAGAACCATTGTCCACGCACATGGACATAGCCGAGGACGCGGTTCGAGATGTCTGCACGGATGCGGTCTTCGAACGCGGCGAACGATATCTTGCTGAGAGTCGTATCCACGAGATTCACCGCGTCGACAGCACCGTCACCGCCGTCGTGAGTGGCAGCCATCAGTATGATGTTCGTGTTGACCTTGCCACCGACGGGTTTGCCCCGTGGTGCGACTGTCCGTACGACGGGCCGGGAGCGTGCAAGCACGTCGTCGCCGTGTTGCTTCGGTGTGTAGACGACCCTCCCTCAGACGAAGGCAATCGACTCGACGCCGCACTCAACGGCGCCGATATCGACGAACTCCGCGCGTTCCTGCGTGACGAACTCGCGACCGATGCGGATCTCCGCGATCGGTTTCTCGCTCGCGTCGGCGAGCCGACGAGACAGTCGGTCGACGAGCTTCGCACCTCGATCGACCGGCGGTTCGAAGAGACGAACCCTGAGTACCACGTTGTCTTCGAGCCAATCGACTTCACGCAGTGGTTCGATCTCGCGAACGAGTACCGCGATCAGGGGCGGTACGCGTCGGCGGCGACCGTCTATCGGGCCCTCGTCGAGTCGCTCGACGACAACATGGAGCGCGTCGACGGTGCCTACGACCACTTCTCGCGTGCGTTCAGTCGGGCACTCGACGGATATGTCGACTGTGTCGCGACCGCGGAGCGCGACGCTGATGCAATCACTGACGCCGTCGCATTCCTCAATGAACGGGCGACATCGGAAACGCCGTTCCTCGCGGAACACTTCGAGAAGGCAGCAGTCGAGCTTCGAGAGAAGCTGGGCGAACAGTCCGACGAATAGCTGTGTCTCCCTCGATGACGCCCGCAAGTTCGACGATCGCGAAAATTAGTTTGTCTCGCGGTCAGCCACGTCGATCATCTGTTCGCGAGCGGTTTCGACGTCCGAGTAGAGCGCCAACGCGTGCTTGATGAGTCGGCGGTCTTCCTGGTTCTCCTCCCAACGTCCGATAACGTCGCGGCGTTCACGAAGTTCGTCACTTGCGATATCACCGTCGGCGAGCGACTGTTCGAGCTCTTCCCATGTCTCAACGTCGTAGGTCGCCTGCCAGTCCTCGATCTCTTCGGTGATCGCCGCCAGTTCGTTGCGTAGCTCCTCGCGAGTATTCGCCTCGATGAGCGTCCGGATTTCCTCGAAGAGCAGCCGCGTGTAGTCCGGCTGATAGCGCGTGGTCTCGCCGGCCTCGACACGACGCAGCTGGCCCTGATCGACGAGCGCTTGGAGTTCCTCGTTGGTCGTGCTCCAGGCGGCGTCGGCCTGCTCGCTAATCCAGTTGACCGACCGCGGTTCGCGAAGCGTCTCGGCGACCGCTCGAATACGGTCGCGGGCGCTCATCGACTCAGTCCACGACTGGACCCCATCTCGCGAGGATTCGGACATGTGTGGCACCTCTTACGACAGTGTTGGCGCTGAACTCTCATATATATTTGTACTCTCTTGTATAATCGAGAGTGCGTTGCGAGCGAGGGCGTCCGGACGTTGAAATTCGATACCGACAGAAGCTATGAGCCAACCGATGTACGACCGATATTCCGGCTTTGAGGAACTGCGGCCGACCGTCGAGGCGTCCCACATTCCGGACACGAGGCTGGACAACGACCGTAAAGGTGACCCCCAGCGGTAACGCGTCGCGACGACGTCCTCATCGGCGAGAAGGCGGCAGACGGGGCGAAAGTCCAGCGATGGTCGACTGCCCCGACTGTGGGTACGAAGCTCCCGCACACATCGTTTACGGCGCCGAACGGTGAGTGAGCGCTGGGCGCTGTTTTTCCGCCGGGCACGAGGTAGTGGCCCAGGACGTCCGGGTTAGTCAACCTATGACCCTTGAAGTACTTGACCGACACAGTGAGGCACTGTTCGAGTTCCTCTGGTGCCCCGTTTGCGGGCAGGAGGTGGCAACAGACATATGCGAGAGCGCTATGTGCCAGTTAGATACAGTTATGTACGACTTGACTGGCTTCCAACGAGACCTCCTCTACGTAATTGTTGGTGGCGATGAGCCCCATGGGCTTGCTCTCAAAGAAGAACTCGAAGACTACTACGAGAGCGAAATTAACCACGGCCGACTGTATCCCAATCTCGATACGCTCGTTGAGAAAGGACTCATCGAGAAAGGCACGCAAGACCGACGAACGAACATCTACACACTCACTCGCCGCGGCCGCCGTGAACTCGAGGACCGCCAAGAGTGGGAACAGAAGTACGTCGAGCCGGCAGAAACCTCGTCAGCATAGCTCCGTTCTGGTCCCTGAACAGGCATTGGTACCGAGAAACGAGTCATCAGAGCTGTTGTCGTCACTAACCATCAGTGGCTATTTTGATATTATTGTTGGTTAGCGGCGTTACGCAAAACTGGTTACCCGACATGGATTCTCTCTGGTGGGCCGAGGACGCATAGTGGCTGTACCGTGCTTACGCCGTTGCCTCGTCCGAACTCTCATCTGGAGCCACAAGCGGGAGGTCGATATCAATCGCATCGTACCAGACCGATGGTCGCTTCGATTGCCCATCGTCGACGAGATCTATGAGATGGAGTTCCTCCAGCTCCTTCAGATTCCGATGCACTTGGCTAATGTCTCGATCAACGAGCCGAGCCGTCTCACTGATACTTCCGGGGTCGTGTTGGACAATCGCTCGTAAGAGCTCGAGGATTTCGGCGCCGATGTCGATCATCGCGACCGCGATTCACGGCTCGATCAACCGGAAGCGAGTGAGTTCGGCGTCGACGACCGACCCGAAGTTGAGCAACCATCTGAGGGCGATCAGTCGACGCTCTTCGCTGATACAGACGAAAGCCAGCAGACTCTCACTGGCGCCGACGCGGCCGCTCGCTGTCTCTTTGAGAACAAATACGCTGATAATTCCTCAGCAGGAGGAGAGGACACAACTGGCGTTTAACCAACAACACAAGGCTCATGGAACACGTGTTGGTTAACAGCTGAGTTCGCCTCGGTTTTTCGCCCCTCCGAGAGGGTGCAGGGCGGCCGGAGTCGCCCTCGCCACTTCCAACTCATGTCGACCGACACTAGCCCCAGCAGTAGCAGTGCGCGTAAATTGCCTCGGGGTCAAGCCCCGAGGCTTTCGCGTGGACTCCCGTTCTATGCCTCAGCCGAGGCAGGGGGTTTGTACTCCCCACTCACGTTCAGCGTCCCGCGATTCAAGCGCACATCTACGGGTGCGCCTCCATCGTCTGCGTTTTGCCGACGACGGAGATACTGTAAACCGATGTTCTTCGCAGCGTTGTAGTCAGCATGGTTCTCGTACTCGCACTGCTGACACCTGAACATCTCACCCGACCGATTGTCCGGGTGGGTAAACCCACATGTTGAACATCGCTTCGACGTATTGCGGGGGTCAACCTGTACGACTTCGACGCTGTGTTCTTTGGCTTTGTATTCGACGTACTCGTAGAGACGTCGGAACGCCCAAATGTGTTGCCACGTCGCTTTCGAGACGTTCTCCCGAATGTGGGTTAACTCCTCGAACACGACGTGCGAACAATCGTGTTCGACGGCCTCCCGGATAAGCTCGTTCGCCACTGTATGGAGGTGTATCTCGAACCGTCCGTACTCTTTCTGTCCGACGCTCGCGATGTTCTCGTGAGCGTGTCGAGAACCGCACTGCTGTAATGATGCACGGCGTTTCTCGTACTCCCGACGCCAGTGGTTGAACTCGTTTGCCGACCAGAATCGCCCCGTCGAAGCAACGGCGAGGTTGTTCACGCCTAAATCCACACCAAGGACTGTTCTGTGCTTGGACTCGGATTCAGACGATTCTTCGTCTGCTTCGATTTTCCGCATTGAGGCGTGGAGATACCACTCACCATCCCGATACTGCAAGTGCGCCATCCGAAACTCGAAATCCTCGTCGGAGACGTACTTGGTTGGCGGTGTCTCCGACTCATCGGGCAGGATGTAATTACACTCGACGCGCCCGTCCACGGTTGAAAGGGAAACGTGATCGCGGTGGAACGTCGCACTTCGTTTGTCGTAGACCGCGCTGTCTGACGAGAAGTACGGTTGCGACGTGGTTTCGTCGCGTTTGAGGCGTTCGACGCCGCTTTTGACGGCCTCGACTGCCCTACGAATCCCTTTCTGGACGAGGTTCGCGGTAAGGTCTGTTTCGTCGCGGAGTCGGTCGTAGAGGGCTTGTTCGGCTTTCTGTTTGGAGGTAACGTGGTATCCGTCGTCGCCGTGCCAGCACCATTCGCTGGCGGTGTTGGCGCAGTGTTTGAACTGCTCGACTGTCTCTCGAAGGGAGTCGCCGGTTCCTTCGGGAGTGTCAAGTTTGATGACGGCGGTGCGACGGTATTCCACTGTGATTTCACATATACAGCTGGTGTTACTTATGTGCGTGGGAGTCGGGTTGTCATTGTACCGTGGTTTGTGTCATCGGTTGTCGGCTTCCTCCGCGACCTCAAGGGTCGGGGCACCCGCCTCGACCGCCTGTGAAATTGCTACTGCCAGACAAGCCGACAGCGTGGCGTTCCTTCATCGGGTACCATACGCTCTAGATGCCTACAGGCTCGGATACGTACCCGGGTTCCGAGAGGACTGTGGGTATCAACAGACCCAATTCAATCACCTCGACATCCCTGTCGGGATGTTGGATAACGACTTTCGGAACCCCGATCTGGACCGGTTCGTCGATCGGTTCTTCGAGCACGAACCACAGATCGGTGTCATCGGCGATGTCTACGAACGCGACGACGTGGACGCCCACGTCGCCGCTGCTCGCGAGATTCAAGCCAGCTACCCCGAGGCTGATCTCATCATCGTCCCCAAGTGCCGCGAGGTGATCGACGCGATTCCGGACGACCTCGTCCTCGGCTACTCTCGAGGCTACGCCGACCGCCTGGCTCACGAGTTCTCTGACCCGGCTGATTGGCGAGGGCGGCGCATCCATATCC
This sequence comes from Haloplanus sp. XH21, assembly GCF_023276355.1. NCBI lineage: Archaea > Methanobacteriati > Methanobacteriota > Halobacteria > Halobacteriales > Haloferacaceae > Haloplanus > Haloplanus halobius. The sequence goes on from NZ_JALLPL010000002.1 coordinate 186,441, forward strand.
TCGGCGGGAGTCCGCCGAAACAGCTCAACGTCATCGAGCAACTGACCCGACCGACGCTCACGGACGACCCACCGGCCGACATTGTCGGTCTCGACTGGAACGGACTCCATCGCGGCGCACAATTCGGCGAGTTCTGGACAGCTGACGGCTGGGACGACAGTGGACGCGACGCCGACCACGTCACGGTTCGCAAGACGGTCCGCCACAGTCTCGCCCGTCTCAAGGAATTCTGGCAGGCCCAAGGTGTTTGGCCCGAATCGACACCACAGGACGACTCCTTCGAGATCGAGTATGAGGGTCCATCACCGAGCGATCTCGATGGTGCCGCTTGTACCGAATGCGGAGCGAACGTCTGGACGACTTGCCGCGGTCCCTTCGTCGCTGAATACGACACCGGCGCCGTCTGTGGCTACTGCAGTTACGACTGCTACCTCACCCATCGCCATCGAAACAACCTGGAGGAGATCGCCGGCGAGCAGAGCGTCTACTTCCCACCCGCGTGACGCCACGGTCAGTTTGTCGTGCCCTCCAGAGAGGGCGAGGGCTCGATCCAAAAAGTCCTCGCAGAAGGTGATTTTCCGTGAGTCAACAACAGAGTGCTGACAACGTCTCCATCGACGACATCCCGATCGATATCGCCACTACGCAATCAGAACACGTCGAACCCGCCGACATCCCCGACGAAATCGAGTCCATCACCCGTGGGCTCGCCGGTGAGCACCCACCTACGAATCCGCTCATCGTGCTGAAAGCGGCGCGCTGGTGGTACCTTCACGGCAAGGGCGGAACGGATCCCGCCTTCCAGTGGGCTATCGAGTGGGCGCGACACCTGGCGACCGACACGCCCAGCGACATCGAACGCTTCGACGATTTCCTCGAGTATCTCGTCACAGTCGGCTTCGCTGACGAACCCCACGAACTCCGGTAACCGCGAGCGGTTTTTGTGCGCCCCGAGGGGTGCGGCGCGTTCTGAACAGTTGCAGTCGCGGACAACTCGATTTGGTGACTACAATGGCTACAACGAGTAATGCGTCGGTGTCCTTCGAGGAGACCGACACACGGTCCGACGAGATGAACAGTACCATCGAACAGTGGATCGACGAGCTCGTCGCCGGCGTCGACGACGCGCAGGCCAGCGAGGAGTTCCAAGAGTGGCTTGATGTTCAGTCCCGGTTCCACGACTACTCGCATCGAAACACACTCCTCATCAAACTCCAGTGTCCCGAGGCGACGAAGGTCGCGGGGTACAACACCTGGCGGAACGACCTCGACCGGCACGTCCAGGAGGGCGAACAGGCGATCTGGATCTGGGCACCGATCATCGCCAAGCAGTGCCCGGCGTGCGAAAACTCACCGAGCTACCACGAGCAGAGCGACTGTGACTACGACGAAACACCGTCCGAGGAGTGGTCCAAAGGCCTGGTTGGCTTCAAGCCTACATCTGTCTTCGACGTCTCTCAGACCGAGGGTGAGCCGCTTCCCGAGCTCGAAACCGAGGCCACTGGGGACGGCGAGGGGTTGGTGCCCGCACTCACGGCTGCCGCTAATGACCTCGGCGTGACTGTGGAGATCGTCGACCCTGCCGAATGGGACCATGGCGACGCGAAGGGTATCTGTAAACATCGAAGGACAGACAATGACCGCCCTGTCGTCGAAGCGAAAGCCCGTGAGAATCAGGCCGACCTTGCGGTGACACTCGTTCATGAGTACGCTCACGCGCTGCTTCATGACGATGTCGACGACGCGACTGAGCGCGCGAAACGGGAGGTGGAAGCCGAAGCTGTGGGATACATCGTTGGGCGGTATTTCGGCCTCGATACGAGCGGCTCAGCGTTCTACCTTGCCGCGTGGCAGGACGACGACTCGGCGGTCCTCCAGGAGCGTCTCAGTCGAATCAGTTCGTCCGCACAGGAGATCATCGGCGTGGTTGCTGAGGACTGACCCAACATCTCTTCCGTTTTAACCAACAAACGGAGGTAACTACTGTTCTTTGTTGGTTAAGTCTATCAGCGCCCGCCGAGGGGCGGAGGCGCAGTCCTGTCTCCACGGATTATGAGTGAACCGTATCTGTCCGCTGTCCTCGAGAAAGCGGAACGAGTTGCAGAACAGCACAGCCAAATCGCTCGCTCGACGGATCATCCAGCACACGAGTACCTGCGGTACGCCGTTCTGCGGCTGCTCGAAGGGGAGACTGACGAGACGGCTGCGGACATCCGCGAGATCGACGGCGTGACCGTTGGGTATGGAGAGGATGAATCGATGTTCGACAGTTGGGGTGGCGACGTCGAGTGGTGGGAGACGGTGCCGCCCCGAGAGGAGTGTACCCGTTTCCGGATTTTCTACCCTGACGAGTACGAAATCGTCCCGCGCGTAATCGTCGACGTGATGGCGGCGCTCGGCGCGTGGCGCGTGTGGGCTGGGAACGCCGCAGCCTGTGGCTCCTACGATCATCGCGAGCGTCACGAAGTCCATTATCTCTGGCCGAAAGACCATCCGGTGGAGGAACTGCTCCACGAGCGGCTCAGTGGCCCTGCGGAAGCCGTCGCTCCCGACGGTGGCCGAACGGGCGACGTTCGCGACCGACTGGTCGTCGACGAGAACACACAGTCGCAGGACGATCTCGAGCCCCGCACGAAGCGTGCCGTCGCCGAATCGATGGACGTCTCGCTCCTTTCGAAAGGTGGCCGCTACGAGGTGCAATCCGCGTCCGGCAACAGGTACGAAGTCGACGTCGTCGACAAGTCGTGTACCTGTCCGGACTGGCAGCAGCGCTCACCTGAAGGTGGCTGTAAGCACCTGCGTCGCGTCGATCACGAAATCAAACGGGGCCGCGTTCCTCGACCAGACGGCCGCCTCCCGGCTGATACGGACTGAACCTGGTTAACCAACAAAACTATGGATTGAGAATCCGTGTTGGTTAACACGGGAACAGCCGATGTCCTACGAACCCCCGACCCCACCGGCGAACCTCCCAACGGAGATCGTCAACACGCTCAACGAAGCCACATCGGATCATCTTCGGGACGCTGCCAGCTACGCCGAGGCGTTGGCCGAACACAAGGAGCGTGAAGCTCGTCTCAAGGAGGAAGCGGACGACGCCAACGTCGAGGAGCGTCCCGATAGCCTTCCGGACGACGTGCCGGCGAAGGCGACCATCACGATCAAGGAAATCAACGACAATCGCTACTACTACTGGCAGTGGAGAGACGGAGATACGGTCCGTTCGAAGTACAAGGGGCCTGTCAACCCGGACGATTAGAAAGACTCCGTTAGAGTCTAGCTACGATCCACCCCCCGTATTCGAAGTGTAAACTAGTAACTGGATGATAAGGCGTAACAACCGAATGCCGTTTTTCACATCGGTGGTGGGGGGTGAGGCCACCAGATTACACTTCGATGCCGGGGTGTCGTCCGTACCGCTTACACTTCGACAAAGGGGAGGGAAAATCGATAGTGTCGACTACAGACATGAAAAATCACAGGAGAGCGTGGAAGTTCCCGTTACACATCGATAACGGGGGGCTCTCCGTTAGATATACTTCGGTGTCGGTTACAGCACAGAGGCCATAGATCAGCCGAATACGGTGGATAGATTGACCAGACGGAACAGATAAACATCGAAGGAGGTGAATCTTTTTAACGCCTCGGCGTACAGCAAGCGTATGGCCGGTAGTGATCAGGATGGAGCGGACCAATCTACCCTCAAACAGGAATCTCATTCTGGAACTGACGCAGAACACGTAGAAGCCGGTGTAGAAAATGATGCCGAAGACTTGGAGTCCGAGCAAGACCGAGCAGTGTCGGAAGGCAATACTCAGCGGTCGATCCGGGATATGCTGGATGACGAGGGAGAAACATCGGTTTTTGTCAATCGAGACCTCGTCGAGCCAGACACAATTATCGACGAGGAGCGAATTGTCGGCCGTGATGATCAACTCGAGGCTGTAGTCTCGTATCTGAAACCCACACTCCAGGGAAATCGTCCTCCGAATATGCTTCTCTACGGTCCTGCCGGGACAGGTAAATCCCTCATCATCGGCGCAGTCACGCAACAGATTGTCGATCTCTGCCAATCCAAGGGTGAACGTTTCGGCGTTGTCAATATTAACTGCCAACCGATCAACACCCTCGATCAAGCCGTCTTTGAGCTCGTCCAAACCGTCGCAAGCGATGTCGACGCAGAAGTCGGTGTCCCGGAAACCGGGGTGTCGACGAAGCGCAAGTATCGACGCTTGTACGAACTCATCAATGAGCACTACGACTCAGTTATTTTCATCTTGGACGAGATCGACCTCCTAGTCGGTCGACGAACGAATGAAGAGCCTGCCTACTCGAAACTGCTCTATCAACTGTCGCGAGCGAGTAACACGAACGAAATTGAGGGTCAAGTATCGGTCGCGGCACTAACGAATGACCCCAAATTCATGGAAGATATCGATGGTCGTGCCGAGAGTTCGTTCAATCCTCGGGACGTCTACTTCCCTGATTATGACGCGAACCAACTCCGACAGATACTCGAGAACCGGCGCGATGCCTTCCGGCCCAACGCCTTAACCGACGACGTGCTACCACTCGTATCGGCATTCGCAGCCCAAAGCCACGGAGACGCACGAAAGGCTATCGACCTATTCCGTGGTGCCGGTGATCTCGCGGACGAACGTGATGATGAGAAAGTCCGCGAAGAGCACGTTCGTGAATCCCAAGAAGAAATCGACAAGGATCGTTCGCTGAAGCTGATTGAGGGACTGACGACCCAGAAAAAGATCTCCCTGTACGCGACCGCCTCAGTTGCCTACCTTTCCAATTTGTCCGGAAGTTCGGTACCGAGTCCAGTCGGCTTTAAAGTCTATCAATGGGTTACCGACGAGATTGATGCTGACCAGATGACACGGGAGACTTACGTCAAATACGTCAAAGAACTCTCCACTTATGGTCTCATCTCCACGGCTCGAAAAAGTCGAGGACGTGGTGGGGGGATGTATATGGAATTCACGTTCACGGGCGAACCGGAAGCAATGATGAATCGGATCGTCGACGACACTCGCTTGGGAGCGATTGCCGATCAAGAAGACATCCTTCAGTCGGTGGTCAACGCCCAGCTAAGAGAGTTCCACAAGTAGGACTACATCTTCAGAGGAAGGCTCTCGAAACACACCCCCCGTCTTCGATGTGTAAACCGAGTCTTGTCAGGAGTGGTATTGAGCTCAATGGGCCGGTAACGAATTAGGCGTCGGGTCAGTACAGAAGACTACCTCTGAAACAGCTCGAATGCAGAACCCCCTCCCCCCGTCATCGAAGTGTAAGTGAGAGCCGTAAGGCTATAAGGAAAACACGTTTCGAAGTGTATACCAACGGTAGAGCAGCTTAAAGCTACATATTCACGGAGAACAGTACCTTAGAATCGGCTGGATCTATCACTCGGTTTGTCGAAGTGAACTTCTCTTTTCCTCGTGATTAGGTGTATTACGGCTATGGTTTCCACGCAGTGCATATAAAACTTTGCCAGACAATAGCTTATCTTGAGTTTAGACCTGATTAAGATGTTTGAGAACGTCTCCTACGTATTGACGCCCATTCTTCCTGTTTCTACTGATTTCTTGTTCTAGCCCCCTCCCCTTCCGTAGAGTTTTACACATCGATGACGGGGGGAGGGAGTGGACTGTCCTCCCGCTATGTAGATCACTCGTCACCGTGTGCAGCGAATGACATCACATTCATCTCCCGTGTCTTAGCGAGTTCACGTCGAATCACTGATCGGTCCCATCCGAGCGATGAAAGCACGCTCTCAACCGCTCTGACCAGCTGCGTTTCGTAGTACGAGGCGTCGTAGGTCTCGATCTCCTCGTGGGCGAGGGCGACCCCGTCTCGCGAGCTCTTCTCGTCGTCGACGACCACGTACTCGATATCCTGTCAAGATGGATGGCGAGGTCCTAGCCACGAGCTCGTTCGAGCGCCCCCATATTCTGGATATCCTACGTATAGCCTTCCAGCGGCTCGGAGACACGATTCCGCTCGACGAGCCCCTCCACTGCTACGTTTCCGGCTTCAACTCGTCGATTGCTCGTTCGAGACGTCCGAGCACCGGGTCCAGTGACCACGTGGCATCGAGCCTGTCGAGACAGTCCCGCTGGACATCCTCGATGAACGGCGGGGTTGAGCGCTGCTGGGCTTCGATACCTCTGATCTTGAACTCGTCGTCGCCGTTGAGTTTTTCCGAAGTACTTCGTCAGTGCGTCAACGTCGCTCTCGCGCTGCGGGACGAACGCAACTCAGTCGTAGTGGGCTTCGTGTTCGAGTCGAATCTCGACGCGTTCCGTGATCCCGTCGCGAGCGTCTCGATGTCTTCGCGCTCATCGTCGTCGACGTCGGGGTCCGGGGTCACCCAGATGGAGTCGACGATGCCGTGGACGACGCGCCAGCCGCCGGCTTCCAGCCGTTGTTTCGCCGTCAGCAGAATTTCGTGAGCGAACGCATTGATTGCCTCGTGGCACTCGATGCGGCCGAACTTCGCGTTGCTGAATCCTTGATAGCCGAAGCAGGCGACGAGGATCCACTTCAGCGCTCCTGACCGTCCCTCGAGTTCAGCTAGGCGGTCCTCGTCGGGTCGTCCCGATCATCTCGGGACGGATGTCCTCGATGCTATCGTTTCCCGGTTCTAGTCCTGGTCTTGCTTTGCCAATTCACGGATCTTCTCTTTCGTTTCTTCCTGATGTTCACCGAACGCCACCTCGAAAATACCCCTATAGAAATGTTTGTTTTTCTCGAGCGTGATGTCTTCTCGCTTTAATTGCTTCTTTAATCGTGTGAATGTAATCTCAATGTTCTCACTCTGTTCCGGTTCAACATATATCGTGGCCGAATCCCAATCCTCTCTGATGTTCAATGGTTCATCGTCTGATTTCTGGGTCGACGGTTTATTCTCCGCAGCGGGGGTGGCACTCTGTTGACCTGATTGCTCTTCGGTTGCTGTTGTCGGGTCACTGTCCCGGCTTTTTGCGTCCGGCATGGCCTCCGTCGGCTCGTCATCGACCGTGGCTTCCTTGTCTTCTGCTTCTTCTGACGGATCCTCAAATCGCTCGTCCATTCCTCGGGGCATCCTTACACCTCCACCTGCGTCTTGTCGAACGCTCGTTCCATTGTCTCAGCAACCTCCAGGAAGAGCTCGCGCTCGACTTGCTGGTCGTTCGCGTCTTCCCACTCGAAAATATCGCAGCCGTTGTCCCACGCGCGCTGTATCGCCACCCGCATTGGGAGTTTGAAAATCGGGGCTAGTGACGCATATGACTCGTCGAATGCATCCAGGAACTTCTGTGATTGCCCATCGTCTCGGTACATGTTCGCCAGTAGCCCTACAATCGCGATCTCGATCTGTTGGTTATCTTCGATAGATTCCAGCTGATCCCAGAGGTCATCCAGAGCATCCCGTGATGTCGCTTGGGTCTGGGCAGCCAGGAAAACGTTCTGTGCCGCGATAAACGCTGCATCCGTCAAAACCGAGAGATCAGGTGGGCAGTCTATCAAGATATAATCGTAGTCGTACCCGTCGTCAATCAGCTCTTCCAGAGCAACTTTTAACGAGAGACGAGCACCTGCATCGTCCATCCAATCTCGGGCAAGCCCCATGTCCTTGTGGCTCGGCACGAGATCGAAATTCAGGTGTTCGTAGTCGTCGCTGTGGATCACAATTTCTGAAAGCGTTGTGTTGTCCGTGCGCGGATTGTCAACGAGGACATCGAGGAGATTTGCGTCATCGGTCGCGAGCGTATTTGGAAGATCGTTCTTCGGGCTTGACGGATCGTTATCATCGCCTGGCCCCAATCCCAGCCCCTTCGTCATATCGGCCTGTGGATCCATATCGATCGCGAGGACATCGTGGTCTCGAGAGGCCAGTGCCGCGGCGCTGTTTATCGTCGCCGTTGTCTTCCCAGTCCCGCCTTTCTGATTGCCGAAGGCGATCGTGGGGATACCAGTCGATGGTGTGACGCCCCAGCCACGAGGTGACTCGCTCATAGTTCGATCATTGATTCACTGATTCATAAATCTACGCCAGACATCTAATCCCGCTCTGGCAATTCTAAAGTTCCGTATTCCGTGGTATAAACCGCTAACAGGCGATTTGGGTGTTGTATTTGATGGAAATCAAAGAATCACTGATTCATTGATTCAACACATCCTGGAACCCCGCTTTGCTGGTTCCTCGTGGAATGGTGGTTGCTACTGGCAGTTACTGAATTAGTGACTCTGTGCTTCTCGGAGTAGGTAATTCATTGAATCCCTATCTCTTGGATTCACTGATTCATTGATTCACTGACTCCATGACTCGCCACATCCTATTGGATTCCAAGAATCAAGTACTCCTTAACTCCCTGATTTATGACTTCACTGATTCACAGATTCTGTGAATCAGTGAATCAATGTCCGGGCCATCTCGAGCATTTACTGGGGTAATGGATGAAACTAATCGAAGGTGTCACTGACGGTTGAGGGTCTCGATCACGTGATCTCTGCAATCAGTTCAAAGCCATCTTTGAACGTGATTTGCCCGTCGAACCCATGAGCTTCGATTGCAGTGACAACGCCGTTCCCTGCATCGTCATCCGTCGTGAGGACACAGATAGACGCGGCCTTCCCGCTCTCTAAGAGGCGGGCTGCGACGCCACCAAGCGCGGTATCCGCTTTCTCGATGTTGTCCTCCGGGCGATTCGACTCACGTGCAATGAAGCCACGCACACCGTCCATAACGCTAGATACCGTCGGATTCGTGTAATCTAACTCGTCAGCGACGGTTACCCATCCAGTATCAATCGCACTGTTAATCGGTGTCTGGCCGGGCGTACTGCGGTCTGGCGCACCGCCAAGTTCCTCATACACCCGCTGCGGAATCACAAATGTAATCTCGTTCCGCCGGGCGAACCGTTCCAGCGCTGTATACTTGTTCCGCTGTTGGCGGCCACAGGCAATGAAAACGCCTGAATCAGCAATCCATACCGCGTTCTCAGGTATCGACTCGGTCGTCCCTTGCATGTATGAGAGAATTCCTACGCTTCCTCGTCGACCGGCTTGTCACGCGCATTCCGAATTTGGTCGAAATATGGATCGTACTCCCGCATGTCGAGAATCACCTCGCGGAGTGCCTGGAGTACCGCAATCCCGAACGCAGGTTGAAGGTTGAGTTCGCGCGCTGCGAGGCGTTCGGTCATGCCGCCCTCCACGTACGGAATCGCGTACGTAAGCGCTGCAGCGAGCTTGCCCATGCCATGCTTCTCGATCAGCAGGTCGAGATCCTGATCCTGGGGCGACCGGCCGATTGCCTCGACGAGCGTGGGCGTGATCGTGTACGTGTCGCCATCGAGGTTTGCAGTGAGGGTGATCGGGATGGCCGTGTAGGTGTGCGTTTTTTGCGTTTCATCCCGCGTGAGTACCCCGAGATCAACGAGTGTCCCCGTATCCGCATACGCGGTCGTGCGGGGCGTGTCGATGTCGGCGACGATTTCATCAATCGTCACTTCGCCTTCACGGAGAATATACGTGTAGAGGCGAGCGAGCCGTGGCTCTTCGAGTAGCTGTGCCACTGACATGAGGCCATTAATGGCGCGTTCGGGGTCCCCCGTCGCTTTCGACATACAATACATAATTCGTGTACTGAGTAATAACGCTTGGGTTGCGACCGAAGTCGGAGGCGTCCAAGTATCGCTTTTCGCTTGGTTCGAATGCAGCAGCCAGCTGCTCGCGCATATACTCCCGGCGGAGCGCCCGGGCCCGCGAATCCGAGAGATAGTCTGCAGGACGACGTCGGCGCTCGCGCTTCCCTGTTCGGCAGCGATCTCGTCGAGACTCCCGAGGACAACGTCGAGCGATGCAGAGTACGCATCGTACCAGTACCGCCGCCCCATCTTCGGCGCCGGTATCACTCCGCCGATCTCGTCGGGCAGCCCCGCACGGTTAGCGAGCTGTGAAAATCGGTTCCAGATCGTCCACTGTGAAATTGACCCTCCCGAGGTATGAGGTGACGGAAACAGGTAGCCGTCCCAGTCGTTGTGGTCGGTGAACGTCGCGAGTCGGTCCTCGACGACATCCCGAGTACCGGCATCGTGATTAACCAACACTAACCTGGACTGAACGAATTTGTTGGTTAATATGACGGTCTCCCGGGGCCGCGGCGAAGAGTCCCTACAAAATCAGTACCTCGTTTGTGAACACTACAACGCTCCATTCCGTGGCAAACGTTTATGGTTTCTAGTTTCGTAACTCTATACAAGATGAACTACGATACAGAACACGTGCGGAACGCGGGGGACACTCCGGGGATGATCACCGGAATCCCGACATTCGCAGAATTACTCGAGAACCCACCTCTCGCTAGCCTCTATACATCGATTCGGCGGTCAGCGACTGCCACGGGGCCTGAACTCGTCGAAACAACGACCGTCTCGAAAAAGACGGTGTACGACTATCTCCATAAGCTGGAGGAAGCCGGCCTAATCAGCAAGGTTGGCGACGATGCCGGGACTGCTGTATACACCGCTGAAGAGTTTGAACTGACATTGACGGTTCGCGAGACGGAAGTCTCGATCACTCCCGAACTTATCGAGGTGATCGCACAGAAGAACGAGTATCCCGCGATCAAACGGATTCTCGAAGATCACGGTATCGTCACGTTCGCGCTCGCATACGATCTCGTGAAAGCACACAGTGAGGGGGATGTCACAATCCGGCAGATCGCGAGCCTCACAGACCTTTCGCCTGGAACTGCGTATGATCTCGTCGAAGCGCTCTATTCGATTCTCGGTCTCGGTGACGATGAGTCATCCCCGACGACGTATACTCCGGATGATTTCGACGAGGACGAAGGCAACCTCCTCGAGGAATTTGCCGACAAGTAGACCGAATAATGGGGATGTACACTGCGAATATTGCGGATACAGTGATGTTTCGGAATTTAGGGAAGCATCCCAGTCCGTGCTTACAGTCACTCAAGAGTGCCGTTGAGGAAGCCGGAACAGAGATTTGGGTGCCAGCCGCGGTCTACCACGAACTAGCGGACAGTGGGAGTGCCGACTCACCGACGAATCCGTACCTCGATGCGGCTGTCGAAGAGGGGTGGCTTCGGGTAGCCACACCGCTACCAGGTGATCGCACAAAGGGGTTCGATAGTAGTGCTGGGCCTGTTGAGAAAGCGCGGTTCGTTGCAGATGGGTTTCTTAATCAGCAGAGCAAGTATCCAGAGACCAACAACTGGCAGGATGCAGCGTTGGTCGCGTTGGCAGTTCGATTGTTCGATGCGAATGCTCGAATCCGTGTGATTACCCACACAGCGGACGAAAATCTGGCAAAGGCGTGCGCTCGTATCCCTCCCGAATTCGGGTACTACGATATCAAGTCCCGATACTACAACCCGCCTCAGACAGCAAAATCTGAGTTTCCAACCGTTGACCAGCTCACGTGGAGTGGGTAGAGAAAGTTGTGGTGACAGCTTCGGTGGCCAACCAACGAGAGGGGGTCCTCTCCGTCGAGATCATCAATCAGCGTGGGCGTCTTTGATGACTTCGAGCCAGTGGGTGCTGTCGAGACGAATGCAGTCGAGGTCGAGAGCGAGTTCGGAACGGAGTGATGCCGGTCACTCCCCTGGGCACAAAGTTCCTCTTTGCGTGCTACTAGGGATAGAGACAGTCAGCGAGATCTTCATCTGGACGAATGAAGGCTACAATCTCTGCAGTGATATCAAACCGTGCCGGGAATGCGTCCGCTGCCGAGATCGGCTCGTCAATCTCGCTGATGTCCATAACCGGTTTTGACCGCTCGGTTTCGAACTCCATCTACTCGTACGGCAACAACAAGAAAACCGCGCTCTCGGCATCTACACCACCCCCTATGAGCTTCTTCGCCGGACAGTTCCCAGCCTCACCGATAATGTGGAAGCCGTCATCGAAATACGCGACATCGGCACGACCGTTCGAGTACCGCCGTTCGAAACACGTGTACGCTATCTCTCGGTCGATAACTCGCCACTCGTCCTGCTCCCACTCCTCAAGCGGACGGGCAACATCGTGCCCGAACTCGTAGAGAAAATCCGCAAGCACGACCTTCAAACTTGGTAGTAAGGCGGATTCCCCGCCCCACCGTGGGCGGGGAGGAAGCCGACGCCCGCTGCCACAAACCCACCAACTATTAAGTACCTTTACCATCTATTGAAACTCGTGGCGGACGACTATCTGAGACGCACCGCAATCACCCGCCCCATCCTCACCCACGAGCAGAAGCAACTGCTCGATGCCACCATCAGCGAATGGCAAACTGCCTGCAACACCAGCAGCCAGATCGGATGGGAACACGGTGAAACGCGGAAAACGTACCTCCAAGACCTCGCCTACGACGCAGTACTGGAGGAGACGCGTCTCGGGAGTCAGCACGCAATCCTCGCCACCCACCAGGCCGCAGCCGCACTCTCCGGCGTCGAAGAAATCAACGAACTGGACGAGGAGTACAAGACATCACGTCCGGAGTTCACCGCCGAGACAGTGAAATACGACACCCGGACGATGACGATATTCGACGACGGAACAGTCTCACTCGCAACGGTTGAGGACCGTATTCGGTGCGATCTCGCGTTGCCCGACGACGAAGATGGCTACCAACACCAGTACCTCAACGATGAGGACTGGGAGGTTACCGAATCCACGCTTTCTCGGCGTGATGGCGACTACTACCTGCATCTCGGCTTTCGCAAACCGAAGCCCGAGAAACAGGTCGAACAACAGGGCGACGACGAGGACAAGACAGTTCTCGGCGTTGACCTCGGTATCGTCAACATTGCCACCACCAGTACGGCGTACTTCGCGTCCGGCAGGGAACTTCGACACCGCCATCGGGAATTCGAGCGGATACGTGGCAACCTCCAACAGACTGGTACACAATCCGCACATCGGACGATTCAGCAGATGAGCGGTAGGGAATCCCGATACGTTCGAGACGTCCTCCACCGCGTGGCCAACGACATCATCGAGGAAGCACTGGAGCATAACTGCGAGTACATCACCTTTGAGAACCTGAGACACATCAGGGAACGTGCGCCGCCGGTGAAAGAGTTCCACCAGTGGGCGCACCGCCAGCTCGTTGACCTCGTGGAGTACAAGGCTGACGCGGAAGGCATCAGTGTTGAGTACGTTGATCCGGAGAACACGAGTCGGCGGTGTCCCGAGTGTGGCCACACTAGCGAAGGCAATCGCGTCAGGCAGGCGGAGTTCGAGTGCGAGAAGTGTGGTGCGACAGCGAATGCGGACTATGTTGGAGCGAAAAATGTTGGATGGCGGTACGTCCGTCGCGGCCTACAGTCGTCGCGGCGGACGGGCGACAGTCAACTCGCCCTGAAGTCAGGAACAGTGACGCCGAACCGGGGATTCGTCCCGTCCGACTAACCACAGTCGGGAGAGGCCGAGTTCACTGACAAGCCCCGCGCCACCGTGCGCGGGGCAGTTGACTGATTCACAGATTCATTGACTCACTGATTTGGACTATCTCGAGCATCTACTGGGGTCTGTAACTGTTTTCGTCTGTCCACAATCGTGATCTGTGTGTCGTCGGTCGATGCTGCCCAACACGCATCAACTCCTTTGTCGGCTGGGATATCGCCATCTCGAGCGATGGATGTCGAGGTCGCGGTCACATTCCCTTTCCACATGTAGAGAAACATGTATGGTGCGGGAGCCAGTACGCGTAGGTATGGCAACTGAAGAAGGCCCTGAGGAAACGAAGGTGAGCGACCGGGGAATGGTGACAATCCCTGCCGATCTCCGTCGGCGTCTCGACATCGAACCGGGGGACAAGCTTCGGTGGACCACCGACGAAGAAGGGAACCTCTCCGTCGAAATCGTCCATCAGCGTGAGGGGGTCTTCGACGACTTCGAGCCAGTGGATGTTGGTGAGACGAATGCAGTCGAAGTCGAGAGCGAGTTCGGGGCGGAGTGATGCCGGTTGCCCTCCTAGATACCAACGTCCTCTTCGCCAGTGCAAGCGCCCGCGACGACTACCATAACCGCGCTCAGGAGATTGTCCGAGGTATCGACCACGGCGACCTCCCGGATGTTATGGTGACGAACTACGTCGTCGCGGAAACGCTGAACCTTACTGGCGAGAAACTCGGACCAGACGCCGCGAACGAGATGCTAAATCGGCTCATCGAGGGCGCTCACTTCGAGATTGACCACGCACCGAAAACGGATTTCAACGCTGCTCAGGCCCTCTTCCGCCGGTACTTGGAGCTCTCATTCGTCGATTCGACTATTGCAGCATATATGGAACGGGAAGGTATCGAGTACCTCTACTCGTTCGACGATGATTTCGACGCCCTTGACGGCGTCACGCGGCTGGACACTGCGGATAATCCATTCAACTGAGGTGAATCGCCGGGGTCACCACCCGAGATGTTCGGTTTGTACCGTCTGTAGAGGCGTTATTCGCAGGTCGATCCAACCGAACAGCATTTGCCCAGCCTGATCGATCGACGGTGATCACGCCAAGTGCCTCGAGCGTATCGCCGGCGGCATTCACACTACTCAACCCTTTCCCCGTCACTCGGTGGAGTTCTCGATTCGTGAACCCTCGCTCTGGATTGTCGACGAGAAGATGCAGAATATCGGCGGTTGCCCCGTATCGGAATGCATCCGTATCACCGAGTGGGACGGGGAGCCGAACGTACGAACCCTCTGTTGGCCCTTCTCACCGAACCGTCTCGCTGTTCATGACTGTTCTAATGGTTCAAAGCAACAAACCGTTCTAATTTCCAGTAGTATTTGGTAGCATCCCGGCAGAACCGGTAGCACTGGCGAGGAGGTCCTTTGTGACACTACCGCTGGGCCGCCGCAAGCCCGTGTTACTACCGTGATTTTGGTGCAGTCCACCCGTGTCTCTCCCACCGCGCTTCGCGGTGAGCGGCGCGGCACGGAACTGAGAGAGGCGGGTCTGACGACCGCTCGCCTCGTCCTGTTGATCGGTCGCGGACTGAACGCCAGCAGAACGGGCACCTCGCGGTGATGGAAACCTGGCGTGGTTCCCCGCCTCCATATAGGCGGCAGGGTTCGCCTCCTCCATCTGTGTGTTTGAGAGGTACTTCCGCCCGACGTTGATCGCGCCGACCACGTCCCGATCACACTCGTAGCCACACCCGGGGCAGTGGAAGTGCCCGCCGTGGCGACACTCGGTGTGATCGTCCGGCGCTTTCACCGTTCGTCCCTCCTCACCACAGCGGGGACAGTGCCGACTCGTCCCCCACGGATTGACCGTCTCAAAGTCGATACCGACCATCTTGGTCTTGTACTCAACGTAATCGAGTAGCTCGCCGCGTGCCCACGACGAGATTGACCACGCGACCGCACCACTCGCATCCCCCGCGTCAAGCTGGCCAAGCGATTCGAACACGATGGTTTCACAGCCGTATTCCATCGCCAGCCACACCAGCTGGTTCGCCACGTCGTGCTGGATTTGCTCGCGGAGCCGACGCTCTTTCAGTCTTGTTTGACGATACTCGCTCAGTAAGTGGTTGAACCGTTCAGTGTGTGCTTTGGCCTGTCGCCGGAGTTCTGCAAGGCGGTCGTTGATGCCTTCAGCATCGGCTTTGATGCGGAACAGTTTGTCCTTGCTGGGGTGGTCGATGAACGTCGGCGGAGCGACCTGCTCGTGGTGACTGTCCTCACCAGCGTTGAGGACAACCGCAGTAGCCTGTTTTTTGACGCCGAGATCCACCGCTAACACACGGTCATCTACTGTCTCACCATCTTGTTCGGGCACGTCCACTGGCACGTCAAGCGTGTAACCGTGGTCGGATGCGTGAAGCGTGGGCGCTTTCACCTCCCCGGTTTCAACCATCTCGGTGAAGCGTGCGTGGGTGTGGAACCGGATTTCGTGGTCTGTCCAACCGTGATGCGAGTCCGGGTCAAGCGTGTCCGGCGCGTTCACCGTCGCCACCACGTCACCATCCTCGATGGTGAGGTCGTGGATGTGATAGTCGCCTTTATCCGGGGCGTACGGTAGTGTGCCGTTCGGCTCCGGTGTGGAGATGAGTTCCGTATAATGCTCGGGGAAGTGCCCGTGCTGGTCGTAGTACGTGTTAAGTTGTTCGACGACGGTTTTGAGAACGCGCCACTCGATGTACGGTGTGTCATCGTCGTTGAACAGTCGTGTACGGATGCGGTGCCAGCCGATCCGGCGGATTTTGCGCTCCTCGGCCGTTTTGAGGACGAAGTGGAACGCTTGATACTCGTCGCTGTGGGCGTCGAGGATGTGGGTGACGCGGTGGTAGACACACCGCTTGAACCGACTGTAGACGTATTCCTCAACGTCCTCAAAGGCGTCGTGGTCGTCGTCGCGGATGTACGTGTAGGATTGTCCGGCGTGGTTTTGAATTGCGTTGAGGTGGTCGCCCGTCCAGTATTCATCTTCGAGCAACCGTTGGGTATGTTTCTGGACGAGCGTGGTGAGGCGGCTGCACGCCTCGTGGTACTCGTCCGGGACGTGGAACTGTTCAGTGAGTTGCATCAGTCAGTATTCGGGTCAGGATCGGTGGTGCGGACGATTTTCACGTCTGCACCCACCCACTCTTTCGGGACGTAGATGTGAGCCCCGTTCCCAGTTGGTTTCACAGTCCCTTCGATCACTTCGTGCCCTTCTATTTCATGCCTGTCCATCAGTAGTAGTAGTATCTACAATGTAGATACAATTAAATCCATCGAATCAGTAGAAATTACTCCCGAATCCTACCGAATACTACTGAATCTCGTAACAGTTACGTTACCCTCGGTGACAACGATACACGGAGTTCTCGAAGCCTTCTCAACTTACTGTATCGGGGAGCAGCTGCCGAATTAGTCCCGAAATCAGTCACCTCAGCGGTGGTGTATCCAGCCATTCCGGTGTCTGTGGGGCTTATTTCTGAGGAGACGTACTCCTCACTCTCCATTTAGGATTTCTTGGGCGCGCTCGCGAACGCGCTCACCGTCGCGGTCACGGTAGGACTTGTGTGTTGTCTCGATGCTCTGATGACGGAGCGCCTCCTGAGCGGCCTCCGCGTCGTGGGTATAGAGTTCGTCCCCGAGGCCACGTCGGGCGCCGTGTAGTTTCAGATGCTCGCCATCGGAGCCGACCAGCCCTGACGCGTCGGAGTGTTCGCGGAGGATGCGCCGTGCCCCGCCGATGGAGAGCGCCGGCGGCGTACCGCCGTGCTCGCGGTAGACATCCAACACCGTGTCAGGGGCGAGGCGGTCGTCGTCTTCGTCGACGCCGTCGAGTATGCGAGCTCCGGCGTAGAGTGACGGAGGGTGTCGCGTCACCCAGACAGGCCAGTCCTCATCCCCGGGGTTCTGACGCCGATAGTGGTCCGCCAGCCGCGTCCTTCCGGCGTCAAGGAGCGGGGCTTCCTCGATTTCTTGGGACTTCCCGAGGACAGACAGTGTCCCCGCGTCGAGGTCAACATCGCGCCACCGAAGACCGTTGCGCCGGTCGTTGTCCAGGTCACGGAAGAGTTCGGCGCCGCGGGCCCCAGAGTAAGCGACCGTGGCGATGAGGGCCCGCTCGCGGGCAGCATCCGCCGCCGTGACCCATCCCTGCTCGTCGTCGAGGGCGGCGTCGAAGTACCAGTCCGTCCAGCGGACGATCTGCTTGCGCGTCGCCGGACTCCAGAACTGCTGGCCGTCGTCGGTCGTGCCGAGTGACTCATCAGGGAGTTCGTCCTCGACGTGATGGCTCTTTGCAGGGTTTTCCGAGAGGAGGTCGCGTTTGACGAGGTACTCCAGCCACGCACGCACCCGAGCGAAGTACTGGTGGGCGGTGGCTCCGCTGATGCCGTGGGGTTTTCCCTGTTGCTCGCGCGTCTGGACGCGGCGGTCGAGGTGCTGGGCGTAGCCTTCGAGGAGTCGCGTCGAAATCGACTCGACGTCCTCGACGCCACGGTCGGCGGCGAATTCTTCGAAACGCTCCAGCAGGCGTTTCGAGTCGGTGGCGTACCGTCCAGAGTCGCCGACCTTCCCCTTCGACTGGACGAACTGCTGTATTGCCGCCTCGAAGGTGGTTCTGTCGGCGTCTTCCCTGGGGGTAACGCCGTCCTGAGTGTCGTCCATTCCGTTGACTGACCCGACGGCGGCGACCTCCATAATTCTACCGTCGCTTATTCGATTAAGCACAAGTAGAGTCTTCGAGAATGCTAAACCTACGATATTGGATGGTATCAGGCTTCTATACCCCGAATATGGTCGTACACGAAACTAGTAAATCGTATACCACTATATATAAAATTCACATACTCTACGACGTGCGCACCGATCAGGAGAAGATGGAACAGCGACGGGGGTATCTGGAAGACGTGTAGGCAGTTCTCGCCAGCGTGAAGAACACCTGCGCCGTGTTCACGGCGCAGCTGTCGCCGTGTCGCCCCCCTCTGGGTCAAATGGGAGATTGATACGGAGTTCGTCGAACCAGACGACTGGGCGCTTGCGCCGGTCGTCTTCCTCGAAGAAGAGGATACCTAGCTGGGCAAGCCGACTGAGTTCCTCGTGGACGTTCTTGACATCCCGGTCAACGAGCCGTGCGGTTTCGTTGATGCTTGCTGGCTCTTCACGCCGGATGGCTTCGATGAGCTCGAGCACGCGCGGCGTCAGCGTCTCCATCAGGTCGTCGTAGCTGGTGAACGAGAGCGTCGGCGTGGAATCTACCGCACTGTCTCCTTCGAGTGCCACAATGCTGTCGGTGACGTCGTCGTAGAACTCATCGGAGGACTTCACGGTCACGACGAGGGTTGATTCGGCTTGGAGCTGTTCGCGCTCCATTGGGTGCAGCGGCGGTGTGGTGTCGTTCATGGGTATCACCGAAAAATCCGTGCCAGCGTAGATCATCAGTTCTCCGGCTCAGTAACTCCCTGAATAGCGTCCTCATGCGCAGCGTCGCGTGCCTCCTGTTTGATTTCCGCAATCGATTTCCTGTCGAAGGCGTCGCCGACAGCATCGCGAAGCCCCTCGATCGGGTCTTTTTTGAGCGGGATTAGCTCAACCCGGTCGTCGAGTTCGATGATCCGATATCGATCCCCGTACTTTTTACGAATTTCACGAGGAATGACGATTCGCCCTCGGTCGTCAGCCTCAGCTATTTTGCTCATTCTACTATTTCCAAACAGGGAAAGACATGAAAATCCACCCACAAAATTCAGGTACTTCCCAAAGGCATTCTTAACCTCGATCCCGAACGTCAGCGTCAATCGCAGTATCATGAAACCAGGTTGAGTCTCCAGCTGGCGTTAGAGGTCCTCGACGTACTCCCGCCGCGCTTCGCGTCGGTCTGACTCGGTGCTCATATCGTACCAGCGCTCGATCGTGTCGGGATTGGCGTCACACCGCTCCGAGATGACGTCTTCGGTGGGGACGCCGTTGGCCCGCAGATGGGTGATGTATCCTCGACGAACGGGATGGGGTGAGAGGGATTCCGGACAGTCGTAGGCGGCGTTGTTCGTCTGGGCGGCGTCACACGTGTCGGGGTCCTCGCCGACCGGGCAATCCTTCCCGATGGCACACGGCCGGGTCCACGCGTACACGTACTGTCGAATTGTGCTCTTCTGGAGGCGGCCATTCTGCGTGGTCAGCAGTGGCTCTCGCCCGTGGTCGTCGGTGACGGTGTCCCTGTTTGCCTCGATGTATCTATCGATGGCCTGTGCAGCATCCCCGGAAATACTGATTTCACGTTCCCCGTCGTAGCCGTTCTTCAGTCTCGTGCCGGTCTCCTCACGATTGACAGCTGCGAGGTAGCGCTCGTCGGCGTCGTAATCGTCGAGGTCGAAGGCGTGGAGTGTCGACTGTCGAATCCCGGTCTCCGAGAGGATTGCCCAGACGACATGTGCCTTGGTGAACGGCCTGTACGTCTCCAGATAGTCAACAATCTCTTTGGCGGTCTCTCTGGCCAGCCACCGCTCGTCTTGCCCTTCGTGTTTGGAGATCGTCGGAAGGATGATGAGTTTATGGAAGCCGTGATCGAACACGCCCCTGCGTTCGCAGTACTGGAGAAATTTTCGGAGGGCAGTTAGACAGCTCTTGATTGATGATGTCGCTTCGAGTTGTGGATGTTCGCGGAGATACTTTTGGAACTCGTCCAACGTCTCCGGACGGACGTTCCTCAGGTCCTCGATGGCGTGCTTCGCGTAGAACTCTTGGAAGTGTTTGAGACGACCTCGATACGCTGTGATGGTGTTCGGTTGAACGTCCCAGGGATTGGTGTCGAGATAGAACTCAATGACGTCATCAAGCGAGACCACGCCGGAGAACAGGTCGTCGCTGTTGGCGGTACTGGGCGACTCCGAATTCGTGTCCTGCTTCGTGTTGTTGGGCGGTGAGTTGTCTCTCTGACTGTTGTCTGAATCGGTGGCTGGGTCTGTTTGAGTAGCTTCGACATCAGAACGTGACTGTTGCACATCGAATGACTCCGTTCGGAATCGGGTGGTGTGGCGTCTGGCTTCCTTGGACCCGTTCTCGATGTCGGATTCTTCCATTCTACTAGTCCCTTCGGGTATCGAGGTCTGTAACATTTCCTCGTCCAGAACCGCTGATCCGGCGTGGTGCCCATGATGTCCCTGTCGGAATTGACGGTGACGTCGACGACACTGCCGAGTATCTCTACATTCCAGCCACCAGTGACGACGCTGATGGAGAGATAGAGAGTACGCCGTGTCCGTCGCGATCACGCCGTTCCCGACGAGCTTGTGTGTGTCACTAACAGTTACAGCCGTCGCTGGGACATCGAAAACCAATACAAGTCGGTAAACTACCCTCTCCTACTTCGCTCGGGGTCTAAGCACCCGCTCGCTCGTTGAGGGAAGGGCTTTCGCGTGGACCCACGTTCTACCCCTCAGCAGAGGCGGGAAGGTTATACTTTCCACTCACGTTCAGCGTCCACTCTACAAACAGAACCCACGGTGGATGCCCTTGTTGAGATTTCGTATTGTTAGTACATTCATAGGTATTGGCTGCTGCCGGTCGTGGGGAGCGCTGTGGTTGCCAAGGTTTTCCCTCCGTCTCAGGCTTGCTGAATTAGCCACTGCCGTTAGATTTCACTATTACTATATGAAAGCGAGAGTAGTCACGGCATGTGCAAGACAATCGAATCTTAGTGACGGGTGGCGCGGGGTTCATCGGGTCGAACCTCGCGAACCATCTCGCCGCCGACAACGATGTGATTGCGCTGGACAATGGCTACCTCGGCACCCCGGAGAATCTCTCGGAGGCTGTCGAGTACGTCGAAGCGGACGTGCTCGACGACGACCTCCCGACCAAGGGCGTCGACGTCGTCTTCCACCTCGCCGCGCTCTCCAGCCGGCAGATGCTCGAAGAGAACCCACGCGAGGGCGCTCGCGTGAACATCGAGGGGTTCGTGAACGTCGTCGAACAGGCCCACGACGACGGCTGCGACACCGTCGTCTACGCGTCGACGTCGTCGGCGTACGGCAGCCGAACGGAGCCCAGTCCCGAGGATATGGACCTTGAAGCCGCGACGGGCTACGACGCGTCGATGCTCGGCCGGGAGCGCTACGCCGAGTACTACAACAGCTTCTACGACGACATCACGTGTGCGGGGATGCGATTCTTCTCGGTCTACCAAGGGTACGACGGCAACGAAGGCCACAAGGGCGAGTACGCAAACACCGTCTCCCAGTTCGCGGACAAAATCGCGAACGACGAGTCGCCCGTGCTGTGGGGTGACGGCACGCAGACGCGGGACTTCACACACGTGGACGACATCGTCCGTGGGCTGGTGACGACTGCCGAGCACGAACTCGCTGGCGTCTACAACCTCGGTACCGGCGATGCGTACTCGTTCAACGAGATGGTCGACCTCATCAACGACGCGCTCGGCACGGCCGTCGAACCCGAGTACGAGCCCATCCCGCTGGAGAACTACGTCCACAACACGTGCGCGGATATCTCCAAGATTTACGAGGCGACCGGCTGGAAGCCCCAGATTAGCTTTGAGGAGGGCGTCCGCCGGGTTTGTGCGCCCTACATGGAGGATGACTGACGAGCCGCTTCGTGCCACTGTCACGCAGCGTGGCGTCGTGTTCGCCCCAGATGATGAGGTCATAATTGTGCGGCGCGCAACTGATGGTGGGTGGGAATTGCCAGGCGGCCGTGTCGATCGCAACGAAACCGCGACTGCGGGCCTCAGTCGCGAAATCACCGAAGAGACGACGCTCGACCCGACCGTTGTGACACCGGTACACACGCTCGTCTGGCAGAACGAGGCAGGCAACGGCCGCTTTGCCGTCTACTACTACTGCCGAACCAGCCAGCGTTCCGTGTCGCTATCGTCTGAACACGATGCCTGCCGGTGGAATACGGTTGATGAAGTGCGGTCACAGCTAAGCGATCCACAGCAAACCGCCGTTGATGAAGCTCTCTCCCACCACCGAGAAGTGAACGCTGACTAATCACCGGGTAAATCGCCCACGAGATGGATCGGTCGGAGGAGACGCGCCAGAACGAAGCTCGAACGTGGTACGTCGGCCTGAGCAGAGCATCAGAGCGACTGCACCTGATGTACGACGCCTTCCCTGGGACCATCGATCATCTGCCGGGGAACCTTGCGCCGCAGGCGGCGGCGTCCGCTCGGCGGCAGGCGAGCGAAGCGATGACTGACGGGTGTGCTGACGACCAATGACAACGGAGAGGAGTGCGTCGACACGGCCTCCAGACGCGTCGGCGGTCACGGGGAGTCCGGTACGCGTTGACGAGGTGACTGATGAGCACGTCGTGTTGGAGCTCCCTGACTCGGTGCACGACGCTGACCGTGTGATTCCACAGGATCTGATCGAGTTCGGGCAGACAGCCCGGAACTGGTTCTGCTGGGATCTGGAACAGAAGCAACCGCGTGCCCCGTTCAACGACGGCTATGCAGGGACGGTGAAGTGGGGCCGGGATTCGGTTTCGTGGGACAACCGAGTCGGCGGACGGTTCGGCGACGTGATGGAGGCGCTGAACGGAACGGTGAACGGCCACGTCGATCCGGCGTTGTACTGGGGGACGACAGACCACGGCGAGGCCGTGGAGCCACGTCCGTTGTACCCGATGGTGATCGTGCCCCACGCAGACTACCAGCCGGACGACGGGCCGCTTATGCTCGTTGATTTGGACGACGTGATCGACGTTCGGGACGACGGGACGGGTATGATGACCCGGGAGGCGTGGGACATCATTCAGTCACTCGGCGGGTACGCGGAGGTGTCACGGTCGATGACCGGTGCGCACGTCTTCGTGAAAGGACGGATTCCCCGCGACGTTGATGGGCGGGAAATTATGGAGGAATTGAATGAGAGTGGGCACATCGAGATCTACGGCTACCCGGCCAACGGTCGGGTGATCGGGACGACGTGGCTACACATCGAGAGTACATTGAGGCACACTGTTCCCGAGGTGCAGGACGTGATTGGCGAGTTGGTCGATGAGTACGGTGATGATGAGGATCAGCTGAGCGATCAGGAGCAGGCTGATGTCGTGATCGAACGGTACCAATCTCAGATTCAGGGCGACCAGAGTGGGGGTAGTCGGTCAAAGTACTACGACCTCGATCCGGTTCCGATAGCGAACACCGGATCGTTCCGGACGTACGGGAGGAACGGTCAGGGTCCGCATCCCGTCCACGGGGCGACGACATCTCACGACAATCCCGGACCGGACGACAAGGACAGCACGAACTTCGGTGTCGATAGCCAGAACGGGTGGAAGTGCTGGCCCCACGACGACGGCGGGGGTGCGCTCCAGCTGATTGCGGTCCTCGAAGGCATCAGGGACTGTGGGAATGCGGCTGGTGTGATGCAGGATCCGGAGGATGCGCTACGAGTCTGTTTGGCAGCGCGTGACGAGTACAGTTCTGACCTGGATGACGAAAATCCGCCTACGGTAGCATTGAAAGGGGTTTGTGAGGTTCAGAATCTGGATTATCCCGCGGACGGGCCGCTCGATAGTGGAACCTACGAGATTGCTCGGGGGCTGTACGATGCGATGAGTTATTGATCACCACGAGCCGTCGATGGCACGCTGATAGGCCGTTTCTGCTTGATCAGCTACTTCGTCCCAGTCATATCGTTGTGCCCGTTCAACGGGATTCGTCGGTGGTCGTTTGCCACCTAGTGCGACATCGAGTGTCTCCGTCAGAGACTTGACCGTGGGATCGACGAGGAAACCCGCGTCGTCGATGACTTCGTCCGCTGCCGAATCAGGATGGTCGGCGGCGATGACGGTACAGTCGGCGGCCATCGCTTCGACGAACGTGATCCCGAACCCCTCCCGAGTGCTCGGAGACGCGAAGACGTCGGCAGCGCGCATATGACCGAGAACGTCATCGTAGTCGTCGAGGAAGCCAAGGAATTCGACGCGGTCGGCGTGAGTCAATGCCTCCTGCTTTCTTTCGAGGCGTTCGCGTTCGGGTCCGTCGCCGACGATACCCAGCGTGGCGTCGTGATCGTCGGCGACCTCGTCGAAGGCATCGAGAAGCACGTCCACGTTCTTGTGTTCGATGAGTCTGCCCGCGAAGAGCACGTCGTAGCCCTGTTCGGGGAGCGGGGCGTTTCTGACCTGCTCGACGTCGATGCCGTTCGGGACGATTTCGATGTTCTCACGGGCAGGGCCAATGGCGGCGAGACGGTCAGCCGTGATCGATGATATCGCTATCGGATGTTGTGGTGTGCGTGCGGTGACGTGCTCGGTGAGCTTGCCGAACGGGGCGAGGTGACCGAGGTACTCCTCCCAGTAGTCGCCCCAGACCTCGTGCCACGTCGTCACGAGTGGTGTGTCCGTGCGGAGACTGGCGAGTTTCGTGGCGAGCACCGGGAAGTACGGAAAGACACTGGCGACGACGACATCGTGTTCGTCGCGGCGGAGGTGTCTGCGGAGTTCTGGGAGTGCGCGGGCCGCGAAGTCTATGGCTTCCGTGATGGAACGACGATCTCCGTCGTAGAGGTCGGCTTCGGGGGCGACTGCGCGCAGCGTCATTCCCTCGTGGGTGGTCTGTTCGGGGCCGTCCCAGAAGTGACGGCCATAGATGGTGACGTCGTGGCCCTCGTCGGCGAGTCGGGTGCCGATTTCGTGGATTCGCTTCTCGGCCCCGCCGGTGACGAACGGATAGACGACGTTCGACACGAAAGCCACGCGCATTATCCGATATGCTGGGGGTATGGGATAATTTCTTTTCGATGTGCCGACAGGCCAACGAATGGATCGTAGCGACTAGTAACGCGGTTTGATGGGTCTTGGAGGGAATTGTTCACGTAACACCTATGTCCCATCATGTTTTCCATCGATACAATGAGTGAGGACTGGGAGAATGTTATCCTGCTTTCTGCGGACGCGCTCCGCGCAGACCACCTCTCCTGCTACGGGTACCACCGCGACACGTCGCCGGTACTGGACGAGCTCGCGGAGGAGAGTATTCGATTCACGAACGCGTATAGCGCGAGTTCGCACACACGAGAGGCGGTTCCGGCGTTGCTGACCGGGAAGTACCCTGACGTCGCTATTGACTCAAAGTACCACCTCGCTTCTGACACTATTGCGTCAACGCTCTCCGAAGAGGGGTTTGCGACAGCAGGGTTTCACTCGAACCCGTTTGTCTCACGGGCGTACGGTTTCGACCGGGGCTTCGATGTCTTCGACGACGATCTCCATCTTGGCCAACACAAGCTGATCGCGCTCGCACAACGTGCGCTTGACAAGTTTCGGAACCGCCACTACGCGCGAGCCGAGGAAATCAACGAGCGCTCGCTAAACTGGATTGATTCACTCGACGACGGAGAGTCATTCTTCCTCTGGAACCACTATATGGACACGCACGGTCCGTACGAACCACCTGGGGAGTACGCGACGCTATACTCCGACCAAGGCTTGTCAGGCCGGGACGCACAGTCGCTGTACCAACGTGCAATCGACGATCCCGAGTCAATTACTGAGGAGGAACAGCAGTTGTTGATTGATCTGTACGACGCCGAAATCCGGTACAACGACAAGTACATCGGTGCGTTCCTAGAGGAACTTCGTGAGCGGGGATTACTGGAACAGTCGCTACTGATCGTAACGGCCGACCACGGTGACGCGTTTGGAGAACACGGCTACTACGAACACCCACGGTATTTACACGACGAAATCACCCACGTGCCACTGTTTATGCGACCTCCAAACGGCGATATCGAATCTATGGAAGCTCCTGTGAGTACTCTAGATGTCGTGGCAACTATCGAAGAAACAGTCGGACGCAACAGTACCGATGGTACATCGCTGTTCGACGCTTCAAATGACAGGCGGGTCTTCTCCCAGGCTCGTGGAGAGGACGATCACAGTCATCTCCGGCGATACGCTGTTCGTACCCGTGAGGACAAATGTTTCTGCGAACGAGATCGGGACAGTGGCGCAATAGAGTACACAGAGAGCTCTGACCGGTCGCTTCACTCCGAGCTTGAAGCGTATGTTGAACAGCGGGTTCGCGTCGAGAACGGCGACGAGATCGGCGAGGATGAGGACGTTGACGAAGAGATCGAGCAACGGTTGAGCGCTCTGGGGTACAAAGAGTAGTATGGAGGATACTCTACGCGTCTGCCTCATCTCGAAGCAGTTTCCTCCAGGTGTCGGGGGTGCGGAGACGTACGCACACGAACTCGCTAACGGGCTTGCCGAGCGGGGCCATGACGTGGACGTGTTTACGCAGTGGATTGACAGTCCGGACGAGAAGGCAGACGTTCACGAGAATGTTTCCGTTCATCGGATCTGTAAGGCACGACGGAAGCTCGTCACGTTCGAGACGCTGTGGTTCAGCTTCACAGCACGGCGAGAGATCGATTTCGAGGCATACGATATCGTTCACGGTACGATGATGCCTGCCTCGACGGTCGCAGTGACAGCGTTCAATGATATTGAGACGCCCGTAGTATTGACAAGTCACGGGACGTCAATCGGGGAAGCAAAGGCGGTCGCGCTAGAGACGCCCGCGGACTACCTGTTGAAGTACTTCTTCCATCCGATGAACGCCGTAATGGACTACGTGGCGAGTCGTGACGCTGACAAAGTGATTGCGATCAGCAATCACGCTTACGACCAGTTGACGACGAGCTACCGACTTAGTGAGGGCGATGTTGAGATGATTCCCCACGGCGTGGACACGGAGTGGTTCTATCCACGCGAAGAGCGGCATCCAGCTGTTGATTCAGAGAAGATGTCGTTACTCTACGTTGGACGACTCGGCGCTCGGAAAGGACTTGGCCTGGCGTTGCGGTCGCTCGCGCGAGTAGAATCCGACGACGTGGAGTTTCTCATCGCCGGTACCGGTCGGCATGAAAAGCGACTCCGTAAGTTGGCACAGGAGTTAGGAATTCAAGAGCAGGTACGTTTCCTCGGGTACGTTGACGATGGTGATCTCCCAGAGTTGTACTCTTCTGCCGACGTATTCATCCTCCCGTCCAAATATGAGGGGTTCGGACTTGTGTTGCTTGAAGCGATAGCCTGTGGGACGCCGGTGATCGGCGCGGATGCTGGTGGAATTCCTACGGCGGTTGATGACGGCGTAGATGGCTGCGTGGTAGAGAGAAACGAGGGTTCGTTAGCGGGGGCAATCAAAGAGATGATACAGGACGATCAGATGCGAGAGGAAATGGAAAAAGCATCAATTCAGGACAGGGAGTCACGTTCGTGGGATCGAGCGATTCAGCAGACTGAGAACGTGTACTCTGCGTTCACACGGGCGAGAACGCAGGAGGAGGCTTAATAAAATGACTACTACACGTGACTCTATTACTGACTTCGTCGGATCCCTTGAGGATGATATATCTCGAATCGCCATCTGCGGGACATCGTATAGCGATATTGGTGGCGTCGCACGGGTGATTGAACAACAAGCCGTCGAGTTACGTGATGAGGGGTACGACATCGAGATATTCACGCTAGAAGGGACGAGAAAGCCGCCAGAAGATGTCTCCCTCCACGCCCTCGGTCATTTCGAGACAAGCCCGTACAAAGAGGTCGATAAGCTACTTACGCTCGCCAGTCCCAGTGCTCTCAACTTCGTCCGGTCAGCAAATCGTTTCGATTTGATCATCGCACATCGATTTCCGTTCTCGACGCTCGGGCATGCGGCCAAGGTGGTTCACGACGTTCCTTACGTGTACTGGTCGCATCCGTCAGGATCGTCGGACGAGCTCTTCGAAGGACTGGCCCACATCTGGGCGCGAGTCCAACATCACCTCGAAACCAAGAACTATGCCGTCCGAAAGGCCGATTATCTTTGTGCGGTGAGCGAGGAATCAGGGGAGTATATTGAAGCGAAGACTGGACGTGAGGCAATCGTCGTTCCGAACACGATTACTGAGTCGAGATTTGAGGACGTTGCGGATGAGGAGACGATTAACGAACGATTCGACCTCACACCCGAAGATACCGTCGTACTTCACGTTGGACGGATTTCTCCCCGCAAGAACATCCATAAACTGATAGAAGTATTCCAAGCGGCCAGGCAAGAGGAGGCCGATTGTAAACTCCTCCTCGTCGGTGAAGAGAGTATGCCTGAGTACTCCGAGTGTGTCCGAGAACAGGCGGGCGATGATGTCGTCTTGACGGGGTTTGTTGATGATGAGACACTCGCGGGAGTTTATAACAGGAGCGACGTCTACGCGACGTGTTCACTTTCGGAGGGTTGGGGTCTTCCGCTCTCTGAGGCGAGCTACTTCGATTTAGAGATCGTTGCCTTCGAGTCGATCCCTGCCGTTAAATCACTGAGTAACGCCCATCAAGTCGCCGAAGAGAACTATGACGAGTTCAGCGAAAAGCTAAATGCCGTACTTGACGCAGGAACTATGACTACCGAGGAAGATGATTGAACAGCGGGCGTGCCTGCTCTCCGACAGAGGATCACAGTAATGGCAACCACCCAAGTAACTCGAACAGAGCTGTTCCGAAATGCCGTAATATCAGCCATTGCTCCGAACACTCATCAATCAATTCGTTTCTCTGGGTTTCTAACGATACTCTACGCGGTGAGCGTTTTCCTTCCGGAACCGCTGCCGGGGACGACAGCTATCCAAGCGGCTCTTGGATTTGTCCTACTGACGTTCGTACCGGGATTGCTGATCTTGCGCATCATACGAGATCGATTCCGGCCGATTGATATGTTGTATGCGGTGGCGCTGAGCCTCGCCTTTTCGATGTTCGTCGCCTGGCTGGCGAACGCGGTGTATATGCAGTTTCAGATCATTCCGAAACCGTTCAACGGGACTACTCTCGTCTGGATCTACGTCGGTGTAATCAGCGTACTTACTGCCTCAGCGTGGTATCTGACCCGGGACCAGACCCCCGTTGATGAGATATATTGCGTCTTTAGTTATATCTGCGAATACAATACCAAAATAATCTTGTTATTGCTCACACTTCCGGTTTTCGGTGTCTCTGGTGCGTTATTCATCAATCGCGTCGGCGAGAACACCATAGCGCTCTCAGTCCTTGCTGCGTGTGCCGTTCTCCCTCTACTTGTCCTCCAATTCGACCGGAAGCGACGATATCTAGGACTATCGATACTGGCGATCTCGTTTGCTCTCGTGTTACAGCGTGCCCTCCTTGCGACGCATCTCGCTTTCGGAGATGGAATGGCTGAATATAGTATCGCTCAGAATGTTCTCAGTACTGGCTACTGGATCCCGACGGGAACGAAAGGAGCGATGGTTCGGATCGGACCGATGCAGGCCGCCTACAAGCTCGTGATGGACATCCCTCTCCTGTGGGTATTCAAAATCGCCCATCCAGTCGTGTTCGCATTTACACCTGTGATTGGGTACCTGCTCTCAACGCGGTACTTTTCGAAAGAAGTCGCATTTCTTGGGAGCGCACTGTACGTCTTCCTGCCCGAGACATATCGGCTGCTCCCGCGGAACACGCGAACCGGCGCTGCTATCTTCTTTACCGCGGTTCTCGTCGCCGTCATACTTGATAGTGATATCAAGAAGCGACATCGGAAATTTCTAGCCCTCACGTTCTTCTGGGCGTTGATTACTTCCCACTACGGTGTTGGCCCCCTCGTGTTGCTGTTGATTATTCCGGCATACGTTTGCTATCGCGTTCTCAGGTATCTCGGGGGTGAATCACAGCCGATGGCTGAATTCACGGGTCTCACACTCTACGTTGTGTTGACGTTCGGTTGGTACGCCTACATCACGAGAGACACCTTCGATTTCGTCGGTAGCGTCCTTATCGGTCGTGCACTGAACTTCCTCACACCAACAACGAACACTGCAGCAACGAACGCCATCTCCTTTGAGATGCCTTCGCTCTCCTTCAAGGTGTTTTTCTACTCTCATTTGATCATCGCTGCCCTCACGTGTCTCACAATCGGTATCATTGCGCTCATCTACCTGCTACGGCTACTCTCAGTAGAACACCGAGCAATCACTCAATTTGAGAACGTCATCCAGGAGGACGCACCTGGTGCCCTGCGAAACGGGGCGTATCTAAGTGTGGTACTCGGTTTAGCAGTACTGTTTCCACTATCGTTTGGTCCAAATGTCTTGAGTTCAGCGCGTACGTTTGGGCTTCTGATGGTGATTCTCGGGCCGTTTGCGATTCTTGCAGTGCGCCTCCCGAAGTTCAGTCGGAGTCAATTTGTTCCGGCAAGCGTCTTACTCATAGTCCTCATGTTACTTTCGTCAGGGTTCATCGCTGCAACGGTGACTCACGACGCTTCACGGGCACCGAACTTCGATAGAGATCGAATTATGCAATCTGGCGATCCAATAGAGCAATTCGCGCTATATCGGGTGTACACACCTGAAAGTGGCCTTTTCGCGTCTTCGTTCATCGCCGAATACATCCCGGACGAGAGTACAGTATACAAAAGTAAGCTTGGGACGTATCAAACTGAGCTTACAGTTCCTGATGAAACCGATCCCAATATCCAGAGTATAGAGAATCCGGATGATCTCAATGAGGGATATACGTACATTGCTCAGGCAGATACGACGAGTGGAACGATAACGACTGGATTCAACGGATTTGTCTACTACGATTTCTTTGATTTGCCTCAGTTCATCTCTAAAAATAAGGTGTACACGAACGGGCCGGCAAAGGTATACAAATAATATTTAATCACAAAATATGTCACTTAACAGCCTTTAATCGGAAGTACATATGTTGGGCGGGGAACAATCGTGATAAGAAGGTTACTTCAAAGAAGTTCATCCCTCTTTCGCTTTTATTCATAACGGGTTGAATTATGTAGTTCCATGGGAGAACCAGCCTCTGTTGGAATATTAGCTTTTTCTCGATAACGTCAAAATCAGCATCAGAATAGAACCCGTACGTCCCATCAGCAGTAAAATAGTTATCCATCGTGTCTACTCCTACGAGGCGTTCATGAGTGGGGTCCGTCCAATTTTGTGAGCTTCGATGTGGCGCTCGTACCTCAATGACTGCGCCGTTTTCCGCGATCCGATGGACTTCTTCGATGAAGGTCATCGGGTTCTCCAAATGCTCGAACAGGTCTATGGCACGAATATGGGTGAAATGATTACTAGGCAGATCCCAATTAGGTTGGTCCAAGTCGATTACCTTATCCGTCTGATTTGTCTCAACGATGTCTACACCTAGATATCCTTCTGGCTTCTTCTCGCCGCAGCCCAGTTCGACCTTTTTAGGCATCTCCATTTAGAGAATTCTTTCGCCAGACGTGACTTATTATTGCCTATCTAGAAGAGAGATGTTGACTTAACCGAGGGGGTGCTGACAGTCTTGAGACTACTCTATTTCCGACATTAATCTTTGAAACTCTTGACTAAACGCCTTTTTCTGGAACTGCGGTCCAAACTTCTCTCCTCGTATTTTGCTATCCGAAGATAATTCCTCTTTTTCTACCTGTGGAAGCCCCATATACCAATTAACCACCTCACCTAGCCCATTAGCAGATGTAGAGGCGATTAATCGTTCGTCGATCTCTTTGATCTCAGAGCGCGAGCCTGTTGATTCAGTCACAACTGTAGGAACGCCGGCCCTGAGCGCTTCAAGTACCGTTACCGGAAAGGGGTCAATACGAGATGGCTGAACATACAACCCCGCGTTCGTGTATACATCTGCGATATCTTCGACGAAGCCGTGTACAGTCACACCGTCAGTGTCCTCGAACGATTCGGGATGCCCTTTCCCGACAACGTGTAGTTCCGCACCTGGATGTCGTTCTCGAACTGCTGGCCACGCGTCCACGAGGAGATCCACACCTTTATACCGAGTTGCTCTTCCAATAGTTACAGCTATCTTCTCATTAAGATTGGGTTCAACACTACCGAGACTATCGTACAGGTCTGGCTGGATATATGGATGAGCAACTCGAATTGGAACAGTATCTCCGAAGATGGGACGCAGATACTCTTTGACAAAGTCAGAGACGGCAATAATTCCGTCAACACCACGCTGAGCGATTGTACGAACCACCGGCTTCCCATATGTCCCGAGTATATGTTTGAAGAACGAATACGCCGACGTGACCGGAACGGATCTATTCCAGAGGTTGTATAGTCGATGATCGGCACAAAGATACACAAGGTTTGATCCATAAATCATTTTGTGGATCAATCCCGTATACAGGGGTCGAGAACCTTCCGCGATAACTGTATCGTACTTGCCAATCGAGTATCCCCGTGCAATTTCCTGATAGAACGATTTCACATTGTGGGGGCTTGTATTAGAGATACTCCGAATATCCGCATTAATAGCTTCAGCAAAACCTCGATGTGCGGGGTGTAACTCCTCATTATGGCCATGATACAGCATAGCAATATTTGACATTATATTTATGTAAGTTTGGTGGGGGTCTCTTAGTTTAATCGTTTCGCAAAGCCGCCTGGGCTCGTTTCTGGTTGGTTTAAGAGGTTCTATGTTATTGCCCTTTTGATTAATTGGGCTTTGGTGAATCACTAGACAGCGTCGGTTTCGACCGGTAGAATTTGGAAGATAAAGCGGGAAACCGCCGATGATCTATGTCGAAAATTTCCCGCTTCACGGCTTTGGTGAATCACTAGACAGCGTCGGTTTCGACCGGTAGAATTTGGAAGATAAAGCGGGAAACCGCCGATGATCTATGTCGAAAATTTCCCGCTTCACGGCTTTGGTGAATCACTAGACAGCGTCGGTTTCGACCGGTAGAATTTGGAAGATAAAGCGGGAAACCGCCGATGATCTATGTCGAAAATTTCCCGCTTCACGAAGAAGGCAGTCACGTTGGCTAAAAATGTTGTTGGTGACCGAGGCGAAGTCGCCGCCCCCGAAGGGGGTGGCGGCTTCGCCGACTACGCCCTCGTATCGCTGCACTGTCTGCGGATTTACCTTGATGAGTCGTACCGCAACGCATTGGATCTGCTGAGCGAAATGCCGCATATTTGTGGGGAGATCGGCCTCGAAGAGGGCGATCTCCCTGATCACTCGACGCTCGTTAAGGCGTTTGATAGGTTTCAGATGAAGGTCTGGCGAGTGCTGCTGCGCCTGTCGGCGCAGCTGCACGACCCCTCGGGTCACGCCGCCATTGATGCCACGTTTTTTGACCGCGAAAACGCTAGCAAGCACTACTGTCGCCGCACGAATTACCGCGTTCAGACACTCAAGGCGACGGCTCTCGTCGATACTCAAACTCAAGCTGTTCTAGACGTTCATTGTACGACCGAGAAAACCCACGACACACAACTCGGCTGGCAGGTCGCCTCCCGCAACGCAGGCGACCTGCACAGCCTCGCCGCTGACAAAGGCTACGACTGGATGCGATTACGCGAAAAACTACGAGAAGAAGGCGTAAGGCCGTTGATTAAACATCGCATCTTCCGGCCCATCGACCACGCGCATAACGCGCGGGTCGATGGGCCTCGATACCGTCAAAGATCGATGTGTGAGACCGTCTTCTCGTCGATCAAGCGCACGCACGGCGACGCCGTGCGTGCGCGAACGTGGTACCGAGAATTTCGTGAACTCGTCTTGAAATGTGTCGTTCATAACATCAAGCGTGCCGCAACATAGCCAAATCAACCGCTGTATGGCGATTCACCAGAGCCCCTCAAATGGAAAGCATCGCCGTTAATCGTGGAGATTGCGGCAGAATACCACGCTCCCCTCACGGAGCTCTTTGAGCAACTTACGAATCGGCTGAGTTTCGCAGCCTCATGGATTGACGAACACCTTGGTGGATACCTTCTGAAGTTACGCTAGGCACTGTCGTCCCCGGCTTTCTCGGTGATCATATCGTCGAGAATGATGTAGCCATCCTGTGACCAGCGTGTTTTACCGTGTTTTTGGAGTTCCTCAGCCGTTCATGGTTGAATTGCTGTTCGTCCCAGTCGTATTCGGTGAGGAACTTGTTGAGGGCGCGTTTGCCCTTACTGGAAGGACTTCGCGTACGATGCCTGCCACGGTCTTATTGCTGGCCGCAACCAGACCTGTGGCATAGGTTTTGGTATGATGACGCTGTGCTGGTGACAGCGACTCAACCTCATCGAACACGTGCATGTATGACAAGAAGTCCGTAATCGGCATCATCTGTTCCTGCTATCGCCTACGTTCTACTCCTACTACAACGTGTAAATATAAGTCTTTAGTAAGAAGGAAGATCGGCGTAGAATCATACAGAAAATGCCTATGGCAGGGTTTTCAGAGACCGCTGTATGGACCCGTCCGGGAAGTAATATTCATTGAGTGTTGACAATAACCTACGCAAAAGCGACGAGAACAAGTAGCTAGAAAATTGAATCACGGATATGCCAAGTTATGACTTTTATGACGAGTTCTCCGTGAATGCATCCGACTCGGAGAATATTCTTTCCGTGCTCAATAACCACCACGATTATTTCAAAACATCCTCTAAAGCCTCTGGTACTAATTCTGACTTAAATATATTATCTGATATCGACTCGGTTAAAACACTGAACAACGTTTTGGGTGGGCCTAGAGAGCGTTATGGGCGGGTCAGGAATGAATTCGCAATTGTAGATAGAAATCAACAAGTCATATTTGATGAAGATTGGAGTACAATCCATTCCACAAAAAACCCCCTAGGGCGTATCAGAACTATAATTGAAGGGGAGCTCAGGAAGAAATTAGCCGAGAATGGAATGGCTATGGTCCACGGATCAGCAGTAAATTATGAAGGTAACACGTATTTATTCCCTGCTTGGCGCCATACAGGGAAAACAAATGTTATGCTAACGCTAATGCAAAACGGCGCAGATTATCTGGGTGACGATAGAGTATTTATATCTGAAGGAGGTGAAATCTATGCTTTCCCAACCAACATCCATCTATTTTCCTATAATTACAATTCATTTGATGATATAAGGAAGAAAAATTCTGTAAGTAAGTCAAGAGTTAAACTCAAAATGTGGATTGGAAGTATAACAAGTAAATATTCAAACAAAGTTTCTAAGGGGATTGACATTTTTAATAATGTGATGATCGGTGAGGAGGATTGGGTTGACCCACTCTCACTATTCCCTGATTCATATTTAGTCGAAAAGGATAGTGTTGATGAAGTGATTATGCTTCAGAGTTCTGAAAACACAGATGTTCCGTCGAAGACACCAATTGAATCAGGAGAATTGATTAGGGCACTTACTGGGATCAATCATGTGGAATGGAACTCATACTTACAAGAAGTTGGATTAGCGCACGACATTCTTTTCCCAAATAGAGCTTCTAAAGAGAAAGAATTAGAACTATTAAAAGAAAAAGAAGAAAACATATTTTCAAATTTCTCAAAGAAGGCTAAAATAAGAAAGTTATTGATAAAGCCAGAGGAATATTGGGGTGAAGAATTCAAAAAAGATATCGTCAGTGAAATTGAATATTAAGATGGGGACTCAGAAATCCATATTTAAATTATTTTTGTCAAATGGTGGGAAATCAATCTTAGTTTTTCTTGGGACAGCCATATTTGCGAGAGAACTAGGCCCCAATAACTTAGGGAAATATTTTCTATATATGGCTTTCATCGGAATCGTATCTGTGATTAGTGATTTAGGCGTTCGGGGAGCACTTGAAAAACGAATTAGTGAGAGTAGTAATGGGGAAGGTTATCTTATATTAGGAATATTACTAAAGATTTTGATTATTCTGCCGGTGATTATAACCTTATATGGCTTCAAATCCGAGATAGAAGGTTATCTGGATGCAAATATATTCTATCTGGTTATTATAGGTGTATTTTTACTTGAGTTTGCTCATCTACCTGAAGCGATACTTAGAGGACAGGGGAGGGTGGGTGATACAGCGACTCCACAATTTTTCCGCTATGCGATCTGGGTAGTTGTAGGATATATACTAATAAATATGGGATTCAATTATCGAGGATTGGTCTATTCTGCACTCTTAGGTTTATTTGCAATGGGGATCTGGAACGGGTATAGGATTGAGATAAACCCATCACTTCCAAATATGGGTCAAATATATTCTATCATAGATTACTCAAAATTTAATTTTATATCTGATTTAAATTGGTACCTACATAATTGGACTGATGTATTGATAATAGGTGTTTTTCTCACCTCGTTGGAAGTTGGTGGTTACGAAGTTGCTTGGAGAGCAAGTATGATTCTTACATTATTGTCGGGTGCTGTTGGTACTGCTATATTCCCCCGTGTCAGCTATCTTGATTCTAAAAATCAATATGAGAAAATCACTCAGCTTCTTAAGGATAGTCATGTACAATCACTTTTACTTACTGTTCCTGGGTTCGCCGGTGTTTTTTTACTATCTGAAGATATTCTCAAATTTCTTTTTGGTGAAGAATACACTTTCGCTAGTCTGGTATTAGTAATTCTCTGTTGTCAGAAAGTTCTTTATAGTTTTTATATCGTATATTCGAGAGCATTACATGGGCTAGATCGCCCAGATCTAGCCGCGAGGGCTAAAATAACCAGTGTTATATCAAATATTATTTTGAATATAATATTCGTATATTATATAGGAATAATTGGTGCAGCATTCGCAACGCTAATATCCTTTACAATAAACACTTTACTTGTACATAAATATTTAACTTCAATTATTAACATTGAATATCCTATTGTAGACATCCTTTGGATTGCATTAGCAACTTCTGGAATGGGGGTGTGCGTTTATGTATCCACAATTGTTCTGCCAATCAAGGGCATCCTCTCACTAGTAGTGGTGGTATTTATTGGGTCAGCTACATATATGCTTATAATCCTTCTGAGGGAGAGCACAAGAGAGGTAGTCCTCAGATTTATTGCCGAGCTTTGATTACGGCCAGGTTGACATTAACTAGTTGGGTTTTCTGGCTGGGGATGTCGGGATCTAATTCTTCTCGAAAACCGATTCGTAGTTGTGCGTTCTCGACAGATTACTGGACGATGTGCGTCAGTGAATTCTACCGGCCGGTTTCCTCGTCGGCCAGCATCGAAAGTCCCTCCTGCAAATTGGACTACCCGATGGGTACCCCGTACTTCTGATGTCGCGCTAGATGTTCGGCAGCGAGTAGCTGTCGACCGGTGTTCGCCGGTTTCGGTTTTTTGTTTGGTGGTACTAATTGCTGTCGAAGGAGAATGGTTCGTATCCGGTGGAACGATACTGAATAGCGAAGCTCGGACTGAAGCTATCCACCGCGTCACCGAGGAGGAACTTGGAGTATCCGTTATCATTAACCAACAAGACTTCAATCTCATCCCGATATGTTGGTTAATATCTCTGTATGAAGACCAAGGAATTCAGTTGATTCAATCACATTATTTTGATGATTGGTAGCCAGAAGACATATACCACTCATCGCGCTATCGCGCCGATATGCACCGGGACTCAGCCGGTGTATGCCCATCCCCGCATGTATGATTACGAGGTCAGTCACCATCGAAGAGATCGATGAGTTATACCTGATGTGGAACGACCACATCAATGCTTCCGCCCTCTATCGCCGTGCCCTGCGCGAGGAAATGAATGTCCGGGATGTCGACCCTGACGAACTCCGGGACCTCCTCGAACGGGCCCGCGAGCAGGGCTATACACTCGACGAAATCGCAGAGAACACGAACCGTTTCGGCGATCTCCAAGCACTCGTCGAAGACCAGCAAAATCAGTCAGTCCCCGAAGATGCCGCCC
The DNA here is from genome assembly GCF_023276355.1 of Haloplanus sp. XH21. Taxonomy (NCBI): domain Archaea; kingdom Methanobacteriati; phylum Methanobacteriota; class Halobacteria; order Halobacteriales; family Haloferacaceae; genus Haloplanus; species Haloplanus halobius. Next base: position 224,567 of record NZ_JALLPL010000002.1, read on the forward strand.
AAGAGTAACCCGCTATGGCACAGGACCAGACTCCCTCCGACCCTGAGCGTAGCGTCGAAAACCAGTCACCGCTGACCGGGAAGATCACTCGGCAGGCAGCGCTCACCGTCGTCCTCCTGAGCCTGTTCGCTGTCCAGCCGGTCGCCGCCCAGAGTAACGCGGTCTGTAGCGCAGACAACCTCCCGAGCATGATTGAGGGGTTCTTCCAGCTGACAACGGCGCTGGGGATCGTCGGCCTCGCCATCGTCTGGCAGGCTGACTCCCTCATCGAGATGTTCACCCTCAATCCCGAGCAGAAGAAGGGCCTCAAGCGCCACAAGCGGTCGGCGATGAAGTCCGCGGTCGTCCTCGTCGTGCTCGGCCCGCTCTATACGGTTGCCGGGTCGATGATGGGTCTCCCGCTGGCGCAGTGCGTCGACCTCGTCCCCTGGTAACTACCCTACAGTCCCCGTTGCGAGCCCTATGAACCATCGAGAGCTCTCCGTGCTCATGGCCGGCTTGCTCGCGACGAGCCTAGTCACGGGTATCGTCGCCGCTGACCCACCGCGACCAGGCACGGAGGGGAACGGGCTCACAGAGAACGAGTCGGCAACGCTGTGGTCACGTGATGCGGACAACTACATCAGCCAGGAGGAGTACCGCCAGCGCTACGGCGAGGACCGCTCCGCTGTCCACCAAGTAGCAAACGGGACGGATATCACGTTCAAACGACCGCCGGCGACTGCGGCGACGTGGACGCGGAACGACTTTGAGGACCTTGACGCCGGCGGCCCAGATACGTCCGTACATCCACCGTACGCGGACCTCGAGGACGGCGTCTTCATCGAGGATGCTCACGCGACGATCTTCGCGGTCCAGCCCTCTACTCGTGGCCACCTCGAGTCCGGTGAAACCCCACTCTACATCGCGCCGAATGGGTCGATGCGCGGGTTCGTTGATTACCGCGTTCGCGTGCCCAACGGGAGTTCCTCCGGCAACACGACGATCTCGTGGTCGCTCACGGAGCACGAGATCGAAGAAGTCCGGTTGAAGAAGGACGGTGAGACCATCGTCGAGAGTGGTGGATCACATACGCCAGCCCTCGACTACCAGATCGAGGACGACTGGAGTGCGAATCTCACGCTTCAAGCGGAGATTAGCGTCCGGCTGAAGAAGACCGTCAGGACCGACCTGGGTGACCGGACGGACGTCGACGTCACCTATCGGACGGAAACACGGAACGTCTCCGATTCGATCGCCGTCGAGATCTACGACCTCTCGGCGTCCCCCTACTACGCCGAGTATCCAAACGGCGATGCCGGCGTGGCCATCTTCCAGTCGCGGCCGTGGCAGGGGTACACGCTCACGGAGGACGGTGAGACACGAGTCCGTGGCATCTGGCGATTCTACACGGCTCGGAACACCAACTGGGACACGCTCGTCCGGTCGAATCGCACAGATAGTGCTACCGTCCAGTCAGACGCGATTCCGGTGTACGTCCACGCCTATCCCTCGCGGATCGGGCCGCGTGCCGAGCCGGTTCGAGACGGGCCGGAACTCATCGAGACCTGGGGGACTGACCGTCAGTCTCCGGTCGGGACCATTGGTGAGAACATCAACATCGACATCGTCAACCAGTCGTACACGACGACGTACGGCGTCGCCGTTCGAGCCGAGAACGTCGACCGAGAGGCGCTGCACGTTGCGGGCATCGTCCGGGGCGTGAATGCGTCAATCGTCGAGCCGGCCGCCGGCTCCGAGCGGCAGCTCCGCCGCAGCAATCTCACTGTCGAAGTTCTCCAGCAGAATCAGTCGCAAGCGACGCTCAGGGTCGAACTGCGGGACAATCAAACTGGTGCGCCGATCGCGCTCGACGATAGCCGGCAATACCCAATCAGCGGCACCACCCGAAACGGGTACATCACGGTCGCGGATCAGCGCGTCGAGACCAACGCCTCCGGGGTGGCGATCGTGACCATCGACGAACCGGGCATCTACACGGCTCGGTACCACCCTGGCTCGTGGCTCGGTCACGACCCGGCGTACGTGAGTGATACCGCGACGGCCCGGTGGCATCCACTCGGGACGATCGACGGCTGGTTTGCACTGGTGTTCGAGGTCGGCTGGCAGCTCCTGCCGTTCTTCGTGATGTTCTACGCTGGCAAGCGCCTCCTGCGGATGCTCGGCCCAGAAGACATCTTCAAACAGAAACCATGACTCAGGACAATCCCCACCTCAGTAGACGGACCGCCCTCCGAACAATCGCCAGCGCCGCCCTCGTGAGCGTGGCCGGTTGTATGGATAGCAACGGAAGCACCGGCCCTAACGGTAGTTCAAGTCCAGAAGGCGGATCTGGCATGTTCCGGCAGGTGACTGTCGAAGGAACAGAACTCATCGTCCAGTTCGATTCGGACTCGGAGTTCGATCAGATCAACCTCATCCAACCGGACGGCGAACTGTTCGGACAGCGGGAGGTCGCTGCAGGTTCCCAACAAGTCTCATTTGACCTCGGCACAGCGTACGCTCCTGGCGAGTACGAAATAGTAGCCCTCAGCGGTGAGGAAACAGTCGGTGAAAGCTCGCATTCTGTCCAGCCAAACCTCGGGATCATCGAGATGGGCATCGGTAGAAACCAGCCTGAAGAGATGTGGGATGGACCAGAAAGCGAAACCGAAGAGGAGGCCTTCGTCACCCTCGAAAACCAGGGAACTGGCCCCGATGCAGTTACAAAATTGCTCTTCATCGGTGATGTCCCCTATCCGTCCGACGATGAGGGGACGAACTATGTCGATGATGAAGACGTAAGCGGGATTTACGACCCGGAATCCGACTCCGAGGTCGAGCAGGTCATTATCGCGCCCGGGGAACAAATTACGCTCTATAGTTCACGCTCGCCGTTCGCCTTCGTTCCTGGGGCAGGCACGTCCTGTTCGGAGGAATCGAAGACCGGTGAGTTTGAACTAATACTCGAGACGCGAGTTGGCGGGGACCGAGTCACCAAAACGTACCGTATCCAATATTCAGCGTCCCAAGAACCCGATAACTGCGAAATTTCCATCAGTGAGGCTTAACCATGGTTGATCTAATCGACGTCGTCCTTGAGGGATTCAAAGAGGTCGTCGATTGGATTGTCGGCCTCTTCATGGATGGCCTGCGTTCCGGCTATGAGACCCTCACCGAGGAGATGTTCGGGACACCAACGCCGGAGACGGATGGTGCATTCGTCTTCGGAGAGCCCAGCAATGCTCCTTGGCCGTCAATTCAGGACGCGCTTGTCGGTGGAGAGATCATGTTGATCTCGCTGCTTCTCCTCGTGATGTGCGTTCAGGGGCGTCACACGATCCGTATATTCAATATTGGAAGTGCATACGAGGCCAGGCGCACCAAGAAAACAGCTTGGGTCGGCGCGTTTCTGATTATCAGCTGGTACTGGGTCAGTATTCTTGGACTCTACATAGTGGACGGGTTCACTATCGCCCTGATGCCGAGTCTGGGTTCGTTGGGCGATGCGATGCTCAACTTGCTCGAAGTCTCAATCACAAACCCTGGGCTTTCACTCGTATTCGCACTGATTGGAGGACTCTCAATGTGGGCTTTGGAGGCACTCTACTACATTCGCGAAGTCTTGCTCTACGTCTACGTGTATGGAATGCCGATTGCGTTCGCGCTGGCCTACGGAAACATTCCCGTGCTCTCGGATATCGCGATGGGGTTCAGTAAGAAATTCGTCCCGTTAGCGGTCCTGCCTCTGCCTGCAGCGGTGGTGTTCAAAGGATACGACTTGCTGTACTCTCAGAACGCCATTGCTCCGAGTAGTCCGTTTTTGCGGTATCTAGTCGCGGCTTCGCTTCCGCTGATCGCACTCTACCTAACCTGGAAGACGTTCAAGTACGCGACCCCGCTGACGGCGAAGGTTCTTGGCGGTGCGACGAAAGGCGCAGCACTCGTTGGCGGTGTCGCCGCCGGTGGGTACCTTGCCGGATCCGGCGTCGCGACGACTGCCGCTCGGTGGGGGCCGAAGGCCGCCGCTGGCCACGCCGTCGCGCAAAAGGCGGCTGCCCGCGGTGGGCATGGCGGAAACGATGGCGGGACGCCATCGTACCGTCGAACAGAGAATGACCCTGGTGGAGCGACAGCGGAATCGGAGAGTGACGACCACGGTATGGACTTTGACCGCGGTATCCACTAACAATGTCAACAGACGAAGACGCGGCCGCACGGCGCATCATGGATCAGTTCGGCGAGGAGAGTCGCATCCCGTATCTCAATATTGAGGAAGGAGACGTCGGTATGCTCATCGCCTTCCCCATTATTGGGCTGTTTATCGCGGGCCTCACCGGGATCGAATCACTGGCCCTCCCGTTCGTTGCTGGCGGGCTTGGCTTTGGCGTCGCCGTCATTTACGTCTCACCAACCCACCTGAACGCTTGGACGTGGACGAAAGATGTCTATCGGTATCTCAAGCGACCTCAGGTCACGTTCAGTGCGCCCGCCGACGCCAACACGAGTACCAACGAATCAGAGCGCAACGAGGGGGGACTCGCGAACTACACGCCGTTCAAGCCGGACGAGCGAACGCAGGATCTCACCAACATCAAGCGAGCGTGGCCGGGCGCTGGTGCTATCCAGCGTGAAGACGGCGCGATGGAGGCGTTCATCGAGATCGATCCGGCCAACATGGATTTCGCGATGTCCGACGACTGGGCACAGCTCCAGGACGCTGGCGAAGAGTTCGCCAACAAAGAGCTGGACTCGAAGCTCAAACTCCACGCCACAACCCGTTCATTTCCAGTGGAGCAGATCACTGAGACCATTGAGGATCGACTCACTGACGAAGACGTCACGGAGAACCCGATTTTCCGGGAACTCCTCGAAGAGTACCGAGAGACACGGCCGAAGGAGATGCGTGACCGGGGTATTCAGCAGGTCCGGTACTACATCGGCGTTGAAGTCAGTCCGATAGAAGTGTACGACCGCTTCCGTGACGAGGGCACCCCCGCCGAGAAGCTGACACAGTTCCCGGTCATCGGGTTCCTGTTCAACCCGTTTGTCACCCGCCGCGAGGACCTCACCGACGTCGAGCGCCGCGCACAGATGTTCGAGAAACTGGATAGCCGAGTCAACGACGTACGGTCGGAGTTCATCCAGCAGGCGTCTGGCTGGTCCGCACGCCGGCTCAGCACGGTCGAGCTGTTCGTCCTGAATATGGACTTCTGGAACGGCCGCGAACACGACTACGACGAGGCGGAGCGTACCGTTCGCGACCAATCGATCATCGGCCACTCGCGCCGGGAGGACCCACACGATGCGTAACGTGATCCTCCAGACTGGTGGTGGCGCGCTTGGCTCCGTCGCCGGGTGGCTCCAGAATCTGACGCCAGCAGAGAGTGCAGTACCTGCCCTTGTAGTGGGTCTCGGCCTTGGCGCCGGCAGTAAGTACCTCTGGGACCGCTTCACTGCGGATGATGAACCAGACGTGGACTTCACCGATGTCCTCGACGAGGAGACACTCGAAGAAGGCGAGGCCGAACGCAAGCTCCTCGACGACATCTCCGAGTCGCACAAAACCGTCACCGCGCCCGGAGCTGTCGAGTGGGAAACGCGAGCCGCACGGGTCGGCGAGCAGTGGACGACGACGCTGTACATCGCTAACTATGCCGACTATCCCAACGACGGGTATCTGAGCGACCTCTTCGAGATGACCGACGTCCAGTTCGATCTGACGGCCCACATCACGCCGAAAAATCAGGAGCGAGCCCGGAACGAACTACAGGACATCGCTGACGACCTCCAGGTCGATGCTGACCTCGAACAGAGTATCCGGAGCGCCTATCTCCAAGAGCGCGCCAACGAGGCCGCAGCGACGTACAAGGCCGTCGAGAACGGCGCGAACGTCTTCGACCAGGGGATGTTCATCACCGTCCGGGCCGACGAGAAAGACGGGCTCAGAGACGCTGTCCAGACGGTCAAGAGTGCGCTCCGCGACGACCCGGCGAACCTCACGCCGAAGACTGCCATCTGCCGGCAGGACCTCGCCCTCCAGTCCGCCGCACCCATCGGCGACAACGAGTTCGGCCGGACATCGATCGCCTTGGGCGGGGCTGTCGGCGCGTTACTCTCCTCGCCGCACAACGCGACGATCCTTGAGGAGGGCGGCGTCGAGTTCGGGATCCACAAGGACAACCAGAGCCCGGTGGTCATCGATCCGTTTGCCCGAGATAACGGGTACGCGATGTTCACCGTCGGCGACACGGGCTCGGGGAAGTCGTTCAGTTCCAAGCAGAACTTCATCCGCTCTATCGAGCAGAGCAAGGACCGAATCGGTATCATCCTTGAGCCATTGAACAACTGGGCCGGCGTCGCCGAAGCCCTCGATGCCAAACGGATCACGGTCGGCGGGACGCTCGGCCTCAATCCCCTGGAGATTCGAGAGACGCCCGAGCACGTCCAGCGAGCGATGGGCGAGGACGCCAGCCCGTTCAACGAGAAGCTCGACGACGCGATGAGCTTCCTCACGAACTTCTTCGCCCTTCGTGGTATCTCACTGGGCGACCGGCGGACGACGCTCGAACTCGCCCTCAAACGTGCCTACAAGCGTCAGGGCATCACCGACGACATCTCGACGCACGACAATCCGAGTCCGACCATCCGTGACATGATGGACGTATTCGAGGATATGGTCGACGACCCCGAGGAGTTCGTCGTCCGGTCCGACGAAGAGGCAGGGAAGATCAAGGAGGATGCGACGTGGTTGCTCGATCAGCTGCGCCCCTTCGAGGACGACGGACGCCACGCGAACCTCGGCCAGGAGTCAGACTTCGACATTCGGGACGAGAAGGTCATCTACCTCGACCTCGCCCAGCAGGAGGGCAGCGTCGACAGCAGCACGGCGCTGACGATGCAGCTGCTCATCTCGCTGGTCTACGAGCGAGCGAAAGTCTCGGAGAAGGAGGTCGTGTTCTACATCGACGAGGCGCGCTACATCATGCAGGACGCCGCGAGCCTAGCGTTCCTCGAGACGGTGTTCCGCCACCACCGTCACCACGACCTCTCGATCCGGCTGGTCACGCAGACCGTCGACGAGTTCTTCGAGCACGCCGAATCCGAGGCGATCTTGGACCAGTGTGCAGTCAAGCAGTTCCACCGCCTCGATGGGATGGACAAGGAGTGGGCCGACGAGTTCGGGCTGAACTACGCGCAGATGCGGTTCGTTCAGGACGCCGTTCCTGGCAACGAGGACGCCGGCTTCTCCGAGGCCCTAGTGGGCGTCGACGGCGAGTGGCGTGGGATCCAGGTCAAAGCGATGCCCAAGGAGAAGCAGGTCATCGACTTCGAGCCAACCGAGCAACGGCGAGATTCACTCCCGGGTACTGGCGAGAATGCTGTGGACGCGGAGGTGCAGGCGTTCCAAGACGATATTGAAAGCCGAGCGACCGACAACGGACAACACACACCTGAGCGGACGCCAACAGAGACTGATGGCGGTGAAACGGGAGGTGACGACGATGCGTGAGTACCTTCGCGTGACGCCAACCTCCGAACGGCTCAATCCGGAGCGTCTGCCGCAGGCACTGGAGAGCCTCCACAAACTGACCTCAACGGACTCGACAGGGCTAGCTGACAAACTCAATCCGCTACATAGCGACACACCGCTACGCTTCGAATTCCTCGCGCTGAGCGAGGGGAAAGATGACCCCGTCGAATTCTACTACGGTGCCGACGACCATCTGGATACCCTGGAGAAACGGCTCCGGTCGATCTATCCCGAGACGTTCGACATCGAGCGTACCGAGGTCGACATCGCATCCCGACTCGTACAGCCTGTCGAATTCGACCGCGAGACATTCGTCGAGCACTATGAGGCGGGCGACCTCCAGTACGAATTCGACCCTGACGAGCAATACGAACGTGGCACTGACGACAACAAACAATCGGGGCCAGGGGACGCCGAATCAGTCGCGGATGGAGGAACGGTCGGTGACCAGTCTGCCGACCACATCATCGAGATCGGCGATACTGCCCTCGAACTCGCCCCACCAGATGCGATTCCCGAGGATGAGCCACTCACGACGCTTGCCAAACCAACGGTAACATCGGAGGGGACGATACTCGCCCGGCCAGCGACCGAATCCGTCTCCCCCCTCGGCGTGCGGTGGCAAGGGTCGGCGACTCGGAAGCAGGACTGGATGACCTCACTCTCACCATTTACTGCCGACGACGAAGCGGAACTCCCAGCCGTCGATCAGCCAGGAGGTGCGCTCGCGTCGCTCGTCGACCACCTAATGGAGGCGACAGCACCAGTAGCGTTCCAAGTCGTCTTCCAGCGACGCGAGAGCTGGCAGTCCGATGCCGACCTTCGCAAGGAGGACGTCATCGACGGCCGAGACACACTCGCTCAGGAGATTATTGGCTCCCTCTTCGAACTTGACGATCAGCCGGAGAACCGGGACAGAAACCAGCTGAGCGACGCGGTTGCAAAACGTGTCGCGGCAATCGAGGCGAAAAATCCGAAGCGGTCGTTCACCGCGAACATCCGAGCAGTCGGGATTCCATCCGGTGGTAACGGTCGCGATGATCTCGATGAGCGGATACAGTCACTTGTCCCGGTATTCGACCCGCTTGACGGGCCGTACTACCAGGTTGCGGCCGAACGGGTACGCGACAGCGGCTTGCGGGCAGCCACGAAAGAACGAAACGCCCGAGCGGCGCTGCAGCGGCTCTTGGATCGTGAGATCACGACCGGCCGTGGGAAGACCCGACCCGAGTTCGTGCTGAGTGGCCGAGAGCTCGCGCACTTCGTACTCGTCCCCTCCTCGGAACAGCTTACTGTCGAGGGGACACGTGGGACGCGTGCGGAACAGCAGAGTCGGAATCCGCTGCCCCGTCCGCACCAGGACCTCATGCGTGAGTTCCGAGACGGGATGGCAATCGGGTATGCCCTCGACGACACCGGCGAGGCCGAAGACGTGCCGACACACATTCCACCCGGACTGCTGCCCACTCATTACGGCCGGTTCGGAACAACCGGCTCTGGGAAGTCGAAAGCCATCATCAACGATATGCTGTCGCTGTACGACAACACCGAGGGGCCGACGATCCTCATCATCCCGAAAAACGACGATATGGCCCAGAATTATATGCGAGCTCACGCGCGTCGGTTCGGAATGACCGACCTCGAAGAGAACGTCGTCCACTTCCCGATTCCGGACGTCCTCCCCGGGTTCTCGTTTTTTGATCTCGAACCGTCGATGGAGAGCGGACGACGCCGCGAAGACGCCGTCCAACGGAAGGCCGACCACTACGAAGAGATTTTGAAGCTCGTGATGGGAACCGACCGCTACGAGCGGGCGACTGTAGCCCCGAATCTCATCAAGACACTCATCAAGGCACTGTTCGACGAGGAATACGGCCGTGAGAACGGGCTATACCGAGCGTCGACGGACTACTTCGCCCACCGACAGCTCGAACACGTCGTCGACCAACTCTGGGAGGCCGGGCCACCGAACGAGAACATCGGCGACGCCCCACGGTCGAGCGACGAGGAAGTCACTCGAACGATTCGACGGCAGCTCCAATTAGATTCGAACACATTCGCGAACGTGATGGGTGGTGTCGGAAATCGCCTTGCGTATATTTCACAGGATACGCACCTGCGGCAGATTTTCAACAATACCGAGAACCAGTTCGACTTTCGGGATGTCCTCGATGAGGATACGGTCATCCTCTTCGACCTCGGCGACCTCCGCGACGACGCCGCCCGGATTATGACCGGTGTGATCCTGACGAATCTCGATGCAGCTCTCAAAGATCGCAAACAGGCGCTCTCCCAGCACCCGGACGACTACGTCGTGAACTTGCTCGTCGACGAGGCAGCGTCGGTCGTGGTCTCCGACATCATGAACGATCTCCTCGAGAAGGGGCGGGGCTTTCGCCTCTCTGTTGGTCTGTCGATGCAGTTCCCCGAACAGATGGAGGCCGAAGGTGGGCGGAAAATCTACCTGAACGCTCTGAACAACATCGGCAGTTCGCTCATCGGGAAAATCAACGTCGACCGAGAACTGGCGCGGGCAATGGCCCACGAAGAGATGGACCCCGCGGATTTCGCCAATCGGATTCGTTCGTTGCCGCGCGGAGAGTGGATCGCCAGCCTGCCGAGCCCGACGTTCGGTGAAACGGGGCCGTATCCGTTCAGTCTCGAACCACTCCCGATCCCACCGGGCCACCCCGAGAGCGAATCCCCGCTCACTGAGCGTGAAGAGGAGCAGTTCACTGAAACGCTCTCCTCGATGCACGGGCACATCAGCGACGAACACGGCGTGCCGGCCGCAACAGACACCTCAACAACGAGCACACCTGCCGACGGACACGAGGTCCTCGATATCGCGAGCGACGACCTGGACGTCGCGATTGCGAAAGTGGTTCGGAGTCTGCAGCTTCGAGAGGGCTGCCATGAGGAGAACGGCTGGGTGGCTGTCGAAGCAGTTGACGACAAACTCAGACGGCTCTTCGACGACGTCGACGCCGAGCCGCCATCGTATGATGCACTCGCGGACATTCGAGAACGATCACGATATCTCGATACGACCGTCGATATCGACGCCGACGAGCTCCGCATCCGGCTCACTGAAGCCGGAGAAGAGGTCTCGACACCCGATACTGGTAGCGTGCAGGCCGCCGGTGGGAGTGCCCACGACGCAGCACTCCTCCAGATCGAAGAAGAGCTCACCGCACTCGGCTTCACCGTCTCGATTCTCGCACAGGATGGCAGCGAGAAACCGGACGCGAGGGCGAGCCACCCCGACGTTGACGACCGATTCGCCATCGAAGTCGAAACGACGACACCCGAGAATCCCGCAAAGGTACTCACGAATCTCCGGAAAGCCCAAGAAGCAGGGGATATCCCACTGTTTGTCGTTCGACCAGGAAACGACGAAACTGAGTGGGCCAAGCGCGTTGACGGCATTCTCACACCACCGGTTCGAGAGCTACAGAGCGGTGAGACACGGTTCTACACGACTGACTCGAATCTCACGTTCAACGGCGGCGCAACCGAAGAGGGTGGAGTGACAGCCGTACGACCGGCGACCGACGACGAGAACGGGACCCAGAACATCTGGGAGCGTGATGGCGACGAAATCGTCCTTCGTGATGCCAGCGGGACGGAACACATCCGCCTCCCGTCGCTTGAAAAACTCTCGAAAGATCGTGTTCCAGCTATCTACAGCTACGATCACGCTGCCGACGAGTACGTCGTTTATGAGCCCGGTGAGCAGCACATCTACGAGACGAAATCGGCGTTCGAGGACGATTGGGTGCGTGTCAAGAAGCCATTCGTTCCCGAAGCCGAACTCCCCGTACCAGACTACACACGTTCGACGTACGGCATCGTTATCCTTCACGATGAGGCGGAATCGGTCGTGTATGAAGATGGTGAGAAGCGGCCACTCTCGGCAATCACCGACGGGGCACTCCGTCCCGCACCGCCCGAATCGGCCGCCGCTGACGAACCACGTAGTCAGACCGACCAGGCAGATGAGCCGGTCGAAGAGAAGCAGAAAGACCCATCACCACCGTCGTTCAAAGCGTTCGTCGACGAATATCTCGTCCAAGACCCGGATGAAGCCGTGCCGAAAGACGATGTATTCAGTCTCTATACCGACTGGGCAGAGGCACACGGCATCGACGACCCGCTGAATAAGAGCTGGTTCACACGGAAGCTCAACTCCCACATCGAGGTGGACTCCACGAAGAAGCGAATCGACGGGGAACCCGTCCGGCATTACACTGGTGTCCGCATCCGGTCTGAAGAAGAATCTGAGTCATGAAATGGACGTACACGATCCAATGCCCGATACCCCTCGCGACTTCTTGGAGGCTGTTCCACCCACACTGAATCATGATTCCAGCCCACCAGACTCGCAAGTCGGGAATCACCCGACTGCGGCATGTTCCACCCAAATCTTCAATGGGTGGAACAGCTACGAAACGGCCGAAATGGGTGGAACACGCTCACGTCCAGCGATTTTTAACCTGCTATGGCGGGTGTTCCACCCAACAACCAACTAGGATAGAACGGGGGGTCCCCGTTGGGACCAAGGGATTGGATCGCGACGTACAGCAGCGTGAATTCTGTGCTGGCTCAGAGTCAATTTTCCGAACAAGAAATTCGGTCGTTCACGGGGGGAAGGATTGCGATATGATGCTGACCAACCTCTACTCGGTGTCCGGGGCAGAATCTAACTGCTTCTGAGCTTGGAGTAGCATTCCTTTCCATGTTAGACCGTGGTGTTTCTTTGTCTTTTTCAAACTCTCGTACTGCGATTCGTCCTCAAACTCTATCTTGACGTACTTCATACAGAGAGTTACATTAACGTTACATTTATGTGTGTCGATTGACTATCGAACACTGTGTCCAAGACGGTGACAAAAACGCTACAGGCCACGCTCGCCACACCTACAACGGGTAAAGAGCAACGCCTACAGCGTCTCTTGGACACCTACCGCGACGCACTCCAAGACGCCTTCGACGCCGGGGCAAGCACGATGTCCGCCGTCAACGACATCGTGACACCCTACGACCTGCCGTACCAAGCCAAAGACGCGCTCAAATCCTACGTTCCGAAACTTCGCGATACGTACAACGCCGAGGAGTTGGACGACGAACACCCGGTTCGGCTGGTGAACCGAGCGGCCAAGTTCGACTACTCGGAGGAGCGCGAATACGGATTCGTGTGGCAGGTTCCGCAATCCGGACGCGGGACGAACTTCTGGATTCCACTTCGGATTAATCCCGAGCAGGAATCCCTGTGGTTCGACCTACTCGATGGAGACGCGACGGCGGGCGAACTTCGGTTACAGAAATATCGCACGTCGTGGGAATTACACGTCACCGTCAACTATTCGGTCGAAGAATCGACCGAATCGAACGATTCGACGTACATCGGTTTCGACGTCGGTGAGAGTGCGTTGATTACGGGCTGTGCCCTCAAACGCGACGTACCACGGGAACCGATACTCGTCAACGGCAGTCAAGCGCGACACCTCTGCAAAGAGATGTTCACCACACTACGGCGGCTACAGTCGAGAGACGCCGCCGAGTGGCGCGTGGACGAACGCTTCCACCACTACCAGAACGCCCTCACCGATATTGTCGAGAAAGCGTCTCGGCAAGCCGTCGAATACGCCGGGTCCTTCGAGAATCCCGTTATCGTTCTCGAAGACCTGTCGTATATCCGCGAGCATCTCGACTACAGTAAGTGGATGAACCGCCGGCTCCACAACTGGGCGTTCGCTCGGTTGCAGGGTCGCATCGAAGACAAAGCGACGGAAGAAGGCATTCCAGTCAAGTACGTCAACGCAGCGTACACCTCGCAAACGTGCCACGCTTGTGGTCGTCTCGGTCGGCGGAGTCAACAAGCGGAGTTTGTGTGTCCGCACGACGACTGCCATATCTCGGAGTTCCAAGCAGATATCAACGCAGCGGCGAACATCGCCGGTCGCGTAGACCCGTGGGGAGAGAGCGTCCGTTGGGAACCCGGACGCGATGACTCGCCACAGGATGGGAGCGCCTGTGACAGCGCCACAGTCCACCGAGAGACGAGTCCGAGAACCGGACAGATGACGCTCTCGGCGTACTCGGACTGAAACCTGTTAGCCCGGATTCCCCTCGTAGGGGAACCCCGGCGTTGCGCCGGGGAGGATGTCACGCGAGGTGCTATGTGAGGATGAGTGAACTATGATCGATTCGCCCGAGGCGATTCCGGAGACGTTACGCGAACGCGACCAGTGGGTGTGCTGGCGAGAAGAGGAGCGAGACGGCAAACCGACAAAGATTCCGGTGACGCCAGGGGCTGGGGGGTTCGCGTCAGCAACAGAGTCGGAGACTTGGTCAAGTTTCGAGGCAGCACTCGACTACAGCGAGACAGAGCACGCCGATGGTATTGGGTTCGTGTTTACTGACGACGACTCCATCGTCGGCATCGATCTGGACGACTGCCGCGATCCCGAGACAGACGACGTCGACGACGCGGCACTAGACATCATCGAGCGCCTCGACTCCTATACGGAGGTGTCACCGTCCGGCACCGGCTATCACGTCCTCATCAGGGGCGAACTTCCCGACGGGCGGAACCGTCGCGGGAGCATCGAACTGTACGACACGGCACGCTTTTTCACCGTCACTGGCGATCACGTCGAGCGGACACCAACGTGCGTCGCACGTCGACAGGACGCGCTCAGAGCGATTCACCGTGAGTACGTTCAGGAGACAGAGCGTGACACGGCAGCAGAGTCCGAACAGCGTGGTAGCGCTGACGACGAGTCACCGACGACCGGTGCAGCCGGCGTTGACGTCGACCTCGAAGACGAGGACCTCCTCGAGAAAGCGCGGAATGCATCGAACGGCGAGAAGTTCGAGCGGCTCTGGAACGGGAACACAGCCGGCTACGACAGCCACTCCGAGGCCGACATGGCGCTGTGCTGTTTGCTGGCGTTCTGGACCGGTGGTGACCGGACCCAAATGGAGCAGCTGTTTCGCCAGTCGGGATTGATGCGGGAGAAGTGGGACGAGGTCCACTACGCTGATGGGTCGACGTATGGGGAGAAGACCATCGAGCGAGCAATTGCGACTACTTCGGAGTTCTACGACCCGGACGCCGGCGACGATACCGCGGACGAGATCCCCGCCACATCGTCGCCAGACGTCGGCGCTGCTGACTCGGAGCGGAGTCGCGCGTATCTCGCCGAGAAGAACCAGATCTTGAGCAATCGCGTCGACGAGCTCGAGGCGACACTCACGGAGAAAACCGAGCGCATCGACGCTCTCGAAGCGGAGGTCAAGCGACTCACTGACGAACTCGGCACCCGTGGCCAGGAGGAGGAGGAGGAGTGCCAGGGCGAGCACGCCGCTACTACGAGTGAGAACAGTAGTGAGTCAGAGTCATCCTCACTGTTGGGTCGGTTATTCGACGGTCGGTCCAAGTAACGTTGCGACCGCAGCGGCACGTCTGTCACCCCCGCCAGGGGGCGGCGGGGTACATCACGTGCCCCCGATAGACGATGGCTTCGGAACGTACGACCCAAACGCAGACGGTACAGCAAGCAGCAACCAACTCCGACGGGGAGGCTCCGTGGGCAGACCTCGAGGTGGCGATCCCGAACGACCGCGATCACGCGTCGCTCGTCGCGCTCGTGGAGTGTGCCCTAATCGAGCTGACGCACGAGCACGTGGGAGCAGTTGTCGTCACCCACCAGGTGCGGGGGACGAACCGCACGCAGTACGTCGCCGTCGACGACGTCGGCAAGCAGTTCCAGAAGCGGCACTTCGACGTCCGGTTGGGCTGGCACGAGACCACCGTTCCTCGAGAGACCGTTCGCGACGAACTCGTCACCCAGCTCACCTGGTCGGCAGCCCCACAAGCGGAACGCACACGAGAAGCAGCAGCCAGCGAGCCGGACACGTTCACCGTGAAGCCAGTCCAGGAACTCCGGACTCCATAGCCCACACTCTTAACCAACACTCGGGACCAGTTCTGTCGAAGTGTTGGTTAACGACGTTGCCAGAATTCATGCCCTCAACCCCCGCCCACCGCCCTGTCCCTCCGCGACGTTGCCGTTTTCGAGTATCGCGACCCAGGGTCGGACTGACACCCTCCGACTGGGCTGTTTATCGGCGCCGGGAGGCGTGCAGCGCGCGAGAGCGTGCGCGGCGTGATTCACCATGGCTGGTCCCGATCCTCACGACGACACGAGTGCCGACCACGAACAGTTCGAAACCGAACTCCTCGCACAGGACCGTGACGCCGCGAGCGTCGCGACCGCGGACGTCGACGACGCAACGGCCCGCAGCCTAGTCGACGACCTCATCGACGCGGACGTCGTCACACCCGTTCCCGAGGATCGCGTTCTCGTTCACGAGCCGAGTGTTACTACCTTCGACTCGACGACGCAATTGGCCGTCTTCCACCGTGGCTGGACGGCCGGCCGCGACGCCGACGCAGAGGCGGAGTAATGCAGCAGACGCTTACAGGGTGTGCGTTCTGCGACGCTCCGCCCAGCACCGAGACTGGCGAGGCCCACACCTGGGGGGAAGATGAGCGGGTCACCCACCCTATCTGCGTCGACTGCGCGATCCAGATGGAGCCGGATCCCGACGAGCGCGATCGCTACGCCTGCGATGGCTGTGGGCTCGTCGTCGACGCCCTCGCGGCGCTCACGCGCTTCCGTGTGGAACTCGGCCATCTCGAGGGGCCGCTGCAGCTGTGTGCGCGATGTAGTCCTGGCGGGCCCGCGACGTACTGGACGCACGACCTCGATGAGCATCTCGTTGAGTGAGACATGTTGCCGACGCTTACACCGTTTCCATGGAGGACCTCGTTGACGAAGTCGACGTCGCGCTTGACCGCGACTAATGGGGGGTCTCCTATCCAGGGATAGGGAAAGTATGCAATAAGCCGCACCGCTTGGCATTACGCCACAGATTCCGGTATCCCTCGCCGTCAGATCGTCGTCGAAAGACGCTCGATGCGATCAGCGGTTCCCTTGACTGCGTCTTTCTCCTCGAGACGACTCACGATATCCTGTAGTTCAACCGTGGTGTAATCGAGTTCCTGCTGGAGGGCAGGCATAGATTTCGGTTCGTCGAGGGCGTGAAGCACTTCGAGTTCCTCGTATACGCGCTCTGTAATCTCCGCGACCGGCTCATGCAGGGGTGTCCTCACGTTGTGTTGCTCGGTGAGATCGGCCAACGCCTCGTTCACGTACGTCACGAATAGCTCTTGGTCCAAGAGGTCGATCTGCGCGGCGAGTTCTGCTTCGACGACGTCGAAATCGAGGTCAGTCTGCAGCAGCGAAAACATATCTTCGATATCGTCCACCCGTCCGGCGACCGCCTTGAATAGGAAGATGTCCTCTGGGCTCACGAGTTCGACCACCAAGTTGCTGGGGTTGAGGTACCGCTCGCTGCGCTTCCGAATCCCGTCAGAAAGAACCAGTTTATCGATAACCTGCTGGTGAAAGATGTCGATTCGACACCCATCATCGTTCTCGAGGATTCGCTGAGCACCGAGCGCTTCGTATTCTTCGTCCGGTTCCCGAACGATATCGTAACCAAGTTCGAGCAGTACTGCTTGGAGTTGCCCGAGATCATCACCGGATGCGACGATGAGATCGATATCCTTGGTAGTGGTCTTGAGATCCTGGAACGCCATTGCCCCACCGCCGATCAAGAAGACAGTGAGCGGGTCGTCTAGCTGCTCGCCGATGCGCTCGAGTTCCGACCGAATGTACGAACTGTCGAATCGCGCCCTCATGCTGACACCCCGTAGTCCGCAGCCAATTCTTGGAACTCCTCCCACTCGGGAAGTCGAGATGCCCGCTCCTCGCCACTCGTGTCGAGATACGTGAGCAAGTCCTCGACGAGATCGTCGACGCCGTACTTTGTGGCTTGGTCACGCAGTTCGTCACGGTCGACGTCAACGTGGCTGAGCAGGAGCAGACAGTATGACTGGGTACGTGCGCCCGAATCGATCACGAGCATATGACAGCACAGCATCGCCGGCGAGAGATCATTCATCGTCTCTGAATGGAAATAGTACCGACGGTCGCGGGCCAGAAGGGGCAGGTCGTAGGTCTGGAAACGCTCTGGCCCCGTCGAAAGGAAGTCCTCGGCGGTAATCTCATCTGCGGTCTGGACGAGGAACTCGTCGAGTGACTCCCAGAGAATGGTGTAGGTGTCGGTGTGTTGTTCGACGGTCTGGCGATGGTCGTGGTGAACGAGTTCCCGAGCAAGCGTACTCAGTTGTTCGAATCCCTCGTTCAGCACATATGCATCCTCGTCAGTTTCGTAGATGATCCCTCGATGCTGAAGTGGATCGAGGGCGCGATGGACGGTACTCCTGTGAATGTTGGCCCGGCGTGCGAGCTCCATTGCGACCCGCGGTGTTTCAAGATAGTAGAGAACGCGGAGCGTCGCGCCCGACAACAGTTCAGGCCATTCGATGTGCGAATACTCTTGGGTGATGTCTGCGAGGAGTTCGAGTGCTTTCGCGTCCGATGGCCGGATCTGCTTTGTTTTCCCTTGTCGACGCGTCTCGATGAGTCCGGTCGCTTCGAGACGATCGACAAGTTCAGACGTGTAGCTGAGACTGCGGTCCAGCTGGGTCGCAAATTCGGAGACTGTCTGCTCACCGTGAAGGACGGTGAGCGCGCGAACCTCGGCTTCGGTAAGCATCTGTTGCGTAGATACGAACCGATATTTAAATAACTTCGCTATCTCGCAACGAACATGACTGAGTCAGCTGAGGTTGCTGGGTGAGAAACACGATGAAGGCCCTCGGCCGTTCACGGGCGGCGCGCCGCCCGTTAGCTCGGGAGAGCCTGCTCTCCCGGTGACCGAGACGGCCTCGCCCTTTCTGAGTTCACCAGGACGTCAGCTGGGTCACCAAGCGACGCGGCCGGCTGGCCAGATGGTATGTAACGGCCCGCCCCGCTCGCCGCTGCCGCCCTCCGCGTCGCTCGCGACCGACCATTCCGGGCATGCGGGCGCTCTCCACACCGCCCGCGCCCGTTCCGGGCTAAAATGCATGTGCCCTCGGCGCCAGCGGGTATCCCCGTCGGTTGCGCCCCTTGCGGGCTTTCGCGTTCCAGCGCTTGGTGCCGCCTGCGCTGTCGCGCGCCACACCGCGGCGCGCGTTCTCGGCGACAGTCGCCCTGGACACGGATCCGCCCATCGGGCCGGACACGAACGGGCATATCCCGCTGGCCGCTCGCTCCGGGCGGGTCGGCGCGCGGGGCTGGATGGTCGTCCGCCTCGGGCGCGCTCTCGCTCGCGCCCAGAGGGCGCTCGCGAAGGCGCGAGCGAGAGCGCGCAGACGAGTCTGTCGGTCGTTGTCGTCGAGGAAATCGCGATGTTGGAGCATCGCGGTGTCGGGCGCGTGAGCGCCTTCAGGTCTAAGTGAGACCAATGTCAAGTAACAACGCCACCAGTAATGTAGTTTCGGTCGATGAACAGGCATTCGAGCAAGCAGACGAGCAGACGGTCGACGAGGAAGACTTCCCGGTCGTCGACGAGACGCCGGAGTTCCGGGCGACGGTCGACATGGAAGTGCAGGCGAAAGTCGATTCCAACCACCCAGATGCGCGGATCAACGAAGGCCCGGATCACCTGTTCGGGAAGACCCTCGAACAGGAAGAGCGCATCAAGGCACGAGAGGCCGAGTTGGAACACATCAGTGCCCAGGCGGGACTCAGTCAGCAGGAGGGGCGTGCGAAGCGGACGCGAGACATCGCAGCGAAGCGAAGCGCTGAGCGGCGTGTGAAGTTCCAGAAGCGGGCAGCGAGCGTGAATCCGATGGCTGACCCGGAGCGAGACGATCCTCGTGCAGAGCTCACGCAGGAGCAGTTGGCGGCGGTGAACAAGCAGTCGATGCGGCTGGCGGAGAAGCTGGATGGCTGGTCGCGAGCAGCGATTGGCCGGCGGCTGGGTGAAGCCGTCGTCGGTGGGAAAGACCTAACGAGTGCAGTCGTCGGGGTGTTCGAGGAGTTGCAGACGGCCCCTGGGACGGTGATCCCCATTGGGAAGCTCGAGGACGTCAATCGCAAAGAGGTGAGCATCGAGGGTCGAGTCGAAGTACTCTGGGATGCGGACTCGCCGGCCATCGCTCAAGTCGGGCTGATCGCAGACGACAGTGGAAAAACGAAGGTGACGATCTGGGAGAAATCAGATGCGCCGTGGATTGAAGAGGGCGAGCAGGTGCGTATTCACAAGGTAGCCCGGAACTGGTACGAGGGACGCGTCTCACTGGCTGTCACTGGGTGGAGCACCATTATGTTCCCTGAGCGCGGTCGGTGGTGGGAATAGCCGGTCGACGCACCCCTTTTTTGCTGGTGTGTACGCGGTCACCGCCACCTCCCACCACCTCCACGGTCCGGGCTGCTCACGGCGCACAGCGCCGTTGCGCGGCCGGGCTTTCGCCACTGCAGTCATCGGTATCAGCGCCGTCCTCCGTGGTGTGTATTTGCCCCCTAATGGGTGAGGGGCATTCCGAGAGGCGCGATTTGCGTGTATCCCCTCGTGTGTATTCATGGCAACCAGAGACATCTACGAGACGGCGTTCGACGAAGACGTCCAGACGGAATCGAGTGCGAACCAGTGTCCCGAGTGCGACGGCCGGGTCACCACCAATGCGATTGAAACCGTCTGCGAGGAGTGTGGGCTCGTCATCGACGAGCAGCGGATCGACCACGGGCCTGAGTGGCGAGGGTTCGACGACGAACGGGAGCGCACGGGCGCTCCGTTGACGGCGGCACGACACGATCGAGGGTTGTCGACGGAAATCGGCCGCAGAACCGATGCGAACGGGAACGAACTCTCAGGACAGAAGCGACGCCGGCTGTCCCGGATGCGGCGTGAACAGACGCGTGGGCGGTTTCAGTCGAAAGCCGAGCGCAACCTCGCCCACGGGCTCAGTGAAGTCCGTCGGATCAGTAGTACGCTCGAACTATCCGAGACGATCCGTGACCAGGCCTGCCAGCTCTTCCGCAGCGCTCAGAACGAGGACCTCCTGCAGGGCCGCTCAATCGAGGCGATGGCCGCCGCGAGTGTCTACGGAGCGTGTCGGTGCAACGGGCGGCCGCGAACCCTCGACGACATCACCGAGTCGGCGCGCGTCGAGCAATCGCGGGTGACGAACGCATACACGACGCTGAATACGGAACTTGGCCTGCCAGCCCAACCCGTGACGCCGAGTGCGTTCGTTCCGCGGTTGGCCTCGGAGCTCGACGTCTCCGATCAAATCCGGCATCGGGCTCGGCAGTTGGCGGAAGCATCCGAATCGACCGGAGCAACCACGGGGGTTCGACCATCTGGGTTCGCCGCAGCCTGTCTGTACAAGGCCGGACGCGAAGACGGACGGTGGCTCACCCAGTCGGACGTCGCTGAAGTAGCGAACGTCTCAGTGGTCACCGTGCGAACCCACCGCGACGCGTTAGACGAACTGGCTGTGTAACGCCCATACCGTTGGGTTGTATTCCTGTTGGATGAGCGATTTGAGGACCATCGTTTAAACCTAAAGACGTAGCATGATACGATCAGACGACTCTATGACCGGGCGTTACTCTGACTATGAAGCCCTCCGGCCGAACGGCGAAGCCACCCACGTTCCCGACGACCAGCTCACCGGTGGTGGCGAGCCACGGCGGCAGCGATCTGGGAGCATCGACGCGGGCTATCCAGACGACCCGACAGCAGTTGCGACCGAGTGTGAGTCCTGTGGCGCGTCAATCCCCGCCGGCCAGGCAAAGTGCCGGTTCTGCCTGACAAATCATCTCGGAAACGAAGCCATCGGGATGGACGAGACGGCAGATCCGACGCTCTTCGGCATCATCCATCTGGTCGTCGAGTCGACCACGTTCTACGGCGCCGTCGCGAAGGGCGGGGCCGCCGCAAACCTCCTGACCTCAAACGACGCGGAGCCCGCCGTCGACGACTATACGCTGCTCTACGATCTCGACGAACCGCCTGCGCCCCAACTGGCCGACCGATGGCCTCCGCTCCCCGCTGCGGTACAACTTGACTCAGGAGAGGGTGAGCAGCTTCTCAGAGCCGCCCGTGACCGGACAGGGTGGCACGGGCAGGAAGCGTCGGAGCGCCAGGAGCAGGCCCCGACGCGGCTCTACGACCAGCGTGGGGACGGCATCCGCGACACGTCACGGCTCACTGAAGTCCTCGACGACACCGACGACGCGGTGTGGCTGGTTCCAGCGATTGCCCTCCAACAATCCGGTGCAGAGAATAGTACTGGACACTCACGACACGAGCGGCCGAACAGAACTCATCTCGAGTGCCAGGAGTGCGGTCGAGAGACCGAACATCGGTTTCGTGAGTTCGAGACCGTCCCTGACGACGAGTGGACTGGGCAGCCGATGTGGGGCTGTCAGCGGTGCGGGACGCCCCGCTACGGGCCCGAACCCGAAGCCGGTCAGTGAACTATCTCGACCTACTCAGCGGCTACCGCCGCTTCCTTGAGGTCGGGGCTCCCTTGCTCTCGCGTTGGACTTCCTGTTTCAACGACGGTGCTTGCAGATACCGACCGGGAATGGTCGTCACCCACAGAGGCTCCAGTCTCCAGCAGGCGTTGTACTTCGGGCTGTCCCAGCCCTAGCTTTCCCAATCCGCGCTCAAAGACGGCGGCGGATTAACCAACATCTCTGGTCTCGACTCGGTTTTGTTGGTTAACAGAAGCCAGCTTGCGACCAACCTCAGACTGCCCACCAGTGTTTTTCGACGCCGAGAATCGGCGGAGGCGCGCATATGGACCCACGAGACACACCCGGCTACCGGCTGCACCGCGCGCTCAGCAATCTCACCAGTATCGACTGCGAGCAATTGGAGCCCGCCGACCGAGAGCGGATCAGCACAGCAACGACGCTTCTGAAGCAGGCAGAACTCCTCACCCGACCGGATACGGCAGCGGACAGCGACATCAACGGAGAGTCCTGACCGCACGACGCGTCGACAATGCGGGCGTCCTGTGGCCGCCACAGCCTGAGCAGTTGTTTACCCCCTGAAGGGGTGCGGGGGCGCGAGAACGCTCCCGAGAACAATCTATGGCAACACTCCAAGCCGCAACGGCATCGACCGGCGCGCTCGTAACAGACCCACAGGCAGTCCGCGAACTCTGTGAGAACCACCGCTTCGGGACACTCAACTGGGAGGTGGACGACGACGGCGAACTGATCATCTGGGGCTACGACAGCTTCGAAGTGTACGAGGCTCGTGAGAACGGGCTTCCTGACTACGACGGTGGCATCGTCACCCACGAGTTCCTCCGGTCGCTCGCGGAGTATCTCGAACCGAACGAAGAATTCGACATCCAGACAGCCGGATTTACCAAGTGTCGATTTCCCGTGCTGACGAAACGGTACGTCGTCCGCGACGGTGAGGTCCTGTACGCGGACCTCAGTTCCCCCGACCCGATCGACGAGTAGCGTTGTTCGTCCCCCGGGAGGGGTGCGGGGCGATCCAGTCGTGGGTCGTCCTACGAGGTGATTGTTCAATGGGCCACCGCGCACTCGTTGCGTACGAACGAACTGACGGACAGTACACGCTCCACTACACTCACTGGGGTGCTGCAGACCTGAAAATGAAGTACCGCATCACGGCCGAAACACCGTTCGGTGGCGACGACACCGACTCCAAGTGGGCGAAACAGCTCTTCACGGAGTTGGCCGATGGCCTCGAGGCAGAAGCCGTCGACGGCTACCTCGCCGACAAGGATCGACCATCGACGGTCGTCGAGCCGAAGCCCCGCGCCACCGGACTCACCCTCGACGAGATCGTCGCTGACCATCTCGACTACCTCCACCACGAGGCGTTCTTCGTGGTGTCGACGACGTTCGAGGTGACCGCCTATCGGACGCTGTGGTTCGGGCTCCAGTACGACTCGGAGACAGTCGAACAGGGAGAGACGGTCGGGAACGGCGCGCTCGCGACGGTGCGCTGGTACGACGGCGAGCCGGTCGGCGACGGCCACCTACAGGGACAGTTCGCGGCCCTCAAAGACGTCGTCGGCGATATGCTCGACAAGGGCGTCTTCACACCGTCGACGGCAAGACAGTACCTGAAACGGAAGCTCGCTGAGCGAGTCGGAGACCGACAGGAGCTGCTCATTCCGACCGGAGAATCGCCCTTCGAAAAAGCGAGTGGCGGTCAGTCCTAGTGGATCTGGTACGAGCCAGAGTAGGTCTCATTTTCGGTCATAGCTGAATGGGAGAGGTTCTAACATGTCTGTGAACGTCACACGGGTTTGGCTCCTGATCGGTCTAAACCAAGTTATCCTTGCCCACGTTCAGTAAGGGGGGGACCGTGTCACCTATGTCTCCGTTGCCATTGAGAGAATGGTTCAGTCCCTATATGTTCCATGGAACACGATAATTATTTTCCACAACCGTTCATTCAATCCGAATATGGCTCCATCTTTCTCCAGTATAGCTGTTCAGGGAAGGCTCGGTAGGATTTATCTGCCCCCAATAGCAGTCTTATATCTATATTCGATAACAGCTAATCCCCTATATGGATACTTGAGTTTTGGTGGCGTGATCGCAGCAGTGTCCCTTCATGCCCAGAATTACGCGGTCTTTGGACCCAAAGGAATGCTTGGCAATCCGCAAGCTCAAGATGAGAAGTTTGCCCGTCGGCTAGCAACTATACTCAAAAGAGGAAGATTAGAAGATTATCCACAATCCGTCACAGAACTCCTAAAAAATCCTTTTGACCTCCCTCTCGATGCAAAGCGGCTACCGGTGGTCTGTCTATCGTTCTTTTCAGGTTGGATGATAATGGCTAATATTCTCGGTGCAGCGTGGGGGTTCTGGAACCACTACTCTTCGCTGGAGTTTGTGGGATTGACAATCCTGTTCGCGATGGCAGTTTTTCTTCTTCAGCCCGTTCTGTGGCCGATGTATTGGTCGGTTAGCAACCAACGAGATAATAGACACCCTGCTGTCGACACTCCAGATCACCGCAGAATTGAGGATTTGTCGGATATCTTGGAAGCAAAGGGAGATGTCAGAGTGAAGAAGAACGAGTATGCTATCGAGGAAGGAGGGAAGCTCACGCTTGTATGTGAAGCCCAATATACTGAATCAGATACTATTCAGGTATTGGTTCAAGGAATATCCTTTGCGTACGCTGGATTGTTCGAAAGTACGTCACTCCCACATTCGGAACTATATGCAAAAATTATTGACGCTAATGAGAATACAATTACATTCACTGGGCCTTGTTTAGACGGGGAGACTCGGTCAGTCTGGAGGCTGTATTACTAGTATCGCTTTGCTAGTAGCTTCGGAGAAGTACCAAATCTACTAGGAACTGAAGCGGGACGGATTGGGTGTGCAAACCAAGACCTCCCGCTTCGCAAAGACGGTTGTATCGCTCGCCAAAAAAGCCGTCGCTGGCGAGCCAGCTCCGGCATACCGACCCGGAAAAGACGGGTATGCCGACTGGGTGATTCTCGCTGTTCAGGCCTTCAAAGAGTACCTCAATCACGATTACCGGAAACTAATGGACGTTCTGCGAGAAATGCCGAGAGTTGCAGAAACACTCGATTTGACGGTTGAGACGCTTCCTCACTTCTCCACGATCTGTGCGCGGAAGCAGGAGATCCCGATGAAGCGGTGGCGAGCGATTCTCGACGCGTCGGCTGAACTGTACGAACTCGGAGATATCCAAGCAATCGACGCAACCGGCGTGGATCGTGTCCAAGCTAGCCAGCACTACGCGAAACGGACAGACTACACGTTTGAGGCGGTGAAGACCACGCTGCTCATCGATTGCGAAACAAGTGCGATCCTAGATATACACTGTTCGACGAAACAACCGCACGATACACAGGTCGGCTGGCAAGTGCTGGTGCGGAATCTCGACGACTTGACGGCTGTGGCGGCTGATAAGGGATACGACTGGGAAGCGCTTCGGACGAAATTACGGTCTGAAAATATCACACCGCTGATTCCGCAGCGCGGCCCCGGTTTTCGGGGATGGGCGAGGAATTTACTCATTCACGATCGGGGCTATAATCAGCGCTCAAACGCTGAATCAGTGTTTTTCGGATTGCGCCAGCGATACGATGAGACGCTGTGGGCGAGAACGTGGTTTGGTCAGTTCCGAGAACTTGTCATGAAATCAGCGGTGCGAAACATCGAACGCGTAATCGAGGGGTCAACCCGCTGAGTTCGGGCGTCTAAACAACGCCGTGGTGGAGTTAGCGAGGAGTATATTCTTAGTAGTTGTTGATTACTGATAGGGCGGGCTGTGGTGGTATCGATTCATTAGGTGAGGAACAGTTTTAAGCATGTGTTACAATGGTGGTGGTAATGAGCCGTTACCCGCGGGGGGTGCGGAGCGCGCGAGTGAAGTGTATCAGCTGTAACGCGCCCGCAGCCGAAACAACTGACAACACGTACGTCTGTGTTGAATGCGGCGAACAACTCTTCGAACAGCGGACGACCACGACCCGGGCAACAGGGGGGGACTAATTCAAGATGGCATCAAGGGAAATTCAGGAGAATGACCAACAAACACCACCAGTACAGCACGAAGAAAAAACCAGCCCGGGAGGGAGTGTTCTAGTCGGCGCGGACAGCGACATCACACCGACGGTCAGTGTCGTGATGCCGACAATGAACGAAGAGGAAGGCATCCGGGAGTGTATCGAGCGTGTGAAAACCGCGGTCAAAGAGTCCGGATACCAGACTGAAGTCATCATTAGTGATGACTCAACTGACCGCACCCCAGAAATCGCACGTGAGCTGGGAGCGATCGTCGTTGAGCCGGACGAAGCCGGCTACGGGTACGCCTACCGGTACGCCTTCGAGCGCTGCCGCGGCGACTACATCGTCATCGGTGACGCCGACACCACCTACGACTTCGAACAATTCCCCACACTGCTTGACCCTGTCGCACGCGGGGACGCCGATATGGTCATGGGAAGCCGTCTCGAGGGCGACATCAAAGACGGGGCAATGCCCGCTCTCCACCAGTACGTGGGGAATCCCCTGTTGACGAAGTTCCTGAACGCGTTCTACGGTGCCGGTGTCAGCGACGCCCACTCCGGGTTCCGCGTATTCCGTGCCGACATGCTCGACGAACTCAACCTCGAGACGACCGGCATGGAGTTCGCCTCCGAGATGATCATGGACGCCGGCGCCCGCGACATGACCATCGAGGAAATCCCAATTGTCTACCACGAGCGCGAAGGCGAAGCGACGCTCGAGAGTTTCCGTGACGGCTGGCGCCACGTCCGCTTCATGCTACTCAACGCCCCCGGCTACCTCTTCTCCATCCCCGGCACCGGTATGGGAATTCTTGGTGCGATGGTACTGCTGGCTGCCTTCAGTGGCATCTCGATTGGCAACACAACATTCGGCATCCACTCCGCAATCGCTGGGTCGCTCTTGGTACTCGTTGGCTACCAAGTCGCCAGCCTTGGCGTCTTCGCGACGGTCGCCAGCAACCCGATTCAGCGCCCCGACGACCCTGTGACAGATGCACTTGTTGACCGGATGAACCTCGAGCAAATGGCCTCAATTGGGACTGTCGTTGCCCTTGGGGGCGCTGTGTACGCTGGCTGGCTCGTCTACCAGTGGGCAAACACCGGCTTCACCCAACTCCCAATGATCACCGGCGACGTCGTCGCGTTCACCGCCATCGTCATCGGCGTCCAGACAGTCTTCAACGCCTTCTTCCTCAGCGCCGTCGCCACGCGCTGACATTCTCCCTGGGCTAAAGCACGGGGCCTTCCCCTCGGATTTCCATATCAGTGCGGAAACCAACTCCTTCAGGAATGGGTCACTGATGTGACATCCTCCGCCTCGCCGTAAACGGCGAGGCTTTCCACGGTACCGCACCGCTGGTTTGGGATATTTGCTGGTTGACGACCTGTCGGCATGACGGGCCGATGGCGGGGCCACACCGCCGTTACTCCTATCCCGGCAGGGACTACGGAGTTATCTTCTGCCCGAGACACTACAGCGGTTCGAGAGGGTGTCTCGAACGTTCTGGGCCTTGGAGTCCCGAAATTGTGCATTTAGGTGGCGGTGTAACCGCCTCGGGATATGTCACACTACGGTGCGATATTACTTAAATATCGGATTGCTGCTGAACGTGGATTGTGCGGTCGAGTGACGCGATTCACTCCCGCCTGAAAGGGCGGGATTCTCTCGCTGTTCAAAGATAGCCCGAAAGTTGCAGGCATCGTCAGTACCGGGTTTGAAGGCAAGACCAAGCACAGTGATACGTTTGTCGGCGTTGTCGATGTGTTGGTCTATGAGCGCGAGGAGGCGCTTGGGTTGGCGGTCGTTGACCTCAACGGCTGCCTCAAGCATCGCCGGCTCGTATCTCCGCTTCTTCGCAGTATTGCTGATGGCGTTCGTATCTTTCCCCACAGCAGCTACCGTCCCCAGCCGCTACGGAGGAACCGCTCGCAAGAACAGCCGGCCGCTGACTAGGCCGACTCGTCAGTAAGACGTTGCTCAATCGCATCAAGGACCGTCGAGTGCACATCGAGTGGATATGCTGTGATGGGAACGAAAGATCGGTGACCTCGTCGCTATCCGGGGGTTGGTGGAAGTGGACTCGCGTATTGTGGGTGTTCGGATGGCGATCCCACCGGCACTCCCAGCGGGTGTCGTCCGACCTGGTTTCCACGTAATGGAACGAGAAATCCCCGGTGGTGAACCAGCGAACGTCTAGTCGGCCGGCAGTCGTCGACGCTGGGTAACTGGCTGTGTCGAACTGGACGCGAAGCAGCCGTGGTTCGTGGGGATCGGGGTCGAACGACGTGTCGTCGACGAGTGCATCAGCCGCAAGGTGTCGTTCAAGCAGGCGAAGTGTTTGGCGGTCGGGTGGGCCAGTTGATGGCGGCGAATCCGGCTGTCGTCGTCTTCGCCGCGGGCTTGCGAGAACACGCGCCGGTCGTCGTCAATATCACCTAACAGTGATACACCGTCGCCGCTGCCCGTAATCGTCTCGGCGACATCGAGCGTGCTCACAGGCGCGTCCACTGTCCCGTTCGCTCCACTAGGCGGCCGGACGAACAGTGGCACGTGCGTAATTTCGTCGTGCAGGTAGCGGGGGTGCTCGTAGTAGCCGTGTTCGCCGAACGCGTCGCCGTGGTCGGCCGTCACGATCACCAGCGACTCCGCCAACAGCCCACGCTCCCGAAGCGCGTCGAGGAATTCTCCAATATACGCGTCGTTGTACCGGATCTCCGCGTCGTAGAGATCCACAAGCAGCTGTCGTTCCTCGTCGGTAATCGACTCGGGGTCGTCGATGGCGCGCTGGTACAGCGATTGGGCGTCCCGACCACTGAGCCCGTGGTCTGCCCACAGCGTTGCGTACTCGCTCGGCGGCTCGTAGGGGCCGTGGGTGTCCATGTAGTGGTTCCACAGGAAGAACGACTCACCGTTGTCCAGCGAGTCCAGCCACTCGAGGGACCGCTCGTTGATCTCCTCGGCACGCGCGTAATGCCGATTTCGGACCTTGTCCAGCGCACGCTGCGCCAGCGCAATCAGCTTGTGCTGGCCCAAGTGTAGATCGTCGTCGAAGTGGTCGAACCCCTCGTCGAAACCGTACGCTCGCGACACAAACGGATTTGAATGGAACCCCGCCGTCGCGTACCCTGCGTCAGAAAGCGTTGACGCGACCGACTCCGTCGCCAGGTGATACCCCGAATCTACGGCAACGTCCGGATACTTTCCCGAGAGTAGCGCCGGTACTGCCTCTCGCGTGTGCGAGCTCGCGCTGTACGCGTTCGTAAAGCAGGCGGGACAGGAGTGTTCACGGACCCACAGCGGTTTGTCGGTTGAGACACCGCACGACGCGCACTCCTTGGTCGTCCCTCTCGGGTTGACCGCGACGAAGTGCGTCCCTTCGCGCACACACTTGTATTCGAGCAACAAGAGGAACGTTCGCCACGCGGCGGACGCGGTGTTTCGGCTGTTCGACGGCGACTCCATCATCCCCTTCACGTTCAGGTCTTCGACCGCCACTAGGTCGTATTCTCGGGCGTAGTAGTTCGAGAGTTTGTGCAGGAAGTCGCGGCGCTTCCGTCGGAGGTCGGCGTGACACTCCGCCACGCACCGTCGTTGCTTCTCGTAGTTGTTCGACCCGTGCTGTTTGCGCGAGAGCTTCCGTTGCTCGCGCTCCAAGCGGTCGCGTTCGTCTGAGAGGTCGAGCGACCCGACCGCCGTGCCGTCGGTGTCGTGGGCGTACTTGAGAATTCCCACGTCGATACCGACGCACTTCTCAGGGTTCTCAGGCGGTTCGGGTGGTTCACGGTCCATTTGGACGCCGAACGTGGCGAACCACTCGCCCGTCGGTTCCTTCTTGACCGTGACCTGCTTGAGCGTGGCGTCGTCGGGGATGGCACGGTGGAGCCGAATCGGTATGTCCGCGAGTTTCGAGAGTGACAGAACAGTCTGACCGCCCTTCTTGTCGAGCATGAAGCCAGACTGACTGTACGTGAAACTGCGGGACTCCCGCGGCGGCTTCCACTTGAGTTGGCCGACGCCGTAGCCGTTCTTCTTGAGAGCGGAGAGTCCTTCGAGGTTGTCGAACAGACGTTCCACGACGGTTTGGAGGACCTTCGAGTACACGTCCGAGAGGCCGTCCCACCACTTCTTGAGGTCGGGGAGTTCCGACCGCAGGGTGGTCATGGACGGCAGTTCGCCGTGTTTTTCTTGGTACTCGTTGAGGCGGTAGAGCGTGTGGTTGTAGAGTTGCCTACAAATGTCTCGGTGGCGGTCCAACTCCTCGCGGTGGGGGTCGGACGGCTTGAGACGGTACTTGTAGGCGTAGTACATTCTACTCGCGTTGGTCTTCGACGTACTGTTTCAGCACATCCAGCGACACCTGCCCCGTCGAGATGAGGCAGTACGAGTCGTTCCAGAACGAGTCGCCCCACAGTTCGGTTTTGAGTTCGTCCGCGTACTCGTTGCGGATACGGCGAGCGGTTGCGCCCTTGACCGTGTTGATGAACTTCACGAGGTCTGTGGTTGGCTTCGCTCGGAACAGGATGTGTACGTGGTCGTCCTCGCCGTCGAGGTTCGTCAGTTCGACACCGTAGTTGTCCGTGAACCCGCTGATGACCTCGTGAATGAATTGGGTTCGCTCCTCGGTTAGCACTCCGCGCCGATACTTCGTGGTGAGTATCAGGTGGTAGTGCAGGGAAAACGTCGAGTGCGCTCCCGAGTCGAGGTCGTACTCCATTGGGTTCAGTTAATAACATGTTATCCTACTGCAAAAACATTTCGACTGCGTGGGCCTGTGGGCCTGCCACCGAAATGTGTATGAGAACTGTGCGGCGTTGACGAGACGCGAAGCGTCTCGTTCGCGCACAAGAGCGAAGCTCTTGTGAACGCTGTACCCCCTCCCTGCTCGCGCCTCCCGTTCGGTCGGCGCTCGCAAGGGGGCTTAGCGCCTACTTTCAGCGAACAGCAAGCAAACAGGAGTAATAAATGCGAGTGTTAGAATTCGGCCTCAAACTCGTCTTCGTCAGGCAGCATCTCAAGTGCCTCCTCAGGAGAAACAGCTTCAGGAGACTCTTTATCGGCTTCGTCTCCGGCTTCTCCGGCCGTGGGAGCGGACATACAAAGCCATACACAGTGAGGTCTGATAAACCTTTGCCGGCAGTACAGCACCAATCGACATCCCTCACGGCGAATGACGTTTATTTTGGGCTGGGATGGGTGGCCCATCTCAATCGGGCCAGATTCACAGATGAGTCTGGAAGTCATCGACCGTCACAGCGAAGCACTGTTCGAGTTCCTCTGGTGTCCGGTCTGCGGGCACGAGGTATTCAGTCACATTCCCTTCGAAGGAGTGTTCTGCAAGAACTGCAACACCCAGGTCGAACTCCAGGAATCCCGAGAGACGCGCGGCTACGAGGAGGCCGTCCTCGCCTGCTTCGACACCCACTCAACGTGGAACCTCCACGTCGACGAGAAGCTCCGTCGCGACCTACCCGATGGGTCGGCACGGGTGAAGATCCTCGGCGCACCGGGTGCCTACGAGGTCGACTGGTGGAGTCCGGCACCCGGCGATGACTGGCAGCCGGTCGAACGAGGCGAATTCGACGATGTCGACGAACCAGCCGAGATCTCCCATCTCGCGTAGGACAAGCAATCCCTGTGGCTGTTTGTCACCCCCCGAGGGGTGCGGGGGTGCTCGAACGAGCAGTTCCCGAACAGACGATGAGTAGATTTAGCGACAAACACTCGATTGAACAGGTACACCCAGCGAGCGATTGCGACATCGCCTACGTCGGGTATCGGCAGAGCGGGCAGGCTATCGTTGAGAAACGTCCCGGCCAAGAACGGCTCACGCCAGAACGGAGTCTCGCGCTGGTGAATCACAGTCCCTCGGGATTCGAATGGGGATATGGTGGTAGTGGTCCGGCGCAACTCGCGCTCGCACTCCTCCTCGACTACACGGGAGACGAGACGTTCGCCCTCGACCACTACCAGGCGTTCAAAACCGAGGTCGTGAGCCAGCTGGACTGTGATGGGTCTGCTGGAAGCTGGCGACTCACTGGGCCCGAGATCGACGCAGTCCTTCACGAAACACCCGGCGAGCCGGCCGCACCGTCCATCTAAATACCAATCACCGAAAGAAATCCATGTCAGAACAGACCCAACCATCTCGTGCGGATGGCGAATCGGCCGAAACCAGTGAACAGGCGACACGAACGGAATACGTCGAACGTAGTGACGTCGGCGTCTCCCTCACCGTGAAGCTTACTCGCGGGACTGGCACCCGCGATCAGGACAAAATCGTGGCCAAAGCGAAAGGCAAGACCCTCGAAGACGCTCGCGAGGACATGGAGATTCTTCGGGAGTACATCCATGATCTCGCTGAGGACGCCCGCCAGATCCAACCCGGGGAAGAAGACGGGTAACGGCGAGGGCTGTTTTTTGTCGCCTCAGCAGTGACGGAGGCGATCATCAGTGAGCAATCCTGACGGTCAATCGACTGACGTGATCGAGCTTTCACCAGAACAACGGCTCGAACCCCCGAATACGCGACTGATCAACGCCGGTATCGTGACGATCAACGATATGGAGACGCTGCGAGCCTGCGTCGCCTACGAGAACGCGAATCAGCAACGGGTCCAGATCCTCCGCCGGCTTGAACAGCGGGCCAGCGAAATTCGCGCAGAAGACGATTGACGCAGCACTCGGGGCTGTCTGTCGGAGCCTCGGTGGGTGGAGGCTCGAATGAGATGAGCGATCGACCAGAGATCGAGATTCAACGACAGACCGCGTTCGGTGACGATGGCCAACTCGAAGTAACCGAAACAAGCGTCGAGACCTCGCTTGAGGACTTCGGCGCTGACGTGGATCATCGCGACCGGGATTCGCGTCTTGACCAGCCCGAGGCGAGTGAGTTCGGCGTCGACGATCGACCCGAAGTTGAGCAAACATCCGAGGGAGATCAGTCAACACTCTTCGCTGATACGGACGAGGATCAGCAGACCCTCGCTGGCGACGATGCAGCCGCTCGCTGTCTCTTCGAAGAATAGGCTTGCCTCTATCAGTTGGTTGTCTGATGAATTGTTATACTGAATTCTAACTTTGAAGCGACGTTGAGGGTCTAATAGCCGGTGGTGGTTTTTCGACCCCCAGCAGGGGTGCGGGGAGTCCGAACGCCCGCATTCAACCGATGGAGACGAATTCGACTACCGACCCACGAGCAGTCGTACAGGATACGGATGAGCGATGTCAGGCGAGTACAGACCGCGTCGAGTACGTCGGGATGCGTGTCGACGGAACGCCAGTTGTCCTGAACCTCACCGCACACGAACGCCTCTCCCCCGATCAAAGTCTCGGTCTCGTGCGGCATAGCCCAGCGGGATTCGACTGGGGCTACGTCGGGAGCGGACCGGCACAGCTCGCCTGTGCGCTCCTCCTCGATTATACCGACGACGAAACCGTCGTCCAGCAACACTACATCCAGTTCCGCAACGACGTGGTCAGTCAGTTGGTGTGTGCTGGCCCGGCCGACTGCTGGCATCTCACCGGGGAGGATATCGAGGCGGCACTCGCCGAATTCGAAGAGGACCGAGCACTCACGCCAGATGGTGGGACGTCGCCATCGTCACTGCCGGCGAATTGGAGTGCGGTGAGCCGGACAGATCGGAGAGTCTTCCAACGTCGGGATATCGACCACTACGTCGTCCTCGCCGAAGGGAGCGAGGAGTGGTTGATCATACTTTGCGCGCAGGGCGACCGGGCGTATCCCGCCCCGCTTGACCATCGAACACTTCCGGTCGAGAACGATCCTGCTTCAGCCGTGCAGGCACTCGTCGCTGAGAGTAACGATCTCGTCGAGCCAGAGGAGGACATCTGATGGAGAACATCCGACTCTCGCGGGCCACGTACCAACTCATCGAACGCGCCATCACAGCGCTGGAGTGCATCGGCCGAGAACTCGAGCGATACAACGATCGGCACGAGCGAACAGCTGGGAAAGACACAGACGAGACGAATCCCAGCGACTCATGACTGACGAAGCGACGCTTGACTACTTCGAGGGCGAGACATCATCCGGAGAGTCCAGATCGCTCACGCTGGAAGAGCGACTCCTCACCCCGATCTCTCCATCCATCGGTCTGCGGGTGATTCCCGGTCGTGAGGATCCGCTCTATCTCCAAAATCGGGGAACAGAACGGTATCTCTTCCGCGACGATCACGACCGGTGGTTCATTCTTCAACCCTCGGCGAAGGACTCAGAAGAGGCGTTCGTCCGCTGGGTGTATCTCCCAGCGGACCGGCCAGAACGGCTGGCGCAGTCGGCGCTTCGTCGACGGACAGTAATCGGCTATGATTATGTTCAGCGGTCGACCGCACCAGATCCAGTCAGGTCGACGGTGACAGCGATGTTCGTCACGGAACCGTGGCCCGAGACGGCCTACGAGTGTGGGTCGTGTGAGGCGCTGTTCGACACGGCACAAGAGCACGCCCTGCACTGCTGGGACGACCATCCGTGGGTGCCGAATCCTGAACAGGTGCGCCGTCGACGCGAAGCCGACGAGTGAACTCGAGAGTGGAAGTCAGGTATCGGGGGCATTCATGTAATTAACCAACGGCATACGGATTCTGGAGGCTAGTGTTGGTTAACATCGGATTACGGCTCCGTTTATTGCCCCTCCGAGAGGGTGCAGGGCGGCTGGATTCGCCCTCACACGGTCGTTATTCATGTCGCTCGAAATCAGTCCCAACAGCACTGAACGCGAGATTGCCGCTGCCAGACAAGCCGACGTCGTGGCGTTCCTTCATCGAGCACCGTTCGCTCTGGACGCGTATCGGCTCGGATTCCTGCCTGGATTCCGAGAAGATTGTGGGTACCAGCAGACCCAGTATCAGAACCTGAACATCCCCGTCGGGATGTTGGATAACGATTTTCGGAATCCCGATCTAGATCGATACATCTCCCGATTTTTCGAATACGAACCCACGGTTGGCGTGATCGGAGATGTGTACGAGGGAGACGACGTCGACGAGTACGTGGCTGCTGCCCGCGAGATTCAGGCGAGTTATCCCGACGCAGAACTCGTCATCGTCCCAAAGTGCCGCGAGGTGATCGACACGATCCCGAACGACCTTGTGCTCGGCTACTCGCGGGGGTATGCCGACCGATTGGCGCATGAGTTCTCCGAGCCGACCGACTGGCGTGGCCGCCGTGTGCATATCCTCGGTGGCAGCCCACCGAAACAGTGGGACGTTATCCAGCAGCTGACCCGACCGACACTAACCGACGACCCACCGGCCGACATCGTCGGCCTCGATTGGAACGGGCTGCATCGCGGCGCGCAGTTCGGGGAGTTCTGGACAGCTGATGGGTGGGATGATAGCGGACGTGACGCCTCCCACGTCACAGTTCGGAAGACAGTCCGACACAGTCTCGCCCGCATCAAGGCATTCTGGCAGTCCCACGGCGTCTGGCCCGACTCAACGCCACATAGCGACATCCTCGAAATCGAGTACGAGGGCCCGTCACCAACCGATCTCAATAGTGCTGCGTGTACCGAATGCGAAGCGAACGTCTGGACGACTCAGCGCGGTCCCTTCATCGCTGAGTATGATACCGGCGTGCTCTGTGGCTACTGCAGCTACGAGTGCTACTTCTCACATCGCCATCGGAACAACCTGGAGGAGATCGCCGGCGAGCAGAGCGTGTACATTCCACCGGCGTGACGCTACGAGTGGTTTTTCGCGCCCCAGAGGGGGCGAGGGCTCGATCCAGAAAGTCCTCCAAGAAGGTGATTTTCCGTGAGTCAACAACAGCGTCCGAACAACGTCTCGATCGACGACATTCCAGTCGACGTATCGAACACCCAATCAGGCGAGGTCGACCCCGCTGAAGTACCCGAGGAAATCCGGTCGATCACTCGTGGACTCGCAAGCGAGCAACCGCCGACGAATCCGCTCGTCGTCCTGAAGGCCGCTCGCTGGTGGTATATACATGGCAAGGGCGGGACCGATCCCGCGTTCCAGTGGGCCATCGAGTGGGTGCGACATCTCGCGACGGACACACCCAGCGATGTCAACCAGTTCGATGCGTTCCTCGAATATCTCGTCACGATCGGGGTCGCTGACGAGAAGGCAGCGCTTCGATAACCGGTCCCCCATTCACACTACGGGGTGTTTGACCGGGCACTATCTCGAACAGAAACGGAGCTGACCGCAACTTGTCCAGATAGGAGGACGTGTACTTAGAACCGGTAGCATGCAACGTCTTCTCCACCACAGGTCGGACACGTTTCAGCGTCCTCGGGAAGGGTCGTTCCGCAGTGTCGGCACTCATACAGGGTGGAGATCGTGGACACACGAGTCCCAACGATCCCGCGGAGCGTTTCGGCGAGACCCATCCTCCCTGTGCTTGTGTCGCACTGGTTGTTAATCCTAGCCTCCGATAGCAGCCCCGATCTAAACCCCCGAAGTCGCGCCGATGTTTATCGTGCGCCCCGAGGGGCGCGGCGCGTCCTGACTTCTCGGAGACGTCGTCGTACTCGATGTGATGCAATCCATGATGACAGCTAGTGAATCGGGGGTCTCGTTCGAGGAGACCGACACCCGACACGACGAGATGCACAGTACCATCGAAGACTGGATCGACGAGCTCGTCGCAGACGTCGACGAGGCCAAAGTCAGCCAGCAGTTCCAGGAGTGGCTCGATGTCCAGTCCCGATTCCACGACTACTCCCATCGCAACACCCTCTTGATCAAGCTCCAGTGTCCCGAGGCAACCCGCGTGGCGGGCTACAATACGTGGAGGTCGGAGTTCGACCGGCACGTCCAAGAGGGCGAACAGGCGATCTGGATCTGGGCACCCATTATTACGAAACAGTGCCCGGAGTGCGAGAACTCACCGAGCTACCACGAGCAAAGCGACTGTGACTACGACGAGACACCGCCCGAGGAGTGGTCTAAAGGACTGGTTGGATTCAAACCAACGGCAGTCTTCGATGTGTCTCAAACCGAGGGCGAACCGCTACCCGAGCTGGAAACCGAGGCAGCTGGTGACGCCGACGACCTGGTGCCAGCGCTCCTTGATGCGGCAGCTACGCTCGATATCGACGTCCGTGTCGTCGACGCTGCTGAGTGGGAGCATGGCGACGCGAAAGGCGTCTGCAAACACCGGACTCTCCACGAGGGCCAGCCCGTCGTCGAAGCGAAAGCCCGCTCAAATCAGGCCGATCTCGCGGTGACATTGGTTCACGAGTACGCCCACGCGCTGCTTCATTTCGATGGCGACGACGAGCCCGAGCGCGCAAAACGCGAGGTCGAAGCGGAAGCCGTTGCGTACATCGTCGGGCGGTATTTCAACCTGGATACGAGCGGGTCAGCGTTCTATCTTGCCGCGTGGCAGGACGACGATGCGGAGAGCATTCAGGAGCGTCTCGGTCGGATCAGTTCGACCGCTCAAGAGATCATCGACACAGTTGTAGAGGGCTGAACACCCCCTCCCCGGCTGTTAACCAACGCCGGAGGGTACTCAGTCGACATTGTTGGTTAATTCGTTCGGCATCCCGACCCCGTGTGTTTCGATCGGTCCCAAGACATACCCCACCGACAGTCGATGTTATCGTTCAGAATCGATTCGGCGCTGCTGGTCACGAAGGAACTCAACGACGGCATCGATATCCTGTTCGGGAACCGTTTGCTGTTCAAAGACTCCTTTGAATGCGTCCGCGAAATCCCCCGATGTGAGTCGGTCGAGGACAGTCTCGATGCGACCAGCAAGCTTCTCGGACTCCCCGCGATGCAGATGAGTCGCGATCCGGTCGAAATCCGCGCCAGCAGCCAGCACCACCAGATCCCGAGAGTCTGCCTTGCGGCCACTGTGAAGTTTCACGGCAAACAGCAACTCCCGTTCCGGAATCCTGGCTGTTACCGGGCGCCCGGTTCGCAGTTCCTGGGTGACAGAGTGCTGGGTCAGATAGCGATACGACCATTCAGCTTCCGTCTGGCGACAGCCCAACGCGTCGACCATTGCGTCGAACTGAACCGGATTCCCGATATCTTTCGTAAACCGGATAGTCCGGCCCTCGTAGAGTTCGTTTCGCTCGACATCGGCCGTTTTCTCGTAGCCGCGGTCGGTGAGAAGGTCCGTGTAGTCGTCGACCGATTGCGCCGGAATGACGACATCGACGTCCGTGGTGAAGCGCTGATTGAACGCCGCAATCGCCCACCCACCGACGAGCACGTACGGCAGGTCAGCGTCAATGACTGTCTCTAGGGTGTCCAGCAGCTCGTCTTCGCGTTCGCCGAGGCTCATGCATTGAGACGCGGATCCTCGTGGGACGCGTCGATATCACGATCGTACTCGTCGGCGATCATCTCCAACGCTGGCTCGTAGTTCACCCGGTACTCCAACATGTGCTCAATCGTCTCGTCCAACGGAATGACCGGATTGCCGTCGACCCACTCGCGAGTGATCTCCCCACTCGTCGAGAACAACACGTACGAGACGGTCGCGTCGTAGTCGCTCGCATCCGGCCGCTCTTCAATCCGGCTCGGAATCCCGAACTCATCAAAGAACGCCGTCCACTGTTCGACGTCCTGATCGGCGACCTGTATGAAGATCGGGTAGTCGTCGTGGCCGCGGGCGATCTGATAGCCGCCGTGGGTCCAGACGTAGACGCCGTCGATTTTCGTGTACGCAAAGGGCATCCCGGCGAAGTGCGGAATGACGTAGCCGTCGTCGATTGAGGGGGGAACAGCGCGAGAGATGGCCGCGACGAGATCGTAGTAGCGATCCCTGACAGCGTAATTCTCGATGTAGACGCCGTCCTCGCGCCGGATGAAGCCTGCGTCCTCCAACCGCTCGATCCAGTCGTAGACCCACGAGTAGGAGCCGTCGATCTTCTGGGCGATCCGACGAATCGAGTCGCCCGGCCGGGCCGCGACCATGATCTTCGCCGCGGTCTCGTCGACGTACTCCATCATCGTTAGTTATCGGTATCGCATCTAACTGTATTAGTCTTGTCCCCCGTATTCCCTATAAAATTATCTCTATACAAATATACCATTCTTGGCTCCGGTAATCCGATCCGGCTCAGAATTTGAGCGGAGATGAATTAACCAACAGAGGATACGATGGATCGCTATTTGTTGGTTAAGTTTTTCAGCGCCCGCCAAGGGGCGGAGGCGCACTCCCGTCTTCACCGACCCATGATTGACCGATATCTAACGACCGTTCTCGACGAGGCAGAGCGAGTCGCAGAGCACCACGAGCAGGTCGCCCAATCTTCGGACCATCCGGAACACGAGTATCTCCGGTACGCCGTCCTTCGGCTGCTCGAAGGAGAGGCTGACGACACATCGGTGGAAGTACCGCAGGTTGACGGCGTGACTGTCGGCTACGGAGAGGACGACGCGATGTGCAACAGTTGGGACGACGACGTCGAGTGGTGGGAGACGGTTCCGCCGCAGGAGGAGTGTACTCGCTTCCGGGTGTTCTACCCCGACGAGTACGACGCTGTTCCGCGAGTCATCGTCGACGTGATGGCAGCACTCGGGGCGTGGCGTGTCTGGATCGGGAGCGCAGCCGCCTGTGGCTCCTACGACCATCGCGAGCGGCGGGAAGTCCACTATCTGTGGCCGGAGGGGCATCCGGTTGAGGCCCTGCTTGCGAATCGCCTCCAGGATCCCGAAGCTGCGGTTGCCCCAGACGGCGGCCGCTCCGGCGACGTGCGCGATCGGATGGTCGTCACGGAGCACTCGACCCAGCACGACGACCTCGAGCCGCGAACCAGCCGTGCCGTCGACGAATCGATGGCCGTCTCGCTGCTCGAAAAGGGTGGCCGCTATGAGGTCCGATCGGCGTCCGGAAACTGGTACGAAGTCGACGTGATCAGCGGGTCGTGTACGTGTCCAGACTGGCGGAAGCGTACGCCCGAGGGCGGCTGTAAACACCTCCGGCGAGTCGATCATGAGATCAAACAGGGGCAGGTCCCACGACCTGATGGGCGCCTCCCCTCGAACTCGTAGATTCGTCCAGAGTTCGAGGATGCTCGAAGGGCTGTAACATCAGACGAAACTCCTTGATGGAGAGTTTCGAGTATTGATACAGCTGCTGGAGAACCGGTGAGAGCCGTTGGTAGCGGCTTAACCAACAAAACTATGCGGTTTGCGCCTTTGTTGGTTAACACAGATCGGCCCATGTCCTACGAGCCACCGACGCCCCCAGCGGACCTCCCCACCGACGTCATCGACACACTCAACGACTATTCACCCGAGCTGCTCCGAGACGTTGCCCACTATGCCGAGGACCTCGCCGAGCATCGCGAGCGCCAGGCCCGCCTTGCCGAAGCGGAGGAGGAAGACGAGATCGACGAGCGACCCGATGACCTCCCCGATGATGTCCCGACGAAGGCGACGATCACGATCAAGGAGATCAACGATAACCGCTACTACTACTGGCAGTGGCGGGAAGGAGATCGTGTCAAATCAAAGTACAAATCCCCAGTGAATCCGGACGAGTAGACGGACTAGTACCTCAGTCGGATGGCCAGTTGTTCGGGGAGACACCCCGTCTGCGAAGTGAAAGACGCAGGGTACGGGAGAAGTCCCGAGTTGATGAGTGAGGATCCGGTCACTGTCGACGAACTCGCCGAGAAAGCCGACGAGTATCTGCACGAAGCTCACCCACACCGGAAGAATACGAAGCGCTGAAACAGAGTGTTGCGAAGCTCACGCCGATCTTCTCAGCTGAGAATTCGTACTTTGTCCTCGGCAGCTACGGGAAACCCGAAATCCGTCCTCTCCAGCTCGTAGAAGATCGCCTCAACCGACAGCCCGGTGCGTACGCGTTCCTGATGATCAACATTCGAAGCGAGTGGACGAAAACCTACCTCAAGTTCCGGCTGCTCGCCGATCATACAGACGTCATCGTGGGCGTCACCGAACACGCCCAGGGCTGCTTCCTCGTCGAGCAGGGCTACTTCACAGCTCTCGAGGAGTACTTTGCGAAGACGCACGTGTTCAAACACGACGTACAATACGATAGATGTGGACGCGATCGACACAAACGTAGCCGTCGAGAGTCCCTACAGTGGAATGCAGACCGCGATCTTCGAGATGCTCAACGATGCTAGGCGTCTCTGCCGGTGGACGACTGAGGACGACCTCGTCGAGTGTACCGAGGCTCTCGTGAGTGATCAGGAATACCCGTAGACAGAGACGAATCGGTTACTCCCACCCCCGACGTTTCTGTCGTTTCTCCACGAAATCCTGTTCACCGATGGCCCAGACAACGAATGAACTCGAACAGGAAGACATCCCCCGTTTTCGAGTAGTAAGTGCGGGGTGAATCCGTGCAAGATTGGGTCTTCGAACCACGAACCCTCACGCGATAAGTAGTCCACTGGAGAGCGATTACAAATGCTCGTAAATGAAATTTCGTTTAGATGCTGTCAGACACTCCACTATTGCCAGTAAAATCGGAGGACAAGACGCTATTTGATGAAATTGGCAACGGTGGTCCTGATAGTAACTAGTCGGATTGATTGGAACAAGGAAGTTACTGGCAACACCGGAGAGGGTACTGGAGAAACTGGCACTGACGGTTGCGCGGTTACTGGCAAAAGTGGAGAGGGTATTGGCAGTACTGGTATTGTCGGTTGAGAAGTCACTCCAGAACCCGATGCCGCTTGGCAGTTTCACGAATGTCGTTGAGCTCACCTAGTTCGCTCTCGAGTGCGTCGAGGGCCGACGACAGAGAGACATCAAGCTCGTATTCGTTGTAGTTCCCGCGTCCACTCGACGAGTCGACCAACCGTAAGATCCCGTGGAGGCTCAAATCCGACAGGTGGTCGTGTACTCGCCTGCGTTTCAGTGGTTCACTGCCGTGATTACGAAGAACCTCTCGATAGCGCTCATAGATCAGTTTCGTCCGTTCGGGTGTTTCTCCCTCTGCCGCTAGCTGACAGACAGTCAGCAATACATATTGCCCCTGCCGGGTCAACGAATGCATCCCTTCGACAACCTGTTGTCGCTGGATCTGATGCTCGGCCTCCCGAACGTGGTCTTCGGTGATTTTCGCCTCTCCACCCGCCATCGCGTCGTTCTCGGCGATATCAGCTGCTTTCCGGAGTAACCGTAATGCCTGCCGAGCAGATCCCGAGTCCTGTGCAGAGAATGCTGCGCACAATGGGATTACATCTGATTCGAGGACATCGTCGTAGAGCGCGATATCGGCTCGGTGCTTGAGAATATTCTGCAGTTCAGTCGCGTCGTACGGAGGGAACAAGATTTCCTCTTCGCAGAGAGTGTCCTTGACTTTTGGAGAGAGGTTTTCTCGGAACTTGAAGTCGTTCGAGATGCCGACCACACCGATTTTCACATCGAGATCCAATTGCGAGCGTGCTCGTGGAAGCTCGTACAGAATATCGTCATCCGAGCCGATGTTATCGATTTCGTCCAGAACCACGAGAATAGTCCCACCGATCGACTCAAGGTCGTTGTAGAGTTCGTTGAAGATGCGTTTTTGTTGATACCCGGTTTCGCTCATCGGTTCGCGCGAAGACGAGACTGTGGTGAGAGGGTGAGAAGGAGAGCGAATCTCGTTCACGAGATTGACCGCTACCTGATAGGATGTGGTGCAGCCAGTACAGTTGAGTTCAATAACGTTGAGATCGACGTCGTCGTACTCTCCGGCGGATTCCTGCAGCTCCTCAAGAAGATCGTGCGTAGCAGCTGTCTTCCCGACGCCGGTAACGCCATAGAGAAAGACGTTGTTCGGTTGCCAGCCCTGAATGACGGGACGGAGAGCGGCCGCATATTCGTCGAGTTCTTCGTCTCGCTCCTCGAGTGTCTCTGGCTGGTAATCATCCCGGAGGACGTCTTTGTCCTGGATGATGAACGATTCTCGATTGAATCGGCCCATAGGCGGACTCAAGACGAAGAACCATCATAAAACCATGGGTTCCAGTATCACCACTAACCCACCGCTCGAACCAGTTATGCCAGTACCGCAACCACTTATAAAACACACACACTCCACTATTGCCAGTAAACCTTTGCAACAACTGGAGGGGGTCGTTGACCCTCTCTAACCAACGATACTCTTAATACATTGCACGTTTAACCATACCCGCACTAGCGAAAACTCAACTAGCTATAGTAGGTTTAGATGACAGTAACTAGACTAGAGACGTGACAGCTTCTGCCCTCCCGTCCATTCTCCCCTCGTTACTGGCAATGGTGGAGTGAGAGAGGTACTTAAACGACGGTATTATTGGCAATACTGGCAACTTTGGTCGCCCTCTCCCTGCTACCATCGTTGCCTGGTCGATATTCCAGTCGAAATCTACCCTTCCCGAC
Source organism: Haloplanus sp. XH21 (assembly GCF_023276355.1). Lineage (NCBI taxonomy): Archaea > Methanobacteriati > Methanobacteriota > Halobacteria > Halobacteriales > Haloferacaceae > Haloplanus > Haloplanus halobius. Next base: position 267,932 of record NZ_JALLPL010000002.1, read on the forward strand.
ACCAATCGATCGATGACCGTGGACCTCTTTCCACATGTTTCGCTCGGTCCCACTTCCCGACGATGACCGTTTCTGAATCTACTCTCCGTGATCCCTGTCGTTCATCTGGTTCGAATTTCGACCGATACAGATCATCGATTAACCAACAAAGCGCATGTATTGACGGTCTGTTGGTTAACTGTTCATGGCCTATGCTCGATTCGCGGTCGGCACTCAGTACTAGTATCCCGTGATTTCGGCGTTTCGCGATTCCGCAAGGGTTCGATTGATTGCCGCTCGATCTCACCCAATCGGAGACAGGATATTACTGCATTGGCGACGCAGCTTCCGAACCGACGAGTGAGTACTCCCGGTCCCGGCTCGTGCCTTCCGCATCGACGAGGTTGTACTGGACCATCTTGGAGAGATACGTCCGCACTGTCCGTTTCGTCCGAGGATCGTCGACCTTCTCCGTATAGCGGTCGTGAATCTCGCTCGGCCCGAGTGGCTCGTGATCGCGAACAATGTTGTAAACGACGCGCTGGTGTGGCGTGAGTGAATCGATGCTCTTCTGCTTAATCTGGGCCCGGGCATCCTCGGCGGCGTCCAGGAGGATGTCGTTGGTGATCCGCTCCTGGTTCTCGCGGTCGGCCTTGCTGGCCGCTGTTCGAAGGATGCCGATTGCGAGGCGGGCGTCGCCGGCGGCCGCATCGGCGATGCGGTAGAGCTGGTCGTCGGTGATGACGTCCTCGTCGAGCCCCCACTTCGCCCGCGCACTCAGAATGTCGTACAGCTGCTCGTCGTGGTACTTGTCCATCCGGACGTGCTCGCTGGAGCGCAGCCGGCTCACGAGGCGGTCGTCGACGCGGCTGAACAGCTCCTCTTCCTTGTTCGCGATGCAGATGATCGCGAACTGCGGGAGGCTGTGGAGGTCGTAGATGACGCTGGGGTCTTCGAGCTGGTCGACCTCGTCAAGGATGATGACCGTTCGCGGGCCATCGTGCTGCTGGAGCCGGTCGACGAGTTCGTCGTGGGGCGTCGACTGCCGGTGGATGTCGATGGTCGCGCCGAGGTCGTCGAGAATCTGGTAGAGTGTGCGGAACCGGGTGTAGTTACGCCAGCAATTCACGTAAGTACTCTCAACATCCAGCACCTCCTCACGTAGGCGTTCCGTGACGAATTTCGAGATACAGGTTTTGCCGGCCCCGCTGGGTCCGGTGACGATGGCGGTGTCGGCGGGTTCACCGTTCGTGATGGGCTCGAGGACGCTAGAGAGGTGGTTGACTTCCGCGTCGCGATGCTCAACTTCCCGAGGGACGAACCCAGCCCGGAGAACACGAGCATCGCGGATCATCTGTTACTGACAGACTGGTTTTCCGTCAAGTTATAAAAACGTACTCGGGTCGTTTCCGGAAACTGCATGCTCCCGATTCTATAATTGGATTTCTCGCGTTGTGTATGCCTCTTTTCCCAATCGCGGAGAGATGCTTCCGGAAATTCTCTGAAAATTCGAGATCTCCTGAATCTATGAGTGAGTTCCTCGGGACTTGTTTCATACTTGACTGTTCGAGTTTCTGGAAACGTCCTCGGAAACTCTGTACCGGGGTGGTAGATCCAGCCACGGGGTGCCCTTGACACCTATATTGTTGAAACTCGGAAACGACCCGGATTCACACTTCAGGGTGGCACACATAGTGGGGGTACTGGCGCCGTGATATTCCAAGTGTTGTCCTTCCTACCATGATCGATTTCGAGGAGCAGATCTCGTCGATACTCGCAGCCGATACTAACGACCTCTATGAGCGTGATCCTGAGACGTTTTTTGCAGCCCATATTGGCTTCTGTCCGCGCCAGCTATACGTCAACAAACTCGGGCTCTCGAAATCCAAAACGTACTGGGGCAAGTATCGTGCGTCGCGTCTGATCCAGAACTACTTCGAGCAGCAGCTCAGCGATCGCAATCCGACACTGGAGACCGAAGTGAGCTTGAATATTGACGAGGGCCCTGTCCGATTTCTCGGTCGGTGTACCCTGTATGATCCCGCCGACGAAATTGCGTACGTGCTGAAGGTACGGAACGGCTGGTACAAATTCTCACCACCGATCGACCGCCATCTCGACCAGCTTCACATCTATATGCAGGGATTAGGAGTTGAGCAAGGAAAACTCGTGTACGTTTCAAAAAACGACCTCAGCGATATTCGGGAATGGCCGTGTTCAGACGCTGACTCGTCTGCCATCCAGTTCAACGAAACACGATATGAGCAGTTAGTCACGAAGGCAAAGCGGATTCGCAACCAGATCTGGACGCACGGCATCGCGACAAGTGAGGCCGAAATTCCACTTGAGAAATGCGGCTGCTACTTTTGCCAAGAGGAGTCGTTGGCTTTCCCGGATGCAGTGCGTCCAATGTCGGACGGGTCTGGTGAGCCAACTCTCGATACGTCTGAAAATGGGGGTTGTATGGCAGAGGAGACTGTCGAGACCGGCGTAGCTGATTCGACTGACCAGACCTCTTCTACCGAAGCGGAAACCAGGGATCTGCTTGATGTGCCTGATTCGAACGATACTCGTATTTTGGACGTGGATCGTTATCATATCCCGGCGGCATTGCGTGACTTGGATATTTGGGTTGTCTGGGATGGCCGGTCGAAAGTCGCTCTCGCGCCCTGGCAGGCGGACACAATGTATCCGTGTGAATGGGCCGCTTCAAAGGACGTGAATCCACGCCGAGGCTTCCAAAAAGCGAAGATGGTAGCGGAGCTTCCGCTTCGAGAGATACATCGTGTGTGGCCGTTCCCCGATGGTGAGGATCTTCCCGAGGCTGTGCATCCAGCGGTTCTCCTCCCACATGATCCACCAGATCCTCCGCTCTCGTTCGTGGATTTCGATGATGTTCGGGATCCAGAGACGGGTGAGGTATCAGACGAGGTAGCAACTCTCGTTGATGCGCTTAATGGCTATACGGAGGTGAGCCAAAGTGGGACAGGACTCCACGTGTACGTGCGTGGCCGTCTCCCAGAGGGGACCGGGGCCTTTGCGACGTCGCTTTCCCAGCGTGGCGCCCTCGAGATCTACGATCACTCGCGATTCACCGGTGGAACGTGGCGCCACGTCGCCGGGACCCCACTTGATAAAGTTCCTGAGGCGACGGATGTCCTCGAGGCAATCGTCTCCCAGTACTAGCCCTGGTCTTGCTTTGCCAATTCACGAATCCTCTCCTTCGTCTCTTCCTGATGTTCACCGAATGCCACATCGAAAATCCCTCTATAGAAGTGTTTGTTCTTCTCGAGAGTGATGTCTTCACGCTTCAATTGCTTTTTTAGCCGAGTGAATGTCACCTCAATGTTCTCACTCTGCTCCGGTTCAACGTATATAGTGGCGGAATCCCAGTCCTCACGGATATTCAGCGGTTCGCCGTCTGATTCCTCAATCGACGATTCAGTCTCCGCTGTAGGGGCCTCTCTCTGCTGACGGGATTGGTCTTCGGTTGCTGTTGTCGGATCACCGTCTCGGCTTTCTCCGTCCGGTGTGGTCTCTGTCGGCTCGTCGTCGGCCGTGGCTTCCTCGTCGTCTGCTTCCTCTGACGGATCCTCAAATCGCTCGTCCATTCCTCGGGGCATCCTTACACCTCCACCTGCGTTTTGTCGAACGCTCGTTCCATTGTCTCAGCAACCTCCAGGAAGAGGTCGCGTTCGACTTGTTGGTCGTTTGCGTCCTCCCATTCGAAAATATCGCAGCCGTTGTCCCACGCGCGCTGTATCGCTACCCGCATTGGAAGCTTGAAGATCGGCGCTAGTGACGCATATGACTCGTCAAATGCCTCCAGGAACTTCTGTGACTGCCCATCGTCTCTGTACATGTTTGCCAGCAGTCCCACGATCGCAATCTCGATCTGTTGATTATCCTCGATGGATTCCAGCTGGTCCCAGAGATCGTCTAGGGCATCCCGTGATGTGGCTTGGGTTTGTGCGGCCAGGAACACGTTCTGGGCCGCGATAAAGGCTGCATCCGTCAGCACCGAGAGATCTGGTGGGCAGTCGATCAAGATAAAATCGTAGTCGTAACCGTCGTCCACCAGCTCCTCGAGGGCAGTTTTCAGCGAGAGACGAGCACTTGCATCGTCCATCCAATCCCGGGCAAGCCCCATGTCTTTGTGGCTCGGCACGAGGTCGAAGTTCAGGTGTTCGTAATCGTCGCTATGGATCACGATTTCTGAGAGTGTCGTGTCGTGCGTGCGTGGATTGTCGACGAGGACATCGAGAAGATTCGCGTCATCAGTCGCGAGCGTATTTGGAAGGTCGTTTTTCGGGCTTGAGGGGTCGTTGTCGTCGCCTGGGCCAAGCCCCAGGCCTTTCGTCATATCGGCCTGTGGATCCATATCGATCGCGAGGACATCGTGATCTCGCGAGGCCAGTGCCGCTGCACTGTTTATCGTCGCCGTTGTCTTCCCAGTCCCGCCCTTCTGATTGCCGAAGGCGATCGTGGGAATACCGGTCGATGGTGTGACGCCCCAGCCACGAGGTGACTCGGTCATAGTACGATCATTGATTCAATGACTCATAAATCCACGTCAGACATCTAATCCCGCTCTGGAAATTCTAAAGTTCCGTATTCCGTGGCATAAACCGCTAACAGGCGGTTTTGGTGTTGTATTTGGTGGAAATCAAAGAATCACTGATTCATTGACTCAACACATCCTGGAATCCCCGCTGTGCTGGTTCCTCGTGGAATGGTGGTTGCTACTGGCAGTTACTGAATTAGTGCTCTGTGCTTCTCGGAGCAGGTAATTCATTGAATCCCTATCTCTTGGATTCACTGATTCATTGATTCAGTGCTTCAAATATTCATCAACTCGGCGATTCTCTATGATTCACTGAATCCCGGACTCAATTGTTCAATAACTCTTTGATTCACTGATTCACTGAATCTGTGATTTCCTGGGCTATGTTCTCAAACATTCTCCGGATAACAGACACGGATGAGATCACTCTGGCGCAGTCACTCCTCCCCGAAGGCGGCAGCTAGCTGGTCCCGCATATACTCTCGACGAAGCTTCCGGGCCCGCGAATCTGAGAGATAATTCTGCAATACGACGTCGGCACTCGCGCTTCCTTGTTCGGCCGCAATCTCATCGAGGCTTCCGAGGACGACGTCGAGTGACGAGGAATAGCCGTCATACCAGAAGCGTCGACCCATCTTTGGCGAGGGTGACACACCCCCGATCTCGTCAGGAAGGCCCGCTCGGTCAGCGAGTTTTGTGAAACGGTTCCAGACTGTCCATCGGGAAATCGGGCCGCCTGAGGCGTGTGGTGATGGAAACAGGTACCCGCTCCAGTCGTCGTGATCAGCAAACGTTGCGAGGCGGTCTTCGAGTACCTCTTTACCGTAGAGTAGCGACACCTCGCCGGGTCCGTTCTTCCGCTCCTCGAACGTAATATACGGTATTTCGTCGGTAGAGACGTCAAGGACGAATTGACGCGCTCGTAGGCTAGCCACCTCATTCGGACGAAGACCCCATGCACACAGGGCGAGTACCAGGAGACGGTCCTCTTGGTCGTCAGCCGCCTTGTAGAGTGCGCGAACATGCTCGGTGGCGAGACATGGCGTATCCGAATCGTCGTCATTGCCGTTAGACCAATCAAACTCGTCGTCGAGGCCGTCAGCGGGGTTCACCGCAGCCCATTTCCGACGCACCAGATGCGCATACCAGTTCGAAACCGCGAGATGAATCCGGCGTTTGGTTTGCCCACCGTCGAGATCCACGTGTAGGCGGTCGAACGCTGCCCAACACGCATCGACTGCTTTGTAGGCTGGGATGTCGCCGTCTCGAGCAACGGGGGTCACGAGGTCATCGGTATCATTCTCCTCGCAGTAGGCGGCGACGTAGCGGTTCAATCGGTAGCGGAGGGTATCGATTGACGAGTCTGCGAGCCCCTTCCGCTCCCGCCGTGACGTAAGGAAGGACTCGAGTGCCTCGATAGTCCGCTCGTGGTCGGTTGCCCAGTCGTAGCCCGATTCTACGGCGTCGACTTCGAGATCCTCACGCCAAAACTCTGCGAAGGTCCTGTCGTGATACTCCCGTAGGGCGTAAAGGAGCGGTCGGAAGCCGTGGTCGCGGAGCCAGCTGTGTGTCGGTTTCTCTCGTTTTGGATCGAGCCCGTCTGTCTCCATCACCGGAGCGACGACAGCCCAGTACGCGTCGACGAGTTCGTCGAGATCGAGGAGGGTCCACGAGACGCCGTCGACGTCGTCCCAGTCCCGATTGATTTCTGGTGTCGTTGCGTCGCTCACTGTGTTGGCCTCCACGGTATCCGCTGTTCGAGGCTATGACTTGGGGAGAGAACCTTCACTGAGTCAGTTCCCAATTCTAAGCCCGGCATTTTTGGCTGGTAGCGTGTTTCTCACAGATACAATATAGGTTTTGGGGACAAACAGACTGGAGTCTGTGTGAACACCGAAAATAGGTGTGTAGTGCCCCGAAACTGTATAAATTCTATGTCGCTATACAAATTTGGCAGGGGAAGCGGCCTCAGCTTTTCTCAATCTCGAAGGCTTGGTCAAGGAGATCTGCGAGATCACGTAGGTTTTCCGCAGCATACGATTCTACTCGCATTGCCACACGTTCCGTTTCCTTCTGCTTCTTCCACAGCGTCACCACGACATCGGAATCATCACGCGGGTCTGGGAGTGCCGCTGTAATCCATGCTGTCACGGTTGGCGACCCTTTCAACCATCTCTTACTGAGTTCATGCCACTCCGGATCACACTCTTCCGGTGACGGTCGGTCCTCCCCGAACGCCTTTCGCTCCAAATCATCGGCAAAGGATCTGAGTTTCACAACGTCATTAGGAACAACCTGTACGGAAAGCGACTCGCTCTCGCCCCAGCTCTTTGCCTTCCCAAGTGAGAACGTTAGATGCCCGTCTGGCGTTCTGGAAATTCGAGCGCTTCCTCGTCGCTTGATGTTTTTCTCCGCGATAGTAACCCACTCTCCCGACTTGTCGAACGACATCCAGTAGTCTGCAGGAATCGGGACTTCAATCTCTGCAGTTGGATTCTTCTCCTGCCAGAGCCACCGCGTCACGTCGGGATACCCCTCCGTCTCGTATCGGTCCGGGAGGGCGTACGGCCACACCGAGAGAATGCCGGAGAGGTCAACGTTGTGAGTGGTAAAGTCGTCTTCCTCGAGCCAGACAACGCTGTACTCCCGATCAAGATAGTGCCTTACGACTGCTTCTTTGTCTTTTCCCTTATTCCGGTACTGGGCTTCAACAGCAATTCCCTTGCCGTATGGATCACACGGCTCGGGGAATTCCAATAGCACGTCAGGAATACGTCCCTCGAGGTTGGATTCGAGTTCAATAGTCGCCTCCGGATAGTCGTTCTCCAGGCGCGCGTATGCGATGGCCTTCATCTTGTGATGGATTTCGGACTCCCCTGGGCAGTCACCATCACCACTACCGGCTCCGCTGCCATCTCCTTTCCCGCCGCCCTTGTGACTGAAGTGCCGAGATACGAACGTGCTCCCGCGGTTGTAGGACCGGACCACTGACATTTCCTCCCCGCAAACTGGACACGCAACTGTCGATCCGCCCGGGACCTGTGGAGGGAGTACTTCGTCACCGTCAGACAGTCCAAGATATGGCATATTTGTTGAGTTATTTACCTTCCCAATTCACTCCAGTCACGATTTCGCTTCTACCGGTGGCTCAGATCCACATTCGATCGCCGTAAGGTCTCTCGTGCTATCGAGTAGTCGGTGTACCTCGCCATCGCTTTCCCAGACTGTCCCTCTGGCCTCACCAAGGATATACCAGGTATCGACTTCCCACTCGATCTCGAGCCCGTGTTTTTGCCAGACTTTGAGCTCGAACTCCTTGCCGTTGAGATCGGCGACCAGATACCGGCCATCTACACGATCTGACCGCGTCCGTTTCTTCTCTTTCAGCTGAACTGCAATCGAAGACGGAAGCCGACTGTTCCCGGGGATGTCCTCCCAGGTGAGAATGGAATCCCTGTCACCATTCAATACGGGCGATGAATTTGATTCTTCTCTGGTATCGGGAGATAGATCGGACTCAGTCGTCTCATTCGTCGACTCTTCTTTCGCACCAATCAGGGAGGTTACTTCCGTCCACGATCCAAAGAAGTTGGAGTACATTCCCGCAGAGACTCGCCCGTGATGGTTCATCTCCGTCGTTTTCGGTATATGTCCGAGTTCGTCACGAACACGTCGGAGTTCCTCAAGGAGTCGCCCTCGCTTGTCGATTCCTGCAGCTTCCAGCGCTTCATCCCACGAGCCGAATTCTTGGAGACAGTCATACGATTTGTACGCACCGTCAGAATCCATCTCCGACGCGTACGGCACGAGGTTCTCACCGTCATCAAGACGCTGAATCTCGTCGAGGAGTGCCTGCCGGGATGGTCCAGAATCTGGGGTGGGCGTAGTGGCGCTGTCGTCAGGCTGACCGTGGGGTTCATCGGTCGAATCGTGGGCTTGCGATTCCTGTTCGAAATCTTCCCCGCTGGCGAAGTCGGCGGCTTCGCGCGCTGCAGTTATCGTCCCAAACTCGTCGGCATACATTCCGGAGCTGTATCGACTGTGTTCGTCGATCTGAGTGGTCGACGGGACCTCTCCGATTTCAGCAGCAACACGCTCCAGTTCAGTGATAAGCGACTCCCTGCGATCGATACTGGCGGCGCCCAGTGCATCGTTCCACGAACCGAACTCCCGATAATACTCGTGGGTCGAATACGACCCTTGATTGTCCATTTCGGGGGCCTTTGGGGCGGCGCCGAGTTCTTCTGTCAAGGTCTGGAGCTCGTTGATGAGATCGTCCCGGGTGGGTCGTTGATTATCACTTCCCGTGGACTGCTCTGTGGTCGACGGCTCAGTCTCGGTCTCAGTACTCGATTTGCTCTCCGTCCCACTGCTGTCGGCCCCCGACGCAAGAGCCTCCTCAAGTTTCGTATGGAGTTGTTTGGCTTCGACAACCGAGGAACTCGACTCGTGATCTGAGGTAGACAGCACCGCCTCAAGCTTCGACTTCGCCTTCCGGTACTGCTGCTGTGCCCGATCTTCCTCGCCGTTTATCGAGGCTGTCCGCGCATTACTGACGAGTCGCTGAGCCTCTGTGAGCGACTCCTCGAATCGCACCTGCCGGTCAGCTCTCTCAAGACAGGTGTTGGTGAACTCCACACCGGTTTCCGCCCTGGCTGTGTCAAGATCGTACCGCTCGCCCCATTCCACAGCGGATTGGAACTGCCTCTTGGCTGCGTCCAACACGGCCTCAACAGCAGTGAACCCGTTACTGGTCGCGACGACGTCGCAGCATCCGAGGAGCCGCTCGCCTGCGGCACACCGTTCCTCGTACGCAGCGATGCGAACGTATCTCGCAGCATCTTCGAGATCAGTTCCGGTACCGTCGGGGATTGTGAGCGTCTGATTATTCGCCTGGATTCGGATTGTACGATGCTTCCAGAATAGTTGGCCCGCCTGCTGAACGTCGACACTCGTGACGTCCTCGTGGCGGATCTGGATTGCTTGATTCTCAGGATCATCCCCGACGGCGCAAAGCACCCGCGTGGGGGTAATTGCAGTAATCGCCCGATACCCGTTTAGATCTGGCAGCTGCTGGTCGCTGTACTCCGGAGTCTGGCGTTTCGACGCCAGCAGGAAGATTACCTCTTCGCCATTCAGCAGGTAGGTTTGGAGCGATCGCTGGTGCAGATAGCCTGTGGAGAAGAGACCGCCCTCACCCGTGCTCGTCAGGAGGGTTTCGTCGAGGGAGCCTTCTGTGTCAGGGTCGACTTGCAGCCGTCTCGAAATAGCGCTGGGCGGCTCACCGACTCCCAGCACGTCAAACACGCTGGCACTCCCCACCTCGTCATCGCTGCCGGCCTCCTCTTCGATCTCAGGAACCTGTGGATCCGACTCGGCTTCTGTCGATTCGGAACTGCATGGCTCCGGTGAATCAGGGCCTTGAGACGAAGTTGTCTCTTCATGTGATTCGTTGTCTTCTGACGTCGACGATGGTGACTTCTGCTCCGGTGTATCGCTCTCCCCACTTGTGCTCTCATCAGCTGACTCGCCGTCGGTCGGTGTTCCTTCTTGGTTGGTGGTTGCTCCTTCTTGTGACTGCTGACCCGACGACGCTTCCTCAGAGAGCGCGCTTAACGACGCTGTCAATAGCTCATCCAACTCCGTCGGTCGCTCTCGATAGATGGGGAAAAGCCACCAGACGCGCTGGAGGCCTTCGACGGAGAGGGCTTCCGAGTCACGAAGTGTTTCCATCGCAGCTTCCCAGTCATCCTGCGCCACTCGTTCCCCCTCCAGCCATAACTCATCCAGCAGAATTTCTGTCGCTTCGACGGTCAGTTCATCAAGCAACTGTTCCAGATTGACGTTCCCCTGAACGGTCTCTACCTCGAGATCCTCAAGCAGATCTCGGGCCCAGAGTTCGTGTCCCCGCTGTTCGGCGCGTTCCAGCAATTCGGCGTCGACGCCGGCCTCCTCGATGATCGGCTGCACCCCAATCGTCTCCCCCAGCTCCCGCACCCAGTTGAGCTCCTGCACATACTCCTTCGAGTCCAGCCCCGCAATGTAGTTCTCGTCGGGCATGGCGATGAAATGGTGGAAGTGGGGCCGCTGATCGCCGTGTTTGCGGAGGACCCGTCCCATCCGCTGTACGAGCTGAAGCTTCGTTTTGGTCCCCGCGACGTTGATGCCAACTTCCGCATCCGGGACGTCAATCCCCTCGTCCAGCATCTTAGGAGAGACGAGTACGCCATTCTCGCATTTCCCGAACTTGTTGATGTTACGTTGGACCGTCTCGTTGTTCTTCTTGGAGGAGGTCTCAAGCTGGCTGTGTGCCCGATAGACGTGATCGGACACCTCCCCGAGTTGGTCTGCGATTTCGTCAGCCGTGTCGATGTCCATCGCGAAGATGACGAGCTTGACAGGCTGGTCTGGGTCTTCGAGATAGTCCTTCGCCAGTTCGATTGCCTCTTCGATCTTCGGCTGTGATCGGTGGCGGATCCAGGTTCGCGAATGAATCGTCGCCTGGAGGTTCGACCATTCATCGGGTATGTCCTCATCGTCAAAAACCATCGACGCAGCCTCGTGTGCGCGAATGAAGTCCCCGAGGTCTTCGAGTTCGGTAAACGGGACAGGAATCTGTTTGAGAATCCGCTTGGTTGCTGTCGACCGCCGGATGTGCTTGAATTGGTCGGAGATCGACTCTGTTGCCTCATCCCACTCTTCCCGTTCGTAAGGGTCGAGCGGCGTTGGGTGTACAGTCCAGTCGAATTCGGGTATGATTCCGTCGCGACGAGCGTCCTCAACCCCGTACGTGTGGACGACATCACCCAACAGCTCGGTAAGCTGCTCTCGTTTCAGTTCACCGTCGTCGCCGATCGTTGCTGAAAGGCCCATCGCAGCCCGATAGTTTGGTCTGTCGATGGCAGCCCCGTACCCATCTAAATTAGAGTAGTGGTGTACTTCGTCGTAGATGACGAGATCGTACTGGTCGGCGAGATCACGGTCGTATCGTGGCAGGAGGGACTGTGCAGTATAGAACTCCACTTCTCCACTACTAAACGATACGCGGTCTGCCTGTTCACCCGTCTGTCCGGCAGGCATCGGGAGGCCAAGCTTCTCCTGTATCTCCTGCTCCCACTGCTTGAGGATCGCATTCGAATGGGCGACGATCATGATTTTCGCGTCGTCAGTTCGTGGTTCGTGGTCGGGGCCCTCCGGAAGGACGCCGCAGCATTCGGCGATGGCGGCGATTCCAGCCACCGTTTTCCCTGTGGCCGTCGCCATCTCGAGAATTCCGTGTCGGCCGTTGTCCAGCCACTTGTTGAGGCCTTCTTCTTGGTTATCCCAGAGGGAGACCATCAGGACAGGCCGATGCAGGCGGGACATGGCCGCATCTTTACTTATGCTGCCCAGCGAATCGGCTTCGTCAAGGAGGGCTGTCAGGAGTTCTGAATCTGACAGTGCTTCTTGCTGGGCGGCGGTCACGAACAGCTCCAACAGATAGAGACCGCCACCACTCCCAATATGAGAGACGTCTAGCGCACTCGGATCGAAGCCAAGCTGTCGCAGGCGTTTGAGAAGGACCGTTTCTGCGGGCTTCGAAATTACTCCTGATCGTGCCGCCCGTTGCGCTGGAAGATTCTGATTTACGGATACAATGTCCTCCCGGAATCCGTGGAATCGGTCTCGATTTGTTTCGATCGGCTCCGTGTCGGCGAGGCCCTGAATACGGTCAGTAATGAAGTCCGCAAATAGGCCGCTGTAATAGTTCTCTAAGAATGTCCATTCGATCGGATCGACTGGCCCCTCATACCGGGGCATCATGACTTTATTAGCGACCTCATCATCTAATCGGATGAGTTGCTCTATGGACGGTAGATCATCGAGAACGTCGGACTGGTATTCCTCGAAAAAGTCGTAGTCGTAATCAACCAGTCCCCCCATTCGTCTCACCTATTCCCTATCAGTCATATGAATGTTTTCGTGGGACACATGCCCTGTCGTCTCGCAGTACCTCGACCTATCAAGACTTCCATCAGGGGTGGTAATCGTGAGATCCCTTGTTCCGTTCTCACAACCGATTAGGTAGCGACCTAGCATAGGAGCAAGTACAACCAGTACGGAAGTTGGACGATTCCCTCACCGAGATCCTCAATAGGTTGTCTACCTCGAACCGTATCACCAGCGAGGATGAATCCAAGTGGCACGTCGTACGCTTCTTTGAATTCTCGAACGGCTTCGAGTGACTCCTCACGCTCGCGTGACTGATACGCTAGCCCGATCGGGACGGGGGTTCCGTCCACCTCGAAGACGAAATCGACCTCACCCTCTCGCCCACGCCAGTACTGGACGGCTGGCGTCTCGTCATTGCCCTGGATGGCGTTGATCCCGTAGGCGAACCGCATCGTGTGGTCGAACGCCGCGACGCGGGCCAGGTCGGCCTCGCGGTCAAAATCGTTGCGGACGGTCGAGGCGTCGCCGTCGGCGAGCGCGGTCACTAGCCCTGTGTCACGGAGGTAGAGTCGCACCGACCGGGGGCGGCTGTTGTCGTACTCAGTAACGCCGGTTAACAGGTACAGCTCTGCCAGCGCGGGAAGATAGCTATCGGCGATTGTCCGCCGATCGACGTCGAACAGTTCGACGAGTTCCTGATATCGGAACGGCTCAGCTCCCCGGTTCCGGGCGGCGAGTGCACAGAGGCGTTCGAGATCCGCGATCGTTTGAATCGATTCGAAGCCGGGGACCTCCTGGTAGAGGGCGTCGCGAACGTCCTCGCGCAGCTGGGCGTAGTCATCTACCGTCAGGTCTGCTGCCGACTCGGCGGCGCCGTCAAGATCGTAGCTGATGGACCCGCCCATCGCGAGATAGTCGACGACCTGTGACTGGATGCGTCGTTCGACATCTGCAACCTTCTCGTACTTCTGCCGAAGCTCTGCGACGAGTGACTCGATCTCGCCACTCTGGAGAGCCGCTGGCAGGCTGTTCTCCCCGGTTCGCAGAGAGGTGGGGCTCACGCGAGTGCCTTCTTCCTCAAGATCTGGATACAGCGTGAAGAGGTAGTCCCGGAACTTCTCGGGGAGAATGGGCTGGATATCGTAGTCTTCGGCCGGCATCGCGATGCTTTCGAGTTCCCGTTCGACTTGAATGCCGGCGCTGGCGGTCACGACGACGTGTCGTCCCGGGACGTCCTCGAGTAATTCCACGACAGGGACGCCCCATCCGTCGATAGTCGGCTTGTTTGGATGCTCGATCTGATGAACATCGTCGATCAGGATGAAGTGTGGGTGGTCTGCTTCGATGCGGCCGAGAACCCTGCTCTCGTAGTACCGAACTGCGCGTCGCAGCTGTTCGTCCGATTGGAGTTGGTAGAGTGGGTCGGCGTCGAAGGGCAGATAGAGGAATCGTTCCGGATCGTCGCCAGCCTCGATGCGATGGTGAATGAACTGGTGGAGGAGCGTGGTTTTGCCGACCCCCCGCCGTCCAACGAGGCCGAGAAGCGGCTGGTCTTCGAACTGGCTGCCGGACTCGTCGGGACGGGCGAGATGGTAGAAGTCGCTCTTTTGCCGTGCCGGGAGTGAGAATGCTTCTGTCCCGTGTTCCCACCACGGATTATGGTCGTGAAGCGCCCGGACGAGAGCGTCACCAGCGTCGATAGGCATGGGTTTGTTGACTAACCCATGATGTCCTTCGCAATGATTGTTTCGACTCAATACTCGACAGTATAGAGGCGGTTACATACTAATAATCCATCCTCCAGAGTATAGTACCCCACCAAACACGCTACAAAGAACACTGTGATGAGTCTTTGTTCTCTAATATCTGCTCTATCTTGCTCATTGGCGAAGCATTTATCACATCTTAGCGCACACTGATGGGTGTGAAGGTGGAGAAAGACGCATCGTAATGATGGTTATTCCCCCTTCGTTTCCGGGGCGAGCGCACACACTGTCGTCAACCACCCGTTGGCTGTCCGGGGAATGACAGGCCACACAGACACCATGAATACGATGTACGCGGACATAGAGGACGGGAAGCGTCACGATATCGCAGTCGAATTCATCACCCGGCGAGCCATCGACTGCGACGGAGAACACGTCCACCGCTTGCTGGTCGCCGATCAATCGGGGAAGCAGTTCACGGTACTCGCCACGCCTGACAGCGAGGCACTCCTGGGCCTGAAAACCGGGGCAACCCACCGCATCTCGGGGCTGCTGGGCGCTGCCCCTGTCACCTCAGCAGACGACATCAGGGCTGAGTGTCCTGATTGCGGGGGACGGCTTCGACCAGGACAGGTCGTCGATGCAGCTGGAGCAGCCGTCACGCAAGCCGCGTCACAGCTCTCTCTCGACGAACCGTTCGGAATCATCGATGCCAGAGCGACCGTCCGTCGTGTTCGGGATGACCGCTCGCTCGTCGACGACTGGACGCCGATGGACGACGACAGGTCGGTCACCCCACCCGACTACGTCTGTGAGTCCTGTGGGCGCCACGTCGACGCGTACGAACTTCGGGAGACCGCCGAGGCCGATCAGATGCTCGAAAATCAGGTGATGGAGAGCGCATCACCGGCGCCAGCAAGTGCGGACATGGCGAGCCCGGAGACGGTCGGTCTTGCCGCTGGCGGGGCGAAAGACGTGGCCAACTTTCGGGAAAACGTCGCGAACAGGTATACGCCACAGCCGGAGGCGATCAGCGACGAGGGGCTGTTCTACGACTATCACTTCGAGACGGGCACGCGGACCGAATCGGAGGCCCTGTTCGCGCCGCGCTACGCGGCTGCCGTGAGCGACCACCCGATCAGTGGGGAGACCGAACGCTACCTGTCGGTGGGGCTGGATTCGACGCTCTCGGTCGACGAGTTCGAGCGGCCGCGGCTGGATCTCGTCGCCGTCCTCGACGTCTCCGGGTCGATGGACAGCTCCTTCGACGCGTACTACTACGATGAACACGGGCGCAAGCGCGAGGCTGAGGACGATGCGGCGACGAAACTCGAAGCGGCGACCCAGTCGCTGTGCGCGCTTACCGAGCAGCTCCACGCCGAGGACCGCCTGGGCGTCGTCCTCTACAACCACCGCGCCCACGTCGCGAAACCCCTCCGTGATGTCGGAACGACGGACATGCCGGCGATCCGGCGCCACATTCGCGAGATCGCTGCTGGCGGCAGTACGAACCTCGCGGACGGGTTCGAGGCGGCTGTCGACATGTTGGTCGGCGGGACGCCCAATCCTGATGTCGAGCGCCGTGTCGTCTTCATGACCGACATGATGCCGAACACGGGGACGACGGGGGACAGCGAACTCACGCAGTTGTTCGCGGACGCGGCCGCCGAGGGCGTCCACACGACGTTCGTCGGGATGGGGTTGGACGCGAATGCGGAGCTAGCGGACACTCTGTCGGGCATCCGTGGGGCGAACCACTACTTCATCCACTCGGCCGCAGAGTTCGAGCGTCGTCTGGGGGAGGAGTTCGACTACATGGTTACCCCGCTGGTGTACGACCTGAACCTCGACCTTGACGCAGACGGCTACGAGATCGAGGCGGTTCACGGATCGCCGTCCGCGGACGCCGCGACCGACCGCCTGATGCATGTCGGGACGCTGTTTCCCTCCGCCAAGCAGGATGGCGAAGCTCGGGGCGGCGTCGTCCTCGTCCGCCTCGAGCAGACGAGCTCGGACGCCGATCTCGATCTGGTCGCCTCGTGGACGGAACGGGACGGTGGTGAGTACACCGAGCGCGTCACCGTCGACGTTCCCGACGAGTCCAGCACATACGCCCATAAGGGCGTCCGGAAGGCCGTCGCGCTCGCCAGGTACGCTCGCGAACTCCGGACGTGGGCAGCTGACCTCCACGACCGCGCTGACGCCGCGACTGGCGTCGACGACTGGTTGCTCCCCGACCAGCGCGGCCAGCACGAGCGCGAGTCCGTGCCATTGGTCGTTCCTGATCGATATACCGAGCGGTTCGACCAGCTTCGCAGCTACCTCGCAGATGAGATGGCGGCTGTGGATGATGAGTCGAAGCAGCAGGAGGTGGAACTCCTGGAAACACTGTGTCAGCAGGCGCCCGCGACGCCGCGCGAGGTGAGTGACTAATGCTCGTGTTCGCGTTCGACCGAGACTGGACTGTCGACGTGAATCCACATCCCCGCCACGACGCCGTCCCGCTGGAGTGGGTGCGTCATCTCGCACATGAGACGCCGCACGCGGTCTACGCTATCGGGAATCAGACGCTGGCCGAGGAGGCCGCAATTCCGGGTGTCGTCGACATCGTCGGCCGCCACCCCGACGACTGGGATGAGTGGCTCGGCGAGAAACGGCCTGACGGTCGGTACGAGCAGTTCCCGCTCCGGCGCGAGCGGCTATCACTCATCGCGGACCTACACCCGGACGCGGACGGCTACGTCGTTGTCGACGACCTCGATTTGAGTGATGTCGACGGGTGGGAGCATTACCACGCCTGGGAGTTCATTCCCGCGGTCGAACGGGGAGACATCCATCCTGATCTCCCGTGGGTTCGTGACCTAATGACCGACGGTGGACTTCCGTCGTCTGCCGGAATCATGCCGGCGAACGCGTCGATGCTATCGTCGTTTCTCGACGACCACACCGATGCGCCCGGATTCGAACTCACGTACATCGATGATGGGGCCGAACGAACGCAGCTGTGCCACGACGTCTCCCTTCACGCGGTGACACTCGAACGGCCTTCGGCAGCGCCAGCGCTCCAGTGCACGCCGCTCGCCCCCGATAGTGACCAATTCACCGTTCCCGTCGACGCAATCGAGTTGCTCTCCGTGGTCGATCCCCCACCGAATCTCTACACGGCGAGCGCAGAGACGCCTGCCGAGGAGGCAACTGGGCTCCGCCGACTCGCGGATGTGAATCCAGAGGCGGTCTGTATCTCATCGATCCTCGCGCTTCTGGATCGCGAAGACGTTGATCTGTTCCGAGAGAAGGACGCAGTCCAGGCACTCCGTCGGGTGGCGGTGGTGCGCCCAGAGGACTGTACGCCGGCGATTCCAATCCTTCGGTCACTATTGGCACGTGACGAGCTACCCGCTCGGGCCGACGTGCTAGCCACTCTCCGCGCCATTGGTGATGCCGATCCGGGGGCGATCGCTCCACTCGCCGACGAACTCGTACCGCATCTGCAGTCGAACATTGTCTCCGTCAGGCGTGAAGCGACCAGATGTATCGCCACGATTGCTGAGGAAGACCCCGAGGATGCTGTGGACGCCGTACCGTCGCTTGCAACGATCATTGAGGACGACGTCGACGGACTCCAGTACGCGGTGTACGCACTCTCGCGGATCACGCGCGAGTATCCGGAGGAAGTCAAACCGGTCGCCGAGACACTTGGAGAAGTCACCCTCCGTGACTCGTTGTCCGACAGCGTTCGGTTGAACGCGACCGCTGGGCTTGGACGGATCGTGGGCGAGTACCCGAGCATCGCCGTCGATATCGTCGACGACGTCGCGACCCTGTTCGACGCCGATAACCCCAAGCTCCGGAACAACGCAATCGGACTAATCGGCGACGTGGCGATTGTTCACACCGACGTGGTCGAGCCGTACACCGAGGAGATCACCGCATTACTGACGGTTGAGGACACCTACACGCGAATCAATGCGAGCGGTGCTCTCAGCCGCGTAGCCGAGGACTTCCCGGAGTCGGTCGAACACGTCACGCCGACGTTCGTGGAGCTGCTGTCGGACGAGAATCCGCTCGTCCGTGAGAACGCTTGCTGGGCGCTGGGGTACCTCTGTGCTCGAGACGCGACCTCGGCCCTGAAAGACCGAGTACGCGATGATGACAACGCCGATGTCCGCACGAGGGCATCGTGGGCGCTCGCCCGGATCAACGAATGAGACTTGTCTCAGCGTTTCGCTTGCTGACTCGGTTCGGAGAGTTCGCGAGTGCAGAATTATACGAGAGGGAGGACATCGTAATTCCATGACAATTGAACGTAACGCAGAGGGGTGTCTCCTCGGGCTGGCCTGTGGTGACGCACTAGGTCGACCGGTCGAATTCAAGAGCGCCGAGGAGATCGCATCCCAGCACGGCGAAGTAACGGAGATGCTCGGTCACGGCACGCACGGCCAGCCCCCGGGGACGATCACTGACGACGCGTAACTTCACCGTGAGAACGGCTCTCCATCGACGACGGGAATCGACGCCCCGTCGCGTGCGACGATCGTCGTTGACCATCGGGATCGACGACTCCGTTGGAGGACCGGGATGAGTGACGAAGGGACCGATCAAGAAGGTCAGATCCATGAGCCGGACCGCGCCGCCTCAGGCGTGCCGGTCACCGGCTGGGCGATCGGCGACCGCTTCTCGACGAACGAGATCTTCCAGCGACTCCTTGCAAGCGCCGACGAGGAGGTCGCCACCGGTACGACGGAACTGCTCTTCAGTGGGATCGCTGCGGGCTTCGCGATCGTGTTGACGTTCGTCGGCCACGCGGTGGGCAGTGCAGTCTTCCCGAACAACGGGTTCTTGGCCGCGATTCTTTATCCGCTCGGGTTCGTCTACATCATCGTCGGTCGCTATCAGCTCTATACCGAGAACACCCTTCCTCCAGTAGCGCTTGTGTTGACCAGATTGGCCAGCCTCCCGTTGCTGTTGCGCGTCTGGGGGATCGTGCTGTTCGCGAACGTCGTCGGGGCGGGCCTCGGAGCGTTCATTCTCGCCAATAGCCACGTCCTCTCGACGGCAGCGATGCACGCCGGCGCGGAGTTCACCAGGAGTGGGCTCGAACACGCGTGGTGGGACGTGTTCTTGAAAGCTCTGTTCGCGGGCTGGCTCGTCGCCGGGGTAGTGTGGCTCGGTACTGCTGCGCAGGACACGATCGCCCGCCTGTTGCTCATCTACAGTGTCTTCTACATGATCGCTGCAGCGGAACTCTATCACGTCGTCACGGCGGCGGCGGACGCGCTCTTTTTCGTGTTTCTCGACGTCCCCAGCCCTGGGTTGCTCGTTGTTTTCTACGATTTCTGGCTACCGGTGTTGCTTGGGAACACCGTCGGCGGCGTGTTCTTAGTCGCGCTCGTGAACTACGGTCAGACCGAACAACGGCGCTTCCCGGAGGTCCGCGAGCTCTCCGCGCGCGAGGTGCTCTTCAGCTGGAAGGGCGGCCGATCGCACACCACGCCCCGCCCGTACGTCGAGGAGAACGAGCCCGGAACCGACTGATCGACGACCCGTCGCTCCGCCCTCAACGAACTCGTCGTCTTGGAAACCCCGCAGAGCGAGATTTCCGGTGGGGCCTTGTGGTATTCCTGTAACTGTTTCGGTTTTTGGAGAAATAAGTTACTGAGACCTGTCTCTTCCTGTTTTAGCCGGTAGATTTTGGCTTCGACTTCGAATCAGAATCAACGGCCGATAGCGTGGTGTGTCTCTTCGAAAGCCCATAGACGACACTGGCGCGGACGGCCAACAGGAGCACGAGCGCAACGAGGACAAGTTGGCCGACACCGAGGATTTGCTCGGAGGACACCTGGAGCCCGATGGCGATGAACAACACCGTGTTGAGCAGGAAGACGATCCATAGCTTCCTTCGTCAGTGGCTGGCGAAGTTCAGGGGCGTCTCGAAGCACCACCACCAGAAATACCTCGGATTCCTCGGACTGAAACTCAACTCACCGGACGACTGGTTCGAGAAACTGCTATGTTGCAATGTATCGGGATGAGCGTCTAGCATAAATGTTTATGTGAGTTGCACACACACGTACGGACTGGGTATGACCGACGCAAACGTCGCCCTCCTCGTTCGACTCCAAGCACAGTCCGGCAAAGAATCCGATGTCGAGGAATTCCTCCGTTCGGCACTGCCGATAGCCGAGGAAGAACCGGACACCACCACGTGGTTCGCGCTCCGCATGGACGATTCGACGTTCGGCATCTTCGACACCTTTCCGGATGAATCCGGTCGGGAAGCGCATCTCTCGGGCGAAATCGCTGCTGCCTTGGAGGAAAACGCGGACGAGCTGTTCGCAGAACCGCCGGAGATAGAAGAAATCGACGTACTGGAGGCCAAACTCCCCTAACATCTGAAATTGGACAGACAGAAGCAGCAAAGACGAATCTCACATCTCGTTCACGAACGCCGGACGTTGCGATGGACCCTTTCGTGCTACCGCGCCGTTAGTGGCGACCCTCCTCGAACTCCTCGATGATTTTATCACAGAAGGCATCCAAGTCGTCGGGCTTGCGGCTGGTCACCAGTCCCTCGTCGACGACGACTTCCTCGTTAACCCACTCGCCGCCCGCGTTGCGGATGTCGGTCTGTAAACTGGGGAAGGAAGTCAGCGTCCGACCCTCGACCACGTCGGCCTCGACCAGCATCCACGGGCCGTGGCAGATGACTCCTGCGGGCTTTCCTGCCTCGATGAACTCCCTGACGAGATCCACTGCGTCGCCGTCTGCGCGGAGTTGGTCCGCTCCGACGGAGCCACCCGGAACGACGAGCGCATCGTAATCTTCGGGGGAGACCTCGGAGAAGGTTTTCTCCACCTCGAACGTGTCACCCGGGTCGAGGTCGTTGTTGACGGTTTGGACCTCGCCGGTTTCGGCACCGACGACATCGGTGCTCGCCCCGGCGTCCTCGACGGCTCCCTTCGGTTCGGTGAACTCGACTTCCTCGGTGCCTCTCTGTGCGAGGAAGACAGCGACGTTCGTATCGGTGAGTGATTCTGCCATGGTGTTTTGCCTCCGTCCCTAATGACTCCCGCGTTTCAGATAAAACGAGGGGCTGCCCTCGCAAAGACGTGGTCCACCTGTTCCCGAATTTCCCTCGTCGGTTCGAGTCGGATGCACCAAGAACAGTGGCTCGCGGCGCTCGAAACCATTGACGACCACCTCCCGGTCCCGAACAGTTTTCCACAGGATGAGGAAAATCAGGACCACAACTACGAGTTCATGTGTACCTTCGATGGCGAACACGAAAACCCCGGAGAGCGCTGGACGCAGGGCGAATCCATCGATCGCGCGCGCTCGGCACGACCGGCGAGGGCGCAGCGGTGTTTCTCGCGATTACGGGTGCGGTCGCGGCGAGCTTCGGGTTTGCACTGCCGGTTGCGACGCCCCCGAACGCCATTGCGTTCGGCACCGGCACAGTCGGCCGCGAACATATGCTCCGCGCTGGCTGGCGGCTTGACGTGGTGATGGTTATGCTTGTAACCGCTGCGATGCTCGTGACGTTCCGGGTTGCGTGGCCGCTCGTGTTCTGACCGTCAGAGCGCGGTCCAGCCACCATCCACCGGGATGTTCGCGCCAGGAATGTAGGACGCTTCTTCGGACGCGAGAAATGCCACGATGCCGCTGATCTTGTCGGGCTCAGCGACGCGACCCATTGGCGTCTGCCCGCGAACGAACTCGTAGAACTGCTCCTCATCGAGGTAGTCGCTGGTCATCGACGTCTCGACGAATCCAGGACAAACACTGTTGACGCGAATACCCTTGCCCGCCTAGTCCACGGCGAGCTCACGTGTGAAGTTCACGATGCCACCCTTCGCGGAATCGATTCAGCAGTCTCCTCTCGTGCACTGGCAGGGTCGCAACACGGCCGGATAACCTCGCTCGTCTCCGAGTGGGCACGTGATATAGCTCGTTTCACCCGGCGACCTGGGCGATCGCAGCTGCCTCGCGGTAGCACGCGATTGCCAGCAGCAGGGATACGTTTAGCAGCGAATACTCGCCACGGGGCCACAGGGAGTAGGGACTGTCAGAGTAGTATGACTTGTACGAGCGAGAGTGCTACCAAGGGAACGTGGAACGCGGCGTGGGCTACCATCGCCGCTTCGAGGCTCCGCTGCCAGTACAGCCACCCGAAGAGAACGCCTGCGATCGCGTTCAAGAGAATCGTCCGGGCGGCGAGTGCCGGGGTTAAGTCCACGGACCGAGCGAGCGCCGGGAGATGGCCGATCCCGAACAGTACTGCAGAAATAACGACTGCGACCCACATAACCTTCGATCCGGGACCGTCCGATTGGCGACCGGTGAGGAACCAGCCGATAAATGCGATCGCCGACATGAGTCCGTACCGGAGCAGCAGCTCCTCCGTGATGCCACCGTAGAGGAAGCGGACCGGGGCGTATGCGACGACGTTCTCCATAGTCGCGTCGGTCGCCCCGAGTGCGGACTGGGGCAAGTCCTGAGCGACGAACGGTGCTAGCGCGACATCGAGAAGCAGAATCAGTAGGCCCCCGATGACGCCGAGGCTGACAGCGAATCGAACCTCGGATCGGAGGCGTCGCCAGACATCGTCGCCCGTCTCTGCCCAGTCCAATAGGTACGACCGCAGCTCTACTCGCGGCGCGGTATACGTTCCGATCAGACATGCGACGGCGAGGAGGAGAAGTGAGTTGACTCCGGCAGACACAGCGAGGAGTGGAAGCGATAGTCCGGCCGGAATGGCTGTCGGCGGCGTCGTGAGATAGATGTATCCGCTGAGAACGAAGATTCCAGGTACGCCGGCTAATAACGTCACTCCGAACCGCTTTGGGAAGGTAGCGCGCTCGGTTCGAGACATACGACGGTGATTCTCAGTGCAACGAGAAAAGTGGTGTCGCTGTCGTCGCTTCCGCCGTTAGCATCGAGAATAGTTACCGCGACGGACCGTCGTATCGCCCCATTCCAGCGTGGAGATCGCCCTCGAGCTGTGTCCATCCCTGGCGGCCGTCCGCGTAGATTACGGGGGGAGTCGTCGCTTCGAACATGTTGAAGCTGTTCGAGAGCCAGAACCCCCACTCGTTCCAGGCTTCGAATCGGATTTCGTCGATGGTAACGATTGCGTCGGTTGGCGTGTCATACATAACTGCGGCGATGGTCGTGAACTCCCAGCACGTGTCCGAATCATCCCACACGTACTCACACTCGGTTGAAGAGACGTTTCCGAGCGGCGCGAGGAACGACGCGTTCCCGATCGGATACCGCGTTTCGATGTCGTGGTCGACTGACTGTTGCCACGCGATCGAGTACCGAGTTGGGTCGGGAGAGAGTTCTTTGTTAGTCATGTTCGTGGGAATCTCGTCGGGGCCGATCTGTTCCCGGTCGATCACCGAGCCGTTCGGTGCGTACGTCCAGAGGATGTAGCGGTCTTCCCCGACGAGGCGATCGACCTGAAGCCGAAGCATCGAACCGTGGGCTGTCTGGGCGATGGCCGCATCCCAGTCCGTCAGCTCCGTGCCGTTGTCGTCGTAAATCCATAGGTCCGATGCGGCGTCAGCGTCTACGTCCGCGCCGGCGGGAAACGGGAGATAGAACGTGGCGTTCTCGATAGTCGTATTTGTGCTGATCGACGTTGTATAGGAGTACGTCGACGTGTGGGAGTACGCGAAATCTGGTGGGAAGAAGAGAAAGCCAACGGCTGCGACCGGCACGAGAACGACGAGGAGAGCGGCCCCGATAATGAGAAGTTGCTTTGAGGAAATCATACAAAGAGTACGCCCATATCAAATATAATACCATTGTGTGTCTGGATAGCACTCGGCAGCAACTGAATGGTCGCTCTGGCACGACAGGGGCTTGATTGCGGACGTTTTCTTTATCGTGGCCAGATAGGACTCACCGTCGGTACCCGCGTTTTTCAAACGCGGTAATCACTCTCAGCTTCCAGTGGGAGACCGGCATCCTGTGGGGTCGGCGGGTCGCGATCGGCGAGGCGATCCCCACCGTAGACGACGATGAGAAGGATCGCGATCAGCACGAGTGGGACTGCCCCAGTGACTTCGGCGAGCAGGTTCAGCCAGGGGTCAGGAACCCCGTTCGGGATGAGTGCCTCTGGATCGGCGGGGTGGAAGATTCCCATCGCATTGACGCCGGCGTGGAATACCGCGACGGCGAGGACGCTCCCGCCAGTGCTGTTGTACATCCACGTCCAGAGGACCGAGCCCGCAAGGATGGAGACTATCCAGAGGAGTTGCTGGGAGAGCGGCCACCCGCCGTGGGTGGTCGTCGCGTTCAGGAACAGCGGGAGGTGCCAAGTGGCCCACGTGACGCCCACGATGGCACTTGAGGTCAGCGCGCTGTAAGAGTCCTGCAGGATAGGCAGCATGAAGCCACGCCAGCCGAGATCCTCTTGGCCCCCACCCCACACTGTTCCCCACGCCATTGCGAATAGATAGATGAATGGTGACTCGGACTCGGTCAGGTCGATCGGACCTCCGGCTACAACGAACAGCAGGACGCCAAGTGAGAGGATAATCACCGGAAGTCCGAACGCGAGCGCCCACCATTTCGCACCGATCCGCCATTTGAACATCTGGCTGACCCAGGTTCGGAGACTGCCACCGGAGGCCCAGATGACGACCGCCGCGCCGATCGGCGGACCGAACCCGCCGAAACCGATCAGGATCGAGTGCGTCCACGAGGCTTCCATACCCGAATACGCGAGCGCCCCTTGGATCGTCCAGGTGAACGCATACGCGATTGCAACGAAGCTCAGGAGGCGATGCTGATCGACCCACGTGCGGATACTGAACATACCTCCGACTGGGGCCCACATCGTAATTAACGGTACTCCCAGTTATCGGATTTTTCGGCACTACACTCTTTTCGACTCCTCCCGAACCCTATCGTATGCCGGATAACGTTCTCGTCGCCTTGGACGGCTCCCCGCTTGCTGGGCGTGCACTCAGGTACGCACTCGAGACCTTCCCGGACGCCACACTCACCACGATTTACGTCATCGACCCGGTCGACTCGGTGATCGACGTGGAGGCTGGTGGCTTGCCAGTCGCGGAGGACTGGTACGATACCGCCCAAGAACGCGCGAGCGAGATTCACACGACTGCGACGGAGCTCGCGGCGGAACACGATATTGTGCTCGATACTGTCACTGAAGTTGGGAAACCAGCGCGTGAGATTCTCGACTACGCTGCCGACAACGGCATCGACCAGATCGTTATGGGTAGCCACGGTCGGTCAGGCCTAGACCGGACGTTCCTCGGAAGTGTCGCCGAGACAGTCACTCGCCGAGCACAGATTCCGGTAACCATCCTTGGGTGAAATCCTTGACTCGTGTGCCGAGATTAGGATTGGATAAATGCTCTTGGGCCCACCTCAAACGTGAAATCAAACCAAATCATAGGTGTCGAGAACGTGGCTGTTACTGAATCATCACCTCTCTCGACGTGTACTATCCATATTGAACGACGAGGTGGTCGTGGCGACGCGGGAGCACGGGCACTTGAACGACATCTTAGGCGTCTCTCCGGCGTCCACGATGTCGACGTCTCGTTTCGAACAGGGGACGTCTGGATCACCTACGACGGGAACGTCACCTCAGAAGAAACGATTCGAGATGCTGTCCGCGACCGCCGCGTGTCGATTCAGGACGAATCTGAGACAGCAACGGATGCCGTGAGTACCCGCTCGGAACTCAGGCAGGAGGTCTTGTTCGTCGGCTTGACCCTCTTCGGGATGGCGGTCGGCCTAATCACGGGGTGGCTCGAAGGACCACCGCTTCTCATGTGGGCTGGGTACGGCGTCGCATACGTCTTCGGCGGGTGGTATGGGCTCAAAGGCGCGGTCGAGACGCTCTCCCACCGTGCGGTCGACATCGACCTCTTGATGATCGTCGCTGCCCTCGGTGCCCTCTCGATTGGCGCCCCGTTCGAGGGCGCGATGCTGCTGTTCCTGTTTTCGCTATCGAATACGCTCCAGCACTACGCAATCGGCCGCTCGCGCCGGGCGATCAAATCACTCGTCGAGATGCGACCGGACGAGGCACAGGTCCTCCGTGACGGTGAGGAGGTCACTGTGGCAATCGACGAGGTTGCCGTGGGCGACGTGTTTGTCGTCCGGCCCGGCGACAGGATTCCGCTCGACGGCGTCGTTGCATCTGGCGAGGGGACGGTCGATCAGGCGTCGCTCACCGGCGAATCAGTGCCCGTGCCGAAAGACACCGGCGATGAGGTGTTCGGCGGGACGATCAATGAGAGCGGCAGCCTAGAGATCGAGGTCACGCGACAGGCCCACGAGTCGGCGATCAGCCGCCTCATCACCATGGTTGAAGAGGCCCAGAGCGAGAAGGCGCCGACACAGCGGCTCATCGACCGCCTCGAACAGCCGTATGTCCTCGGCGTGTTCGCACTCACGATCGCAGCGATCGCTATCCCGCTGGCATTCGGAAGTGCGTTCACCAGCACGTTCTACCGTGCGATGACGCTCATGGTCGCTGCCTCCCCGTGTGCAGTCATCATCTCCACGCCGGCAGCCGTTCTGTCAGCAATCGCTTCTGGTGGCAGGCAGGGTGTTTTGTTCAAGGGCGGCGAACACGTCGAAGCGGCAGCGAACATCGATGCGGTCGCGTTCGACAAGACGGGTACACTCACGCAGGGAGATACGCAGTTGACGGATGTATTCGTCCGGGACGGCCTCGAAGACGAGTCACTGACGCCGGACGAACTACTTTCACTCGCGGCCGCCGTACAGGGCCGCTCGGAGCACCACTTGGCTCGTGCGACTGTAACGGAAGCCGAAGACCGCGCACTCGACGTTCCCGACGCGCGACGATTTCAGTCGGAGGCCGGGAAAGGCGTCTGCGCCGACGTCGACGACGGGACCATCCACATCGGGAATCGGAGTTACGTTGAGACAGTGCTCGAAGACGCCGTGATTGAGGGACTCGATTCCGGCCTCGACAGGCTTCGGGCCTTGGAGGCGGGGGGGGGAAGACCAGCGTCCTCGTCGCCCGTGAGCACGGCGACGGTGTCACGGTACTGGGATGGCTGGCGTTCACCGACACCGTCCGCCCCGATGCTGCCGAGATGATCGATGAACTCCGTTCGTTGGGCGTGGAGCACATCGTAATGTTGACTGGCGACAACGAACGCGTCGCGCAACGGATCGCCGATGAGGTCGGTATCGACGAAGTCCAAGCCGAACTGTTACCTGAGGAGAAAGTGGCAACTATCGAGGCTCTGGTTGAGCGATACGAGAACGTGGCGATGGTCGGCGACGGCGTCAACGACGCCCCGGCGCTGGCGACCGCGACGCTCGGTATCGCGATGGGCGGCGCTGGGACTGACGTTGCCCTGGAGACGGCTGACGTCGTCCTGATGGGCGACGATATCGGGAAGATTCCCTACGTGCTCGGACTCGGTCGCCGGACGCGCCGGACGCTGACAGTCAACCTCGCAATCGCGTTTGGTGCGATTGTGTTGATGGTTGGCACGATTCTGTTACGTGGTATCCCCTTACCACTTGCTGTGGTCGGCCACGAGGGATCGACGGTCCTCGTGTCCCTGAATGGTCTCCGGTTACTCGGATTCCGCGAATAACCGCTCGCTGAAAGCTGCGAATGGACCGATGAGGCCGATCAGCAACAACTAGTGTCGTCGAGATTCCACTCGCACGCATTACCGGTAGTGAGGTTTTTCTCGTCGATACATGCGGAGAGACAGGCGTAGTTACAGAAATACGTGGGTGAGCCACACTCGTAATCGCAATTGCGGACGCAGATTGGATCGTGGTCGAAGATCCGGGATTCGCAGTATGCGCATGTCTGGTCTGTATCCTGATGTCGCAAAACAAGGATGTCGTGACGATGCCGAATAGCGCAATCAAGTACGCTGCGTTGCTCGAGATGACGTCGTAGGTCGAACAGTACAGCCAACAAACGAACGTGTAGGCCGGAGCGTTCTAGGTCGGTGACTGGAGCTTCGGCCAGAAGAACCGGCAGTACGTGGTCCAGCCCAACATCGAGACTGTAGGCAGCCCAACGAGCCACACCACTGCCCTTCGGTCCAAGTCACCGTATCGTCGGTATCCACGATGAAGAGTGCGGGAAAGCAGAAGACCCACAACCAGATGCCGAGAGTGTAGGTCACCGGCCAGTGTTCGATCCGGGGCTATGCAATTGGCAGCCGTATTGAGTCGGGCAGCGTCGCCCACGGAAACGAGGGATCGGGACCTGGATTCGTGAGGAACGCGACCAGACAGAGTCCCGTCCCGACGAGGAGTTCGTATACTTCCAGCGTCGTGTATCGGTCGAACCACGCTGGAAGTTGCGGACGGGTAGACCGTTGACGGTGGTCGGGGAAGCCGGTCCTTCTTCAGCTTTGACGGCTCCTGATCAGGTATCTCGTTCGAGTGCGTCGCGTCGCTGTTCGTATTCCTCGTCGGTCAAGTCCCCGCGAGCGTAGGCAAGCCGAAGCTCTTCGAGTGCTTGGTCTGAGTCACTCGCATCTCCCGTGACCGCGCGATAGATGAGGTACCCACCAACAACGAGGGCAGCGAGGAACAGCAGTTGCATCACGATACCGATGACGAACATCCAGCCTGGCATCGTCCCGCCGCCCCACATGTGACCACCCCACATCCCGCCCATCATCGGACCGAACCCCATCATCCCAAATCCCATGAAGAACAGCGGGAAGATGACGAACGCGCCGATGATTACGAGGAGGAGCGTAACAAGTCGCGTCTCGTCTGTTTTTGTAGGCATATTGTATTCCTCCGTGAGTTTGGGTTCTCAGATTATACTACGCACTAACTATTCAATGCAGTTGTGGCTTTGACCTGCGTGTTCCATCCACCGCTATTCTTTTGAATTCCCACTTACCACGGCTCTAACCCGAACTATCTGAAGGGAAACTGCAAAAGATGATCCCCACGATGATACATCTATGCAGGTAACGATGGTCGAGGCATCTTCGAAGCTCTTCGAATCGGTGTCGGCTTCCTCTGGACAGCGGCGTGAGCAATCATCATGGGCCTCACCATCACGAGCTTCGTCCAGGTCTATGTCTCCAGGAGCGAATGGCGCAAGTCCTAGGCAGCGGTGATCTGAGCGGCCTCACGAAGGCGACTGCGTTCGGCGCGGCCAGTAGTGGCTGCAGTTTCGGCGCCGTCGCCATCGCCGTCGTCAGCTTCGCCGGCATCATCGCGTTCGTCTACGCCGACCTCATCACGATTCCCGTGCTGAACGTCTACCGGAAATACTACGGCTGGAAGGTTATGCTGTACATCCTCGGCGTCTTCTTCGTCACGATGGCGTTCACCGGCTTCCTCATGGAGTTGCTGTTCGACACCCTCGGTATCGTCCACCGGAGGACGGTTTCGATATGGCTGAGGATGAACCTTCGTATCCAAAGTTTTCCTATGGAGTCTCAGTATGATTGACGGAGAGAACTCTGCTAAAGAGAGGGGGCCGTATGTATCCTGTATGACGACGACCATCACCGTGGAAGGAGTGTCGTGCGGTCACTGTGAGCAAACAGTTGAAGAGGCGCTCCAGGCGGTTACCGGCGTGGCTGACGTGACCGTCGACAAGGAGACCGAACAGGCGAGCATCGATGGTGAGGCGGAGGTCACGACCCTCGTGGAGGCCGTCGAAGAGCAGGGTACACTGTCCACGCCTGAGTCTCGCGATTTGCGGATAGTACGGACCGCTTGGAGATGACGGCCTACAGTTGTCTTTGGAGTTTGCCTACGATGGTCCTGCTGTACGGTTTCAGGGGGCGAAGATTCAGGAAGCCAGCGAATCGACCTCTAAAGAGCATATGACCCATGGACGACCACAAAGATACAACTGAGAATTCCCCCGGAGGAGAAGACCGGCAGGACACCAGCAGTCACCAGCATGGACACGACGAGCACGATAAAGCGGTCGCCGAATCTGACGAGCAACGGGTAAAACAGGAGCTACTGGATGACGAGGCTCACCCTGCTGTGGCGAGTGAGACGGCAGTCCACGAGAAGCACGAACACACCGAACACGAGGGCGAAGGACACGGTCACGGTTCCCACGATGGACACGGAGATGGTCATGGCGGGATGCACGAAGGCCACGAGCAAATGTTCCGTCGACGTTTCTTCGTCTCGACGTTTCTGTCGATTCCCGTTCTCCTGTACAGCGAAATGCTGCAGGAGTGGCTCGGGTTCTCCGTCCCTGCATTCCCGGGGAGCGAGTGGATCAACCCCGTCTTCGCGGTTATCGTCTTCGCGTACGGTGGAATCCCGTTTCTCCAGATGGCGGTCCCGGAGCTGAAAGACCGGTCGCCGGGGATGATGACGCTCATCTCGATGGCCATCTCGGTCGCGTTCGTCTACAGCCTCGCGAGCGTGGTCTTCCCGACACAGTCGGCGTTCTTCTGGGAGCTCGTCACGCTTATCGACATCATGCTCCTGGGGCACTGGATCGAGATGCGGTCGGTGCGCCGTGCATCGAGCGCGGTCGACGAGCTGGCGAAGCTGATGCCCGACACCGCAGAGCGAATCACCGAGTCTGGAGAGACCGAGAAAGTCCCAGTCAGTGAACTCTCCGAGCGCGACCTCGTACTGATCCGGCCGGGCGCGAGTGTTCCTGCTGACGGCACCGTCGAGGAGGGCGATTCGGACGTCAACGAGTCGATGCTCACGGGTGAGTCCAAGCCCGTCTCGAAGGAGCCCGGCGACGAGGTCATAGGCGGCACGATAAACGGCGACGGCAGCCTCCGTGTCCGCGTCGGTGCGACGGGCGAGGGGACGACGCTCGCGGGCATTATGCGGCTGGTGGAGGAAGCCCAACAGAGCAAATCCAAGACGCAGGTACTGGCCGACCGTGCAGCCGGCTGGCTGTTCTACGTCGCGCTCGGGGCGGCTGTTGTGACTGGAATCGCGTGGACGGTCGCGGTCTCGTTTGACGCGACCGTCATCGAGCGCGTCGTGACGGTGCTTGTCATCGCCTGTCCACACGCACTCGGGCTCGCCATCCCCCTCGTCGTCGCGATCAACACGTCGCTCGCCGCTCGGAACGGGATGCTCGTTCGCGACCGCATCGCGATGGAGGACGCACGGAATCTGGACGCGATTATCTTCGACAAGACGGGGACGCTCACCGAAGGTGAGCACGGCGTCGTGGATATGGCGACCGCCGACGGCGTCGACGAGGACGACGCGCTCGCGCTGGCGGCGGCCGTCGAGAGCGACTCCGAACACATGATCGCGCGAGCCATCCGCGAGGCCGCCGCCGAGCGAGACCTAACTACTCCCGACGTGACCGACTTCGAGGCGATCAAAGGCCGAGGGGTTCGCGCGAACGTCGATGTCTCCGGCTTTGCCGGAGGCTCGTCGGACAAGTCCGGCGGTGGAAACGAGGTGTACGTCGGCGGGCCGAATCTGTTGACCCAACTCGATAGCGAGATACCCGACCATCTCCAGCACTTCGCTGACGAGGCCGGACAGAACGCCCAGACGGTGGTGTATCTCGTTCGTGACGGTGAGTTGATTGCCGCCTTCGCGATGGCGGACGTGATCCGCGAGGAGAGTTTCCGCGTCGTCAACGCACTCCACGATTTGGGTATCGAGGTGGCGATGCTGACTGGCGACTCCCAGGACGTCGCTAACGCTGTCGCCGACGAACTGGGCATCGACACGGTGTTCGCTGAGGTCCTCCCCGAAGACAAGGACGAGAAAGTCCAGGAACTGCAAGAGCAGGGCAAGCTCGTGGGGATGGTCGGCGACGGTGTGAACGATGCGCCGGCGCTGACGCGGGCCGACGTCGGCATCGCCATCGGGAGCGGCACCGACGTCGCTGTCCAGTCGGCAGATGTCATCCTCGTTCAGAACAATCCGATGGACGTGGTGCGACTCGTAAAGCTCAGCAAGGCAAGCTACCGAAAGATGCAGGAGAACATCGTCTGGGCGGCCGGCTACAACGTCTTCGCGATTCCGCTTGCAGCAGGGGTGTTGGCACCGATTGGGATTCTGCTGTCCCCCGCTGTAGGTGCGCTCTTGATGTCGTTGAGTACAGTCATCGTCGCGATCAACGCACAGCTCCTCCGCCGCGTGGACCTGTCCATCCCTGAGCATCCAAGCGGGACACCAGCTACGGAGGCACAGCCCGCTGACTGAGGTCCTTTCTGGCAACTACAAGGAGGACTGAGGTGACTGTCGCTTCTGACAGACCGGTGGGTGCTACGCAGGCACCGATTCTTTGCTCTCCAGATACTGGTTTTCCATTCACGTCGTGCTTCTATTTCACGCTGACCACGCTGTGTGACTGTGTATACGTTCGTCCGCTTGTCGAGTTTACCTTTCTCGAGCAGTCCTTTGTTGACGAGATCATCGAGATTCGGATAGAGCCGACCGTGATTGATATTCTGCTCGTAATAGTCGTCGAGCTCCTCCTTGATTGCGAGCCCGTGTGGTTCCTCAAGTCCGGCGGTTACGTACAAGATGTCTCGCTGGAACCCAGTCAGATCGTGCATCTGTCTGTTTCCTGCTTTTGAGGGGTGGCATATGTTCTCTCTGGTTCCCCGTCCCGGGGCGATTTCGGTATGACTGGGCCGGAATCTCGCGTGAAAACTTCGAACCTTTATATAGTAGACAGAAGAAATTCGCGATGGAATGTCTGACCTAATCGTCAAAGCAGCTGTGAAGGACGCACTCTCGGACCACAACGTCTCGGCAGATTTCTACGACGCCCTCAACGAAGAGGTCGGCGAACTGCTCGACGACGCCGCAGAGCGTGCCGAGGCCAACGACCGAAAGACGGTCCAGCCTCGCGATCTGTAGGCCTGCGTAACGCAGCTAACCCCGTCACTCGAACGGAGCTTTTTGAGGTTCCTGTTCAGACGTTCGGAAACGGAGATGGCGGACGCGCCGGATACGGAACGGCAGGCGGTCGACCCCGACGCGAAAGGGGTCCTTAGCGTGTCACAGCTGAACGACCGGATTGCGTCGGTCGTCCAAGACACGCCGACCCTCAATGGCGTCCGCTGTATCGGCGAAGTCACTGACCACCACCAGCAGTATGCTGCTCTATTTCACGCTCACCGACGGCGACGCCTCGCGTCTCGATAACGCCGAAAGACGTGCAGCGCGCGACAGCGTGCGCGGCGTGACTCAGTATGACTGGTCCCGATCCTCACGACGACACGAGTACCGACCACGAACAGTTCGAGAAAGCACAACTCGCCCAGGACCGCGACGGCGCCGGCGAGCGGTGAGGCGCTTCCGATGAATCAGCAAGTCAAACGGGACTACCGGATGTATCGTGTGCTCAGCAATCTCAGCCGACTCGACGTCGATCGGCGCGATCGTATCGGATCCACAAGCAGTCTGCGAGCTCTGTGAGAGCTACTGCTTCGGGACGCTCGACTGAGAGGTTGCTGAAGATGGAGTGCTCACTATCTGGGGGTGCAACGACTTCAAGGTCTACGAGGCGCGGGCGGACGGCCTCCCTGACGACGATGGCGGCATCGTGATCCACGAATTCCTGAATCCTTACCGACTACCTCGCAGCTGACGAAGACCTCGATATCGGACACCAATTATATGATATTATTTTTAGATATAATTGTATTTTATATTTTCACCCCAGAGATTCATTGGACTACCGTATTCTAGTGAGTAACAGAGCCTACCATCGGCAGATGGTCCCGATCCGAATCTCGTTAATCTATGACCTCGTAATTCAACTCAATAATGAGTGATATTGGTGGTAGGCTACTGCCGCATAACACCATCGTTGCTGTCTTTCCAGCTCTATCTGACGGAATCACCGTTACCTTGGTACGCTCTCGGAATAGCGTGAGAACAATCAAGTTGACGAGGCGGTCGTTCTCGTCGACAGTGCTCTGGAGTTGCGGATAGGTTGTATCACTTTGGAGCCACACCTCCGTAATTTACCTGTAATATTATATTTGAGTATATCTTCAATTTATCGTATATATTTGGATTCGCGGAACACTCGGTGCGACTGTGACAACAGACGGCGGCAGGACGAGTACTTTCCCTTGGCGAGATCGAAAAAAATTTTTGCACGAGTTAGCCCTCATTCAGAGACGAACTTAAACAGGTATGAACGATAATCATCCACTTCAGACGATCGAAACAGTACTGCTCGTCGCTGTCGGGGGTGCAATCGGGGCGAATCTCAGATACGTTGTTGGACTCGCCCTGCCGGGACTTTGGGGAACATTTACTGCCAACGTCACTGGTTGTTTCTTGCTCGGGCTGCTGCTCTACGAGAACAGGTATATCAGCCTTCTCGCCGACCGGTCCCGGGCCGTGTTCGGAACAGGGCTCCTCTCTTCCTATACGACCTACAGTACGTTCGCGGTTGAGACAGTTCAGACAGCCCCCGTCTGGGGAGTCGTCAATATCGTCGCGAACTACACCAGTGGGTTCGCTGCAGTTCTCCTCGCGAGGGCGGTTACATTACGACTCTCAGGAGTGACCAAGGAGGTGTTAACCCGGTGATTGGTCCACCGTATCTGGTCGCCATCGGTGGCATGACCGGGGCTGTCCTCCGCCACCTAGTAAGCGAGATAGTCACGATGGACGACTTCCCGGCCGGTACGCTCACCGTGAACGTTCTGGGGAGCTTCGTGCTAGCCGTAGTCACCTTCGGTGGCGCCGGAAATACGACAGTGCTCGTCGTCGGCACGGGTGCTTGTGGAGCCTTCACGACGTTCTCGTCGTTTTCGTATGACGTGGTCACACTCTGGGAGCGCGACCGCCGACTGGTCGCTGCTGGGTATGCCACGGCCAACCTTGTCGGTGCCCTCTCAGTCGTCATGCTCGTTGGCTTCTTCCTCCCTAACATGTAGACGTGAGTTTGGCTGGTATGTTCTGCGGCGGAATCCCGATGGCGTCCGGTTCCTACCGACAGTACATTTATGACTGGGCAATCTGTTGTCACAGATGAACTTCCAGCCATGAGTCAAGTCAACACGATTGCAAACGTCACCGACGAAATCGATGGTGACGAGGCTGTACATCAAAATATCTCCGCAGGCGTCGCTCTCGCCGACGTGTTACAGACGACGCTCGGACCGAACGGTCGTGATAAGATGTTGGTCGGCGATGGACAGGTTGTTTTGACGAACGACGGTGCGAGTATCGTGGATCGGATCGATATCGAGTCACCGGCCGCGAAACTCGTGTCCGAGGTTGCACACTCGCAGGGAGGTGACATCGGCGACGGAGCAACTTCTGCTATCGTGTTGGCAGGGGCACTTCTCCGGGAAGCGAACGAACTGCTGGAAGATGGGTTCCATCCGACGACCATCGTAAACGGCTACGCTGAGGCGGTCACGCGCATGCAGAGTCGGTTGGCCGACATTGCGACGTGGGAAAACCCTGACGACGAGATGCGTCGGCAGATAGTTGAGACATCGATAACTGGGCGCTGGGATGCCGAACGCACTGCGTTTTTGGCTGATCTCGCTGTCCGAGGATATCAGGCGGCACAAAGCAACGACGGCCCACGACTGGAGAACGTGACGATTCACGGAATCGCCGGGGGCGAAACCGCTGATTCCGAGTTACTGGACGGACTTGTCATTGATACGGATCGGTCCTCAACCTCCCTCTCCGATGTTCCGGCACCACTCCCAAAACGTGTCGAAGGCGCTCGTGTCGCCATCGTCGACGACGAACTGACGATACAGACACCGGAATCGGCGCCCCAATTTTCTATCGAGGATGTCAACGATCGTCAGCGACTCCAAACGTTCGAGACCGACGAATACGAGCGATACGTCGATACGCTCACGACCCATGACGTCGATGTACTGTTCTGTCAGAAGTCGATCGACGATCGTCTCAAGGCCCTCCTTGCACAAGCCGGAATCCTTGCGTTCGAACGGACTCGGCAGGACGAAGTTCACAAACTCCAGCGTGCGACGGGTGCGTCCCCAATCATGCGACTTGGGGAACTCAACGTGAGCGCAGTCGGCCACGCTCACGTCATCGAACGACGGACCCTTGGACCCTCGGAGTTCACTCTCGTCCGCGATTCGGCTTCGACACAGGTGTCGTTGCTCCTTCGTGGTGGGACTGACCACGTGGTCGATGAAACCGAACGGATTATCGTCGATGCTATCGATCTACTCGTGTCATTCGATGCCAGTCCCGGTGTACTACCGGGTGGCGGGGCAACCGAAGTGGCACTCGCAGCCGATCTGCGAACGTGGAGCCGCGGTATCGGTGACCGGACACAGATCGTCGTCAATGCTGTCGCCGACGCCTTGGAGACAATTCCACGCACACTCGCTCGGAACGCCGGCCACGACCCGATCGAGACGCTACTGGAGCTTCGACATCGCCACGACGATGGGGATGCCACTGTGGGTATCGATGTTGGAACGGGAGAGGTGACTGATATGTACTCCCGAGGAATCGTCGCCCCGATCCGTCTCAACGAACGCTTGCTCGCGAACGCGACCGGGGGTGTGACATCCATCCTCCGAATCGACGGCATCATTCACGTCGACGAGCCGATGCACGGTGAAGAGGACGGCCACGATCATGACCATGAACACGGCGTCGGTGGCGGGTTCCAGAGCGATCCACACGGCTATCCTTGGGCAATCGGGCACTGAACGCCACGTCATCTACTTCATCGGCGAACGCCGTGTTCTCTGAAACAGTTCTGATCACTTCGCGCCGTTTTATATCCGTACTCACCGGACGTGTACACAGCCTCTCAGGTGGTCAGAGTTGAGTATGTGAGTAGCACGAGAGCGTTTCAACGCACTCTCCGCTGAGCGAGGTGGTCTCAGGGAGTACGCTTCGGTCCGGTGACCGAGGAACGCGACTCGGGAGACTGTGCTGGGAGTCGAAAATAGGGGTGTTCGGACGGCTACGACGGTCGCGCTGCCGTCCCACGGGACTTGCTTTTGATGTCGCCCAGTCGATCCGGATCGATGTCGAAGTCGAACGCCGCCTGTGGCACGGACACCGTTACACAGGTGTTAGGTAGGTCAACGACACCGGCCAAGCGGCTCTCGACCGGGATGGTACTCAAGGAGAGGTACGCCTGCTCGCCGGTGTAGCCGAAGTTCTTCAGGTAGTCGATGGCGTCAAGACAGGCCCGACGCATCCCGACGTTTGCGTTCTTGTAGTGTTGGGTTCCGTCCTCGTCGACGGAGTAGCCCTCGAAGGTGATGTACTCGGAGAAATCTGGTTCGACGTTACCGGGTTTGAAGATCGCGTGATCGAGGCCAAACTTCT